>JBDZVP010000014.1:25862-31086 GCA_040255765.1 Sphingomonadales bacterium | reverse complement strand
GCATTCATCGGGCTTGGCCACATGGGCGGGGGAATGGCCCCGAACCTGGTGAAGGCCGGGCACGATGTCTGGGCCTTCGACCTCAGCGATGCGGCGCTCGACGCAGCGGTCGCGCAGGGCTGCAACCGCGCCGGATCGACCGTCGAGGCCTGCAAGGATGCCGACGTCGTCATCACCATGCTTCCCGCTGGCAAGCACGTCCTCGAAGTCTATCGCAATGACGTGTTCGGCTCGGCGCCTGGCACAGCGCTGCTGATCGACTGCTCGACGATCGACGTCGCCAGCGCCCGCACCGTGGAAGCCGAGGCCGTGGATGGCGGCTACGTGATGGTCGACGCGCCTGTCTCCGGGGGAATCGCCGCCGCCGCGGGCGGTTCGCTCGCCTTCATGGTCGGTGCTTCCGATGAGGCGTTCGCCCGCGCCGAGCCGATCCTTGACCCGATGGCGAAGGCGGTGATCCACGCCGGCGGGCCGGGCGCGGGCCAGGCGGCGAAAATCTGCAACAACATGATCCTCGGAGCGACGATGGCGGCGACCTGTGAAGGATTCGTTCTCGCGCAGAAGCTTGGGCTCGACCCGCAGGTCTTCTACGACATTTCTTCGCAGGCTTCGGGCCAGAGCTGGTCGATGACGAGCTACTGCCCCGTTCCCGGAGTCGGCCCGAAGACTCCCGCCGACAACAATTACGAAGGCGGGTTTGCCGCGGCCCTGATGCTCAAGGATTTGAGGTTGGCGATGGAAGCCGCGAAGGATGCGGGCGTCGACGCCGAGATGGGCGAGGAAGCCGAGGAGCTTTACGAGGAGTTCGTCGAAAAGGGCGGCGGCTCGAAGGATTTCTCTGGAATTATCAAGATGATCGACGGAAGCTGGAATTCGAACTGACGAGAGGGGAATGATGGTCGCGAAAACAGCCTGCGCTTTGTGCGCAATCCTGTTGCTTGCCGGTTGCAAGGCGCAGGAACCCGCCAACCAGGCGAACTCGGCGACGCCTTCGGCTGCGACCCAGAATTCGGCTACAAGCGCTCCGCCGACGCGCGAGCAGGCGCTGTCGATGATGCACCAGCGTCACGAGGACATGGAAGCGTTCGGCGACCAGACCAAAGCCATCGGCAAGCAGCTGAAATCGTCGAGCCCGGACATCGCCGCGATCCAGCAGGCCGCAGCGAAGATCGCGGAGCTCGCTCCGAAGATTCAGCCGCTCTTCCCGGCGGGAACCGGCCCCGATGTCGGCAAGACCCGCGCCAAGCCGGAAATCTGGCAGAAGCCCGAGGACTTCGCGCTCAAGGCGCACGATTTCGAGCAGGCGGCGAACCAGTTCAACGTCGCTGCAAAGAGCGGTGATTTGAGCCAGATCAACGCCACGTTCGAGGCGCTCGGCAAGACCTGCAAGGCCTGCCACGACCTCTACCGGGCACCGAAAAAAGACTGAGCGGAGTGAAGCAGCGCGTCTGGGATCTTCCGACACGCCTCTTTCACTGGGCTCTCGTCCTGCTCGTCGGCCTGAGCTGGTGGACCGCCGAAACCGGCCGCGACAGCTTGCACTTGTGGCTCGGCTATGGCGTCCTGTTCCTTCTGGCCTTCCGGATCCTGTGGGGGTTCCTGGGTGGCTCGACCGCGCGCTTCTCGGCCTTCGTCCGGGGTCCCCGGGCAGTCGCCGAATATATCCGCAACCGCTTCCGCTGGCCGCTCGCAGGCCATGCCCCGCTGGGAGCGCTCAGCGTCCTCGCGCTTCTTGCGATTCTCATCGCCCAGGTGGGAACCGGCCTGTTCGCTTCGGACGAGGATGGCTTCTTCAGCGGGCCGCTCGCCTATGTCGTCACTACCGGCACGTCGGAAAGCATGACCGAGCTCCACGAGGAAATCTTCGACTGGCTGCTGGTCCTGATCGGCCTGCACGTCGCCGCGATCCTGCTGTACCGCCTCGCGCTCGGCCGCAATCTCCTTGGCCCGATGATTACGGGCAGGGCCGACCTTCCGCGCGGGATGGAGCCGATGCGCCCGGCGACTCCGCTCGTTGCAATCGTCTGCACTCTTATCGCGCTGGCGGTGACCGCGTGGATCATTCTCGGAGCGCCGCCGCTCGGCTCTTGATCGGCGCGGTCACGGGGGCCACATCGCGGTCATGCTGATCCGCACCGAACAGACCCCGAACCCGCTGACGCGCAAGTTCCTTCCCGGCCAGCCGGTGATGGAGAACGGGACCCGCGACTTCCCCGACGCGGAGAGCGCGGAGGCATCCCCGCTGGCCCATTCGCTGTTCGACACCGAAATGGTCGAGGGCGTCTTCTTCGGCGGCGATTTCATCTCCGTCACCGCCGCCCCGGGGGTTTCGTGGACCGACCTCGAGCCGATCGTGCTCGAAACGCTGCTCGACCATTTCGTGACCGGCGCTTCGCTGTTCAAAGCGGGGACCGCCGCGGGGATCGAGGTCGCGCCGGACTTGGCCTTCGAGGACAATCCCGAGGATTCGGAAATTATCGACCAGATCAAGGAATTGATCGAAACCCGGGTCCGCCCGGCGGTTGCCAACGACGGCGGCGATATCAGCTACAAAGGCTATCGCGACGGCCGCCTCTACCTGGCGATGCACGGCGCCTGCTCCGGCTGCCCCTCGTCGAGCGTGACCCTGAAGCGCGGTATCGAGAGCCTCATCAAGCACTATGTGCCCGAAGTTGAATCCGTCGAGGCAGTCTAGGGGCTTGCCCCGCGCCTGAGGCTGTGGCCCATAGGTTGCGATGATCCTTGCGCTCGATACGTCCACGGCCGCCTGCACCGCTGCCCTCTTCGAGGATGGCGAATGCATCGGCTCGATCGACGAGGTGATCGGCCGCGGCCACGCCGAACGGCTTGCGCCAATGCTCGACGAACTTCTTGGCGGACGATCCGCGAATGAGATCCTCGTCGGCGTCGGTCCCGGAAGCTTCACCGGCCTTCGCGTCGGGATCGCCGCGGCTCACGGCATGGCGATCGGTTGGAAGGCGGAGATCAAAGGCCTCTCCTCGCTAGCCTTGCTCGCTGCCTCCGCACCGGCGGATGGCGAAGTCGCCGCCGCGATGAACGGTGGCCATGGAGAGCTTTTCGTCCAGCAATTCGATTCCGGACTTCAGCCATCGAGCCCGCTCTTCAATCTTCCGCCCGCTGCCGCCGCACCTCTTATTTCAGCAGAGACCGTCGTCGGACCCGGCGCCGCCGCCTTGGTTGAAGCGCGGGGAAGTGGGACGGCAATCGAAGCGTGGCCGAGCGCCGCCCGGGCACTTCGGCTGCCCAGCTCGCTACTCAGCCTGCCGCCGGCCCCGCTCTATGGGCGCGCACCGGACGCCAAGGCGAGTGTCGCCGCATGATCGTCCATCTTGTCCCCGGAAGCTCCGAGGATCTCGATTCTGTGATGGAGGTGATGAACTCCGCCTTTCCTCCCCGTTTCGGCGAGGCGTGGACCCGTTCGCAGTGCGCGGGGATCCTGCCAATGACCGGAGTCCGGCTCGTTATCGCCCGCGACGGGGACGAACGAAGCCTCGGCTTTTCGCTGTACCGGACGGTCGCGGGAGATTCCGAGCTTCTCCTGCTGGCGGTGGATGCAGGGGCGCAGCGCAACGGTATCGGCAGAAAGCTGCTCGATCATTTCATTGAAGACGCCAGGGAAAACGGGGCCAGGCAGATCCATCTCGAGGTTCGCGACGGGAATAGCGCCACCCGGCTTTACGAAAGTGCCGGATTCACCCGCGCCAACCGGCGCCGGAATTACTATCGCGGAAAGGACGGAGCGCAGTTCGATGCGCTGACGTTCGTTTTAACAACAGGCGATTAACTGGAATCAATATTCGCGCACTATTGCCGCGTTACTCTCAAGTAGCTAGTGCGTCCGCGGCAGCACCCAGCGTGACGGTGCTCCAAATTCAAATGGAGAATAACCAAAATGGCCGAAAATGAGGGTGCGGAAGACACCTTGCTTACGCTGACTGCGGACATCGTTGCCGCGCACGTCAGCAACAACAGTGTTGCGGTGAACGATCTTCCCAACCTGATCCAGAACGTTCACGAGGCACTCACCGGAATTTCGGGTAACTCTTCGGCTCCGGAGCAAAAGCAGGAACCGAAGGTCTCGATCCGCTCCTCCGTGAAACCGGATTTCATCAGTTGCCTCGAATGCGGCAAGAAGCAGAAAATGCTGAAGCGCCACCTGATGACCAATCATGAAATGACCCCGGCCGACTATCGTCAGAAGTGGGGACTTTCGTCGGATTATCCGATGGTTGCTCCCAATTATGCGGAGCAGCGCCGGGCACTTGCGAAATCGATCGGGCTTGGCACCAAGCGCCGCAGGACCCGCAAGGCGAAATAAGGAAGGGGCGCCGGGACGCCCTTCTCTTTACCCCCGCCCGACTCGTGCTTACCTTCTGTGGCCATGACCCACACGACCATCGACGTTGAGGCACTCTGCGCCGACAAGGGCCTTAGAATCACCGAGCAGCGGCGCGTCATTGCCCGCATCCTTTCCGAGTCCGAAGATCACCCGGACGTCGAAACTCTCCACGAGCGAGCGGCCGCGGTGGACCCGAAGATTTCGATCGCGACCGTTTACCGGACGGTCCGGCTGTTCGAAGAAGCGGGCATCCTCGATCGGCACGAATTCGGCGACGGCCGCGCCCGTTATGAAGCCGCTTCGGACGAGCACCACGATCATCTGATCGATGTCGAGACCGGCAATGTCGTCGAGTTCGTCGACGAGGAGCTCGAGGACCTTCAGAGGCGGATCGCGGAAAGGCTCGGTTATCGCCTCGTCGATCATCGGATGGAGCTGTACGGCGTCTCGCTCAACCGAAACCGGCAATAGCCTACCCTCGATGATTATCGCCGGAGCGCGGATTGCCGCGCTCATTCTGCTCTTCGTCATCTGCGTGCCGATTCACCTCGCGACCAAGCTGATGTTCGGCTGGTCGGCTTGGCCGAGGCGGTTCCTTGCTGCCTCCGCATGGATTTGCGGGGCCAGGGTCCGGATAACCGGCAAGCGGATTGCTCCGCACACATTGCTCATCTGCAATCACACGAGCTGGCTCGATATTCCCATCCTCGGCGGCGCCACCGGCTGCGCGTTCGTGTCCAAGGCGGAGCTGGGCCATCCGCTCGTCCACTGGATGGCCGAGCAGGGCGACACTCTTTATGTGCGGCGAAATCATCGCCGGGGCTCCGCCGACCAGGCGAAGGCGATCGCGGAAAAGCTTCGCGA
>JBDZVP010000014.1:4834-25762 GCA_040255765.1 Sphingomonadales bacterium | reverse complement strand
AGCCAGCCGCGAAGCGATCGAGGCCGCGCTGGCTTCAAGTCGGCGAAACGCTCGCCTATAGCCCGGCAATGCATTCCGACCCAAAGACCTTCCGGATCAAATCCTTCGGCTGCCAGATGAACGTCTATGACGGCGAGCGGATTTCCGAGCTCCTGACCGACAACGGCCTCGCCGCCGCTCAGGATGGCGAAGATGCCGACCTCGTCGTCCTCAACACCTGCCACATCCGCGAGAAGGCCGCCGAAAAAGCCTATTCCGATGTCGGGCGGCTGAAGCGCGAGGACGGCTCGCGCCCGATGATCGCGCTCGCCGGCTGCGTTGCACAGGCGGAAGGTGCCGAGGCAAAGCGCCGCTCGCCGATGATCGACATGGTCGTCGGTCCGCAGGCCTATCACCGGCTCCCGGAGATGGTCGCCCAAGCGCGCCGCGGCGCCCGCCCCGTCGACACCGACATGCCGGCGATTTCGAAATTCGATGCCCTCCCCAGGCGGCGCCGGGCGAACCCGAGCGCGTTCCTGACGGTGCAGGAAGGCTGCGACAAATTCTGCACCTATTGCGTGGTGCCCTACACCCGCGGCGCCGAAATCTCGCGCCCGCGCGCCGACATTGTCGCGGAAGCGCGGGCATTGGTGGAGGCCGGCGCGAAAGAAATTGTGCTCCTCGGCCAGAACGTGAATGCGTGGGAGCATGACGGGAGCGGCCTCGCCGACCTGATCCGCGAGATCGCCCGCATCGATGGGCTCGAACGCATTCGCTACACCACCAGCCATCCGACCGACATGACCGACGCGCTGATCGCCGCGCACGGCGAGGTCGAGAAACTGATGCCCTATCTTCACCTTCCGGTGCAGTCTGGAAGCGACCGGATCCTCAAGGGCATGAACCGAAGCCACACCACCGAAACCTATCTTCGAACCATCGAAAAGATGCGCGCGGCGCGTTCCGACGTCGCCATTTCCGGCGATTTCATCGTCGGCTTCCCCGGCGAGACCGAGGAGGATTTCGAGGCGACTCTGCGGATTGTCGATGCGGTCGGATACGCCGCGGCTTATTCGTTCAAATATAGCGCCCGCCCGGGCACTCCGGCGGCAATGATGGAGGACCAGATCGCGCCCGAGATCATGGATGACCGGCTCCAGCGCCTCCAGGCGCGCATCGCCGCGACCCAGCTCGCGTTCAACCGCTCCACCGCTGGGCTCGACACAAAAGTGCTGATCGAGCGCCCCGGCCGCCGCGCCGGCCAGATGATCGGCCGCTCGCCCTGGCTCCAGTCCGTCCATGTCGAAACCGGCGCCGAGCCTGGAACGATGCTCGACGTCACCCTCACCGCCGCCGGTCCCAACAGCATGACCGGCGCCCTCAGACAGAGAGTCTGTCCTGAGCCCAGCCGAAGGAACGCCGCCTGATGGGCCGCAAACCCGAACTCGCCGTCCCCGCCAACGAGCAGGGCCGCGCCCGGCTGGAGCTCGAATTCGACGAGCCGTACCTGCTCGGGCCCCTCTTCGGCGATTACGACCGGCACCTTATCACCATCGAGAGCCGGCTCGGCGTGCACATCAACGCGCGCGGGAACCGGGTGCAGATCGAGGGCGAAGCGGACGCCGCGAGCCGCGCCCGCGACGTTCTCGTCGGGCTCTACAAGCGGCTCGAGCAGGGCCACGACATTGACGCAGAGGCGGTCGAGGCGGTTCTCGGAATGGCTGCCCAGCCGAGCCTCGACGGGATCATCAACGACGAGGTCGCTTCGCCGCCCCGCGTCATGATTCGAACGCGCAAGAAGACCATCGTCCCGCGCTCTCCGACCCAGACCGTTTACATGGAGGCGCTCGCCCGCGACGAGATGATCTTCGCGCTGGGCCCGGCGGGCACCGGCAAGACCTATCTCGCCGTCGCGCAAGCGGTGTCCCAGCTCATCAGCGGAAGCGTTGACCGGCTGATCCTGTCGCGGCCGGCGGTCGAGGCCGGCGAGCGCCTCGGCTTCCTTCCCGGCGACATGAAGGAGAAGGTCGATCCCTATCTCCGCCCTCTTTACGACGCGCTTTACGACATGCTCCCGACCGAGCAGGTCGAGCGCCGCATCGCGTCGGGCGAGATCGAGATCGCGCCTATCGCCTTCATGCGCGGCCGCACACTCAATGATGCTTTCATCATCCTCGACGAGGCGCAGAACACCACGCCCGCGCAGATGAAGATGTTCCTGACCCGCTTCGGGATGCGAAGCCGGATGGTGATTTGCGGGGATCCAAGGCAGGTCGATCTTCCGGACGGCGGGAAGTCGGGGCTCCACGACGCCGTCGAGCGGCTGCGCGGGGTCAAGGGTATCGCGGTGGTTCCGTTCACCGCGGCCGACGTCGTCCGGCATCCGCTGGTTGGCCGGATCGTCGAGGCTTATGAGGGCCCCGGAGCCTGAGCAATGACTCTCGACATCGACATAGACGCCGATCCGGAGTGGGACAGTAGCACCCGCTGGGAGGCGCTCGTGCGCACCGCCGCCGAAGCCGCGATCGCGCAAAGCGCCTTCCCGCAACTTGCCGGGGCAGAGAGGCCGGTCGAGCTGTCCGTTCGCCTGACCGGCGATGAGGAGGTCAGGGCCCTGAACGGCAAGTGGCGCGGCAAGGACAAGCCCACCAACGTTCTCTCCTTCCCCCAGTCCGAACCGGCGGAGCTGTCGGAAATCGCCGGTGACGGCCCGGAGCTGATGCTCGGCGACCTCGTCCTTGCTCGCGGCGTGTGCGAGCGCGAGGCGGCGGAGAAGGCGATCCCTCTGGAAAATCATGCCGCGCATCTGATCGTCCACGGGACTCTCCACCTGCTCGGCTACGACCACCACGACGACCGCTCGGCGGAAGACATGGAATCGCGCGAGGTCCGCGCGCTCGCCCTGATCGGAATCGCGGATCCCTATTCGGAAGAACGATAGAAATGGCCACGAACAGCGACGACACCGGCTCCCGATTATGGCGCGGAATGCGCGCCCTTATCTGGGGCGAGGACAGCGAACAGACCCTTCGCGAGGAAATCGAGGAAGCGATCGACGAGGCCGAGGAATCGCACCAGGTCGCCGGCGACCTTACTCCCGTCGAGCGGCAGATGCTTCGCAACCTGCTCCACTTCGGCGACGAGACGGCCGGCGACATTTGCGTCACCCGCGGCGACATCGTCTCCGTCCCCTTGACGATCAGCTTCGAGGATCTCGTCCAGGCGTTCGCCGAGGCCGAGCACAGCCGACTGCCGGTTTACGGAGACAGCCTCGATGAGATCGTCGGGATGGTCCACATCAAGGACGTCTTCTCGGCGATGATCGACAAGGACCGCGACCGGTCGATGGCCGCCCTCATGCGCAACCCCTTGTTCGTTCCCGAATCGATGGGGGTCATCGACCTTCTCGCCCGAATGCGCGCCCAGCGAATCCACCTCGCCATCGTCGTCGACGAATTCGGCGGCACGGAAGGGCTCGTCACCATCGAGGACGTGGTCGAGGAGATCGTCGGCGAGATCGAGGACGAGCACGACATCGAGGAAGCCGGGATGCTGTCGCGGCTCGACGAGGGCATATGGGAAGCCGACGCCCGCATCGAACTCGAAGACCTCGCTGAAGCGGTCGACGCTCGCCTGGTGTGGGAAGAGGACGAGGTCGACACGCTCGGCGGCCTGGTGTTTCTCCTCGCCGGTCATATCCCGACCCGCGGAGAGTCGGTGCTCCACCCGTCGGGCTGGAGGCTCGAGGCGATCGATTCCGATCCCCGCAAGATCCTGAGGGTGCGGCTCCACGCGCCGGAGCCGGAAGGCGACGCGGCTTAGTCTTTCGCGAACAGCTTTTCGGGCTTCGCCATTGCCTTGAATTCCAGCGCGTTGCCGGAGGGGTCGAGAAAGAACATCGTCGCCTGTTCGCCGGGCTGGCCTTCGAAGCGGACCGTCGGCGGGATCAGGAAATCCGTGCCTGCCTCCACCAGCCGTTCAGCCAGTGCCTTCCACTCGACGATCGGAAGAACGATCCCGAAGTGCGGCACCGGAACGTCCTCGCCATCCACCGCGTTCGACGCCCTCGCCCGGACCGCATCGGGCGCGAGGTGAGCGACGATCTGGTGACCATGGAGATTGAAGTCGACCCACTCGGCGGAGCTTCGCCCTTCCGGGCAGCCGAGCAAGCCGCCGTAAAAGCGGCGCGCAGCATCCAGATCGTCGACTGGGAAGGCGAGGTGGAATGGCGGCAGGCCCATGGCCGGCAACTGGTCGCGAACGCGCTCGCTGTCCAGACTTTCGTTTGCCTCGCGAATTCGGCTAGCGATGCGCCTGGGCTCTGTTGCCGGGGGAGGCTGAGATTCTGAAAGCGTTCAAATCGCCGAAGGCGGTCCCCGCCATCGCGCTCGTCACCGGCATCGCCTCCGCCTTCGCGTTCGAGCCGGCGGGCTTGTGGCTGCTGATGCCGATCGCCTTTGCGATCCTGCTCTGGCTCCTGTGGCAAACAAAAACCCTTCGCGGTGCGCTCTTCATTGGATGGCTATTCGGCTTCGGCCAGTTCGTGGTCGGCCTCAACTGGATCGCCACCGCCTTCACTTACCAGGCGAAAATGCCGCCGTCGCTCGGCTGGGTGGCGGTCGTCCTTCTGTCCATTTACCTCGCGGTCTACCCTGCGCTGGCCACCGGCCTCGCGTGGCGGATCGGCAAGGGCAATGAGGCCGCGCTTGCGCTGTCCTTCGGTGGTGCCTGGGCAATCAGCGAATGGCTTCGTGCCGGAGTCTTCACCGGTTTCCCGTGGAATCCGGTCGCCGCGGCAATGGCTCCGACGGCACTGATCGGCACGACTCCGCTAATCGGAACCTACGGGCTGTCGGGGCTTACCGTCCTGCTCGGAAGCGTCATCTGGCTCGAGATCCGACGCAAGTGGCTGCCGGGAGTCTTCATCGTGCTCGGGGCGGCTCTGCTGTGGCTCCTCCCCTCCTCCGCCGTTCCTGACGATCCGCTTACCTTGAAACCGATCCGGATCGTCCAGCCGAACATCGGCCAGCAGGACAAGTGGCGGCCGGAGCTAGCGGACGAGGCTGCGCGCAAGCTCGCCCAACTCTCCGCCGCGCCCGGACAAGACGGGCCGGTTCTCCTGTTCTGGCCGGAGGCCGCTGTGACGGAGCCTCTGATGGACCAGCGCTCCGGACTTCCAGCCGACCTCGCCGCCTTCCAGCGCCGCCGGGCCGCGCAGTC
This sequence comes from Sphingomonadales bacterium, assembly GCA_040255765.1. GTDB lineage: Bacteria > Pseudomonadota > Alphaproteobacteria > Sphingomonadales > Sphingomonadaceae > Sphingomicrobium. Next base: position 20,563 of record JBDZVP010000014.1, on the reverse strand, counting down.
GGTGACCCCCGGAAGCTTTCTGCTCACCGGTGGGATCGGGCTGACCTCCAGCAACGGCCAGACCGTTAACGGAGCGACGAACAGCATTTTCGTCCTCGCTCCGAATGCCACCGTCGTCGACCGCTACGACAAGGCCCATCTCGTGCCCTATGGCGAATATCTCCCGATGCGGCCGATCCTCGAGCCGCTTGGACTGGCCCGCCTCGCCCCTGGCGACTTCGATTTCAGCGCCGGACCGGGCCCAACGACGATCGATCTTCCGGGCTGGGGCAAGGTCGGCCTGCAGCTTTGCTACGAGATCATCTTCTCGGGCGACGTCGTCGACGAATCCGATCGCCCCGACTTCATCTTCAACCCGTCGAACGATGCCTGGTTCGGACGCTGGGGACCGCCGCAGCATCTCGCCCAGGCCCGGCTCCGGGCCGCCGAGGAAGGCCTTCCGGTGATCCGCGCAACTCCCACCGGGATCAGCGCGATCATCGATGCCCGAGGCAATGTCGTCCAAGAGCTCGGGTGGCACAAGGAAGGCGTGATCGACGGCTATCTGCCGCCGGATTCGCCGCAGGCAACGCTCTTCGGCCGCTTCGGGAACGCGATTCCGCTGCTGCTTGGAGCACTTCTGCTCATCGGCGCCATTGCTCTTGCCGGAGGCTGGCGCTATCGGCACATATAACGAATCCTTTATATCCCGTTTGAAAAGCTACTCGCCGAAGGACGTTCCCCGACCGATGCGCAGCAATTATCTCTTCACTTCCGAGTCCGTTTCCGAAGGGCATCCCGACAAGGTCGCAGACCAGATCAGCGACTCGATCGTCGACCTTCTGCTGTCCAAGGACCCGGAGGCGCGCGTCGCGTGCGAAACCTTCGTCACCACGCAGAAAATCGTCATCGGCGGCGAAATCCGCTGCCGCCCGATCTTCGACGAAGAAAAGTTCAAGGACACGCACGGCTGGGCTCCCGGCGCGCGCGACGAGATCGAACGCGTCGTTCGCCAGGCGGTGAAGCGGATCGGTTACGAACAGGACGGCTTTCACTGGCAGACCGCCGAGTTCGAAAATCACCTCCACGGCCAGTCGGCTCATATAGCCCAGGGCGTCGACGCCGCGGGCAACAAGGATGAAGGCGCCGGCGACCAGGGCATCATGTTCGGATTCGCCTGCAACGAGACCCCCGAGCTGATGCCGGCGACCCTTCATTACAGCCACAAGATCCTCGAGCGGATGGCCGCCGACCGCCATTCCGGCGCCGCCCCGTTCCTCGAGCCCGACGCAAAGAGCCAGGTCACGCTTCGTTTCGAGAACGGAGAGCCGGTGGAAGCGACGGCAATCGTCGTCTCGACTCAGCACAAGGCCGGCTATGCCGAAAAGGGCGACCACGCCGATCCGGCGCTTTACGCGAAGCTCCGCGACTATGTGAAAGGAGTCGTCGCCGACGTTCTTCCGGCGAGCTTCCTGACCGCCAACACCGTCTATCACATCAATCCGACCGGAGCGTTCGAGATCGGCGGGCCGGACGGCGATGCGGGGCTGACCGGCCGCAAGATCATCGTCGACACCTATGGCGGCGCCGCGCCCCACGGCGGCGGTGCTTTCTCGGGCAAGGACCCGACCAAGGTCGACCGCTCGGCTGCCTATGCGGCGCGCTACCTTGCGAAAAACATTGTTGCGGCCGGCCTCGCCAAGCGCTGCACCATCCAGCTCGCTTACGCGATCGGCGTGTCGGAGCCGCTGTCGCTCTACGTCGACACGCACCGCACCGGCACGGTCGACGATGCCAAGCTCGAAGAAGCGATCGGGCGGATCGAGAAGCTCGGCGGCCTGACCCCGCGCGGTATCCGCACTCACCTTCAGCTCAACCGCCCGATCTACGAGCCGACGGCCGCCTACGGCCACTTCGGCCGCAGGTCCGAAGGCGATTTCTTCCCGTGGGAGCGGCTCGACCTCGTCGACGAGCTCAAGGCCGCTGTGGCGGCCGATTCAGCGCCTGCGAAGGTCGACGCTTGACGGCTTAACCCCGGTCGTCGACCCCGATTCCGTGCCGGAACACAAGGTCGCCGCCCTTCCAGCCGCTGTAGATCAGGATCAGGACAACCACCGCGGAGAGGATGATTCCGATCCCCGCGATCGCTGAATCGTTGCCGAGGCGGACGAAGAAGTTGACGATCGAAAGCACCACGGCGGTGACGTTGGCGAGCATGTGCTTCACCGCGTCGCCCATGCTTCGGATCCGGTCGCTTCCCATGAAGTCGGTGAGGCCGGCGACGGCCGCGAGCAGCGCCATGACGATCCCGATCCCGAGCAGGTAGCGCGACGCGGTCGCCCAACCGGCATCCTGGTTATTGAGGAACACGATGTCGGTCACGAGAACGCCGATGAAACAGACGATCGGGAACGGAACCAGCATTGGGTGGATGGGATGCCCGCCGATTTTCGCCGTGCTTCGCGGATGAACATGTGAGCGGTCGCTGTCTGTCATCTCCCCTCTCCTCCTGAAGGAGCGCGATTCTGAACGCCGCGCCTGCGGGTTTGACTCCGGAGCCGCCGCGAAGGTTCCCTAGCCCTCCCGGCAGCGCACCCACTGGCGCTTGCCGCCGCGCCAGAGCGAGCCGTCGTAGAACGGCCCGTTCGCCTTCGTGCGAAGCCTGAGCTCGTGCCGCATTGCATTGGGGTCGGTCAGGTCGAGCCGGAACTCGTCCTGATCGAGCCAGGATTGGGCAACCGTCACCGGGATGGAGCGACCCGAGGTGGTGAGCCGCGCCGAAACGACCGAGGCCACCGCTGTATGGCTGATGACGAGCGAAACCTGGGTGGGGTTGTGCCCGGCTGTCCGGCAGAGAAGCCCGCCGGTTGCATGAGCCGGCGCGGGCACACCGAGCGCGAGCGCCAGAGAGATCAGGAACTTGTTCATGAGGAAGGCTTGCGGCTTTCTTGCTGAACCGCGCATTGAGCGACTAGGCGCTTGGCGATGACCGCGCACAAGCAAGGCGATCCGACCACCCTCAACCGGCTTTACGGCCGGTCCAGCGGCCATAAGCTGCGCAAGGGGCAGCAGGAGCTGGTCGACGCCCTGCTTCCGCAAATCTCTGTTCCGGAAGAAGGCGAGATCACGGCGCAGCGCTTGTTCGGCGAGGAGCGCCCGCTCCACCTCGAGATCGGCTTCGGCGGCGGGGAGCATCTCGCCTACCGGGCCGATCTTCTCCCGGACCACGGATTCATCGGCTGCGAACCGTTCCTCAATGGAGTCGCGACCGCGCTCGGCCACATCCGCGATGCGCGTCTTGCCAACGTCCGGCTGTGGCGCGGAGACGCTCTCGACGTGGTTCGCCGGGTGCCCGATGGGTCGCTCAGCTTCGTCTATCTGCTGCATCCCGACCCGTGGCCGAAGGCGCGGCACTCGAAGCGGCGCATGGTAAATGACGGGCCGATCGATCTCATCGCTTCCAAGATCAAAGTCGGCGGCGAATTCAGGATCGCGACCGACCATCCGGTCTATCTCGACTGGGCGCTGATGATCATGCAGCGCCACCGCGGCCAGTTCGACTGGCTCGCCGAAAAACCGGCGGATTTCCTGACCCGAGCGGGCGGCTGGCCCGGAACGCGGTACGAGGCGAAAGCGGAGCGCGAGGGCCGCCGCGCATATTATTTGCGATACCGCCGCCGCCCGTGACCCTTTCACGACTCGGGCGCCGGTCCTACATGGCCCCCATGCAGGTCCGCGAAACCGTCCTTGACGCGATCGGCAACACGCCGCTGATCAAGCTCCGCAAAGCCTCCGAGGAGACCGGCTGCACGATCCTTGGAAAAGCCGAATTCATGAATCCCGGCGGGTCGGTGAAGGACCGCGCCGCGCTCGGGATCATCATGGACGCGATCGGCGACGGGCGGCTCCGGCCCGGCGGGATCATCGTCGACGGAACCGCCGGGAACACCGGCATCGGGCTTACCGTGGTCGGCAATGCGCTCGGCATGCGCACGGTCATCGTCATCCCGGAGACCCAGACGGAGGAAAAGAAGACCGCGTTGCGAGCACTCGGCGCCACGCTGATCGAAGTGCCGGCGGTCCCCTACAGGAACCCGAACAATTACGTGAAAGTCGCGGCCCGCCTCGCCGAGCGGCTCAACAACGAGGATCCGGACGGCGCCATCTTCGCCAACCAGTTCGACAATATCGCCAACCGCGACGCCCATGTGAAAACCACCGGCCCCGAAATCTGGGAGCAGACCGAAGGCAAGGTCGATGCGTTTGTCAGCGCTGTCGGCACCGGCGGAACGCTTGCCGGCGTCGCAATGGCGCTCCGCGAGCGAAAGGGGGACATCACCATCGCGCTTGCCGACGTGCCGGGAGCCGCGCTGTTCAATTATTACACCACCGGAGAACTCCGGTCCGAGGGAAGCTCGATCACCGAAGGAATCGGCCAGGGCAGGATTACGGCAAACCTGGAAGGGCTGGAGGTCGACCACAGCTTCCTCATCCCCGATGATGAGACGCTGCTCACCATTTACTCGATGATCGAAGACGAAGGGCTCGCGCTGGGCACGTCCTCCGGCGTCAATGTGGCGGGCGCGATCCGCCTCGCCAAGGAACTTGGCCCGGGGAAAACCATCGTCACCATGCTGTGCGACCCCGCCACCCGCTATCAGTCGCGGCTGTTCAACCCGGAGTTCCTGCGCTCAAAGGGCCTGCCCGTCGCGCCATGGCTCGAACAGCCTTCCGACATCCAACCGGACTTCATCAGGGAAAACGAACCAACCGCTTGAAAAGGAGCAATGTTAGCATGACTCAGTGCCTCGCCATCGGCAGCACCGCCCCCGACTTCACCGCCGAGACCACCAAGGGAACGATCCATTTCCACGACTGGATCGGAGACGGCTACGCGATCCTCTTCTCCCATCCGAAGGACTTCACGCCGGTGTGCACGACGGAGCTCGGCTACATGGCCAAGATCGAGCCGGAGTTCACCAAGCGCAACACCAAGATTCTCGCCCTTTCGGTCGACCCCGTCGACAGCCACGGCCGCTGGCTCGGCGATATCAAGGACGTCGGCGGAGCGGATGTGAACTACCCGATCATCGCCGACACCGACCTGAACGTGTCGAAGCTTTACAACATGCTTCCGGCCGATGAGCAGGGCACGCATGAAGGCCGCACTGCGGCGAACAACGCCACGGTTCGCGCCGTCTACATCATCGGTCCTGACAAGAAGATCCGCGCGATGCTGATCTACCCGATGAACTCGGGCCGCAATTTCGACGAGATCCTGCGGCTCCTGGAATCGGTCCAGCTCACCGACCGCCACACGCTGGCGACCCCGGTCAACTGGAACAACGGCGAGAAGTGCATCATCCCACCGTCGGTGTCCGACGAAGACGCCCGCAAGAAATATCCGCAGGGCTTCGAGACCATCAAGCCGTACCTCCGCAAGGTCGACCAGCCGGCGGAGTGATGCCAACCCCGCTCATCCTGAGTGGGGACTGAGCACAGCGAAGTTCCGTATCGAAGGAAGGGCGGTCCTTCGATACGCCGCTCCGCGGCTACTCAGGATGAGCGCGACCCTCTAGCTGCGAGGCGTTAGCCTTAGCAGCTTGGCCCCCTCCCCGTCCTGGAGCAGGTACACCGCCCCGTCCGGCCCCTGCGCAATGCCGCGCAACCGGGCGCCCATCGGCCATTCGTCGGCCTTGGCAGCCTTGTCGCCGTCGATGTCGACGCGGATCAGCGCTTCGCCTGACAGCGCCGGGATCAGCGCATCGCCCTTCCATTGCGGGAATTTGTCGCCCGAGTAGATCAGCAGCCCGCCCGGCGAGACCGAGGGCACCCAGACGACCTTCGGCGCTTCGAAACGCGGGTTGGTCTGATGATCGGGGATCGGCACGCCGTTGTAATTGTCTCCATTCGAGACAGCCGGCCAGCCGTAATTCCTGCCCTTGACGATCAGGTTGAGCTCGTCGCCGCCGCGCGGGCCCATCTCCGTTTCCCACAGCCGCCCGTCGGGGGCGAACATCAGGCCGTAGGGATTGCGATGGCCGCTGCTCCAGGTCTCGGCGGGCGTGAGGTTCGGTCCGGGCCAGGTCACCTTGCGTTCGGCCGCGCTCTTCGCCGCTTCTGTGTCCTTCGGCGGGTCGGTGACCTCGACCGTCGCCGCCCCTTTCTTCCCGGCCATCGGATTGTCCGCGGCGGGTTTCCCATCGAGCGTCAGGTGAAGGATCTTGCCGAGCGGCTGGTTGGGATCCTGCGCAGGGGTGAAGCGCTGCCGCTCGCCCGAGCTCAGGAAAAGGCTTTGCCCGTCGGGCGCGAAGGCGATCCTCGCACCGAACTGGCCGCCGCGCCCGCCAGCGGGGTCGTGCCAGAGGACGCTCAAGCCTTCGAGCCGTGCCGTCACGCCCTCGCGGACGAGCTTGCCGCGAGCCAAGGCAAGCTGGCTGCCGCCATTTTGCGACGGTTCCGAATAGGTCAGATAGACCAGCCCGTTCGACTCGAACTGAGGCGATGGCGCGATATCCAGCAAGCCGCCTTGAGAGCTTACGACGACCTCGGGCGCGCCGCTAACCGGCTGCTTCTCCCCGTTGGCGACATCGACGAGCCAGATTTTGCCCGGCTTCTCCGTCACCAGCGCGGTCGTGCTTCCGGGAAGGAAAGCGATTGCCCAGGGGCTATCGAATGTCGCGACTTCGGTGACCCGGAACGGCGGTCCGCTTTCCGTGGCAGGCGCCGCCTCATTGCTTCCGGACCGCGCCGAACTCGGACCGGACGTGCCGCACGCCGCCAGCACCAACAAAAGAGAAGCTTGTATTACACGCGCACTCATGACCAATTGATTCACTCCCGAAAGGGAACTGTGGGGCTGCCACACTGTCTAAGGATGCATAATGCAACCGAGCAGCCTTCTATCCCTGGCCACAGCGGTTCCAACGCACGTCGTCGAACAGGCCCACGCCAAGGAAGCGGCTCGCCGAGCCTGGGGCGGGAAGCCAGCTCTGTTCGACCGGCTGTCGGGGGTGTTCGACAATGCGGGGATCGCGACCCGCCACATCGTCGCCCCGCCCGAATGGTACGAACAGCCGCACGGCTGGCATGACCGAAACGCGGTCTATCTCGCGGCCGCGCAGGAGCTATTCGAAAGAGCTGCTGCCGCGGCTATTGCCCAAGCGGGACTCCAGCCGCAGGACATCGACGGCGTCGTCACCGTTTCGACCACCGGAATCGCGACCCCGAGCCTGGAAGCGCGCCTCGGGCCGAAGCTCGGGCTCAGGCCGAACGTTCGCCGGGTGCCAGTGTTCGGGCTTGGCTGCGCCGGAGGAGTCAACGGCCTCGCCATCGCCGCCCGCCTTGCCGCCGCCGAGCCCGGGACCAACTGGCTGTTCGTCACGGTCGAGACTTGCTCGATCTCCATCCGCCTCGATAGCGACGACCCCGCAGCGATCGTAGCCACCGCCTTGTTCGGCGATGGCGCCGCTGCGGCGGTGCTTCGGAGCGGCGCGCACTGCATCGGCCGGATCACCGGCTCGGGCGAAAAGCTGTGGCCCGATACGCAGCGAATCATGGGCTGGCAGGTCGAGGATCCCGGCCTCGCCGTTATCTTCGACCGCGCCATCCCGCCATTCGTCGAGGAGAATATGGCCGGTGCGGTCGACGAGATGCTGGGCGGCCTCGGACGAAGCCGCTGCGAGATCGACCGATTCTGCTGCCACCCCGGTGGAGTGAAGGTCATCGACGCCATCGAGACCGCGCTCGAGCTTCCGCAGGGCGAACTCAACGTCGAGCGCGAGGTTCTCCACGATTACGGCAACATGAGCGCGCCGACCGTGTTGTTCGCACTCCAGAGGTTGATCGAGCGCGGCTTGCCGAAGACCCTAATGCTGACCGCATTCGGGCCGGGCTTCACCGCGGCCGGACTGTTATTGGAGAGCGCATGAACCCCTTCGCGATCATCATCCTTGCCTATGTCACGATCGAGCGCCTGATCGAATTGTGGCTGAGCGGCCGCAACACGAAACGCCTGCTCGCGCGGGGAGCGCGGGAGCATGCCGCCGGCCATTATCCGCTAATCGTTGCCGTCCATGCGCTTTGGATCGCCACCCTTTGGGTTCTCGCATACGAACGCGCGCCCGATGCGTTTTGGCTTGCTCTCTACGTGATCCTGCAGTTCGCGAGATTCTGGGTGCTTGCGACCCTCGGGCCGCGCTGGACCACCCGGATCATCGTTCTTCCCGGCGAGGATTTGGTCAAGGAAGGCCCGTACCGCTTCCTCAACCACCCCAATTACTGGATTGTCGCCGGAGAGATCGCGGTCCTCCCGCTTGTCTTCGGCTTGCCGTGGGTGGCACTGATCTTCACGATCCTCAACGCCGCCGTCCTGACGGTCCGGGTCCGCGAGGAGAATCGAGCGCTCCGCTCTTCCTAGGCTGCAGGTCTTCGAAGCACTGCGACGAGGCTGACCCCGAAGGGCATGCGCACGCGCCCGACCAGGCCCGCTTCGAGGCCGAAAATGGCTTTGAGAACAGCGTTCAGCGGAGCGCCAGGCAGGCTATCGTCCGCCGATTCCTTGCCTGTGATTTTGCCCGCGACCCGTGCCGCCGCGACCAGCGGGAACAGCAGGCTGTTGAAATAAGACAGCAGCTGCGGCTCGAACCCCGTTTCACCAACCAATTGGGCGAGCTGCGATTTCGAGTAGCGGCGATAATGATGGTGGGCGACATCGTGGGCGCTCCACATCCACTTGTTCGCCGGAACCGTCAGAAGCAGGGCTCCCCCGGGCTTCACCCGGGTCAGGATCGACTCCAGCGCGCTGCGGTCGTCGGGCACATGTTCGAGCACGTCGAGCAGAGCGACCAGGTCATAGGAATTCGCGTCGAACGGGGACAAATCGGGAAGCTTCGCGGCTTCGATCCTGTGTCCGAACCGTTTCGCCGCCAACGCGCGGGCGCTGTCGTCGAGCTCGCAGGCCTGAACCCGGCCGAAGCGCGACAGCATCGGCAGATTGTGTCCCGTGCCGCAGCCCACTTCGAGGATTCGCGCCTTTTCCGGCGGACGAACCTCGCGTGCGATGAGGGTTTCCAGGATTCGCCGCCGCGCCAGGAACCACCAATGCTCCTGGTCCAGCTCGGCCATCCGGTCAAAGACCACCCGCTCCATGCACACTCCTCTTCGCCGCTCTTTTGCGAGCCAGAAGTAAAGGTCTCGTAAACCATTCTCATTTAGCTCTTGGTCTCAAAGAGGAAGAACCGTGACCAGCCAGCCGCGCCCAACCAGCCGCTCCGAACCGCGTTTCGCGCGCGATCTCGGCCCCGAGCTCGTAAAGCGGGGGTTGATCTCTCCCACGCTGTCGGTGGTCGTCCCGGTAAAGAACGAGGAAGAATCGATCGGCCCGTTCGTCGAGCGGGTGTCGGCGATTCTCGATTCGATCGGGGAAAAGGAGGGCTGGGAAATCCTCTTCGTCGACGACGGAAGTACCGACTCCACCCTTGCCGTAATCGTTGCTGCGAACCAGCGCGACCAGCGCGTGCGCGCGCTGTCGCTGTCGCGGAATTTCGGGAAGGAAGCGGCGCTAAGCGCGGGGCTCGATCATGCCCGCGGCCGCGCGGTCATCCCGATGGACGTCGACATGCAGGACCCGCCGGAGGTCCTTCCGGAGATGGTCGCGAAATGGCGCGACGGCTATGAAATGGTGTTCGGCGTCCGGCGTTGCCGAAAGGAAGATTCGCTTCCCAAGCGACTGACCGCCGGCCTTTACTACCGCGCGCACAATTTCGTCTCCGAAGACAAGATCCCGGCAAACGCGGGGGACTTCCGCTTGCTCGACCGCAAGGTCGTCGAGGTTATCCGCGCCCTTCCCGAGCGCAACCGCTTCATGAAGGGCCTGTTCGCCTGGGCGGGGTTCAAGCAGGCATCGGTCGAATATGACCGAGCCGAGCGCGAAGCCGGCTCGACCAAGTTCAACTATTGGAAATTGTGGACCCTGGCGCTCGACGGAATTACGTCGTCGTCGACCGTTCCGCTTCGAATCTGGTCCTACGTCGGGGCCTTCGTCGCCTTGTTCGCAATGGCTTATGCCGGTTTCATCGCAGTCGACACGATGCTGTTCGGCAATTCCGTCCCGGGCTATGCCTCGCTGATCGTCTCGATCCTGTTCCTCGGCGGAATCCAGCTGATTTCGCTCGGCGTTCTCGGCGAATATGTCGGCCGGATCCTGACCGAGACCAAGCAACGGCCGCTCTACGTCATCCGCGAAACGATCGGCCTCCCGGCGGCCGAGTAGAGCGTTTCCGCCGCGCTTGCGCGGCGCGCTCCACGCGCCTATATCGCGCTTCTCTCCTCGACATCGTAATTGATGCTGAGGCTGGGGCCCTCTCGGGCTCCGGTCCCGAAGGTGTTTGAACAAACGAATGGCTGACATTGAAGCGCTGACACGATTGATCGAGCCCGAGCTCAAGTCGCTCGGCTACGATCTCGTGCGTGTCGCTTTTATCGGCGGGAAGTCGGATCCCACACTCCAGGTGATGGCCGAGCGCCCGGATACCCGCCAATTGACCCTTGGCGATTGCGAGACCATTTCGCGCCGCCTTTCGGACGTGCTCGATTCGGCGGACCCGATCGAGGCATCGTACCGGCTGGAAGTCAGCTCGCCGGGGATCGACCGGCCACTGACCCGGCTCAAGGATTATGACGACTGGTCCGGCCACGAGGCGCGGATCACGCTAGCCGAACCGATGGGCGGCCGGAAACAGTTTTCGGGCATTCTCAAGGGCAGCGGCGAAGGCGGTGTCGTCCATGTGCTCGGCAAGGACGGCAAGGCTTATGCCGTGCCTTTCTCCTCGATCTCTTCGGCGAAGCTCCTGCTCACCGACGAACTCATCAACGCAACCGCCCCGCTCAGCACCGAAGGGGCCGATTCCATTCAGACCGTAGAGGACTAAAACCGATGGCTACCGCAGCACCAGCGGCTCCGACTGCAAACAAGGCCGAACTGCTCGCGATCGCGGACGCGGTCGCCCGCGAGAAGCTGATCGACAAGGCGATCGTCATCGAGGCGATGGAAGACGCGATCCAGCGCGCCGCCCGCGCCCGCTACGGCGCCGAGAACGACATCCGCGCAAAGCTCGATCCCAACACGGGCGACCTTCGGCTGTGGCGTGTCCTCGAAGTCGTCGAAGAGCCCGAAGATCACTTCAAGCAGGTCGACCTGAAAGGCGCGCAGAAACTCGACAAGGGCGCCAAGCTCGGCGACTTCATCGTCGACCCGCTGCCGCCGATCGAATTCGGCCGAATCGCCGCGCAGGCCGCAAAGCAGGTGATCTTCCAGAAGGTCCGCGATGCCGAGCGCGAGCGCCAGTATGAGGAATTCAAGGACCGCGCCGGCGAGGTCATCACCGGAGTCGTCAAGCGCGTCGAGTTCGGCCACGTGGTCGTCGACCTCGGCCGGGCCGAAGGGGTCATCCGCCGCGACGCGCAAATCCCGCGCGAAATGGTTCGCGTGGGCGACCGAATCCGCGCTTTGATCCTCCGGGTCAGCCGCGAATCGCGCGGGCCGCAGATCTTCCTGTCGCGCGCTCACCCCGACTTCATGAAGAAGCTGTTCGCTCAGGAAGTGCCGGAAATTTACGACGGAATCATCGAGATCAAGGCCGCCGCCCGCGATCCCGGATCGCGCGCCAAGATCGGCGTCATCAGCCACGACAGCTCGATCGACCCCGTCGGTGCCTGCGTCGGAATGAAGGGCAGCCGGGTGCAGGCTGTCGTCCAGGAACTCCAGGGCGAGAAGATCGACATCATCCCCTGGTCGGAGGACCTCGCGACCTTCGTCGTCAATGGCCTCCAGCCGGCGACTGTCAGCCGCGTGGTTATCGACGAGGAGGAAGGCCGGATCGAAGTCGTCGTTCCCGACGACCAGCTGAGCCTCGCGATCGGCCGCCGCGGCCAGAACGTCCGGCTTGCCTCGCAGCTTACCAATTCGCAGATCGACATCCTCACCGAGGCCGACGCCAGCGAGAAGCGCCAGCGCGAGTTCGTCGAGCGTTCGACGATGTTCCAGGAGGAGCTCGACGTCGACGAGACCCTCGCCCAGCTGCTCGTCGCCGAAGGCTTCACCAGCATGGAGGAGGTCGCCTACGTTCCGCGCGAGGAAATCAGCACGATCGAAGGCCTCGACGAGGACATTGCGACCGAACTCCAGAGCCGCGCCGCCGAGGCACTCGAGCGCCGCGAAGCCGCCGCCCGCGAAGAACGGCGCAAGCTTGGAGTCGAAGACGCGCTCGCGGAAATGCCCCACCTCACCGAAGCGATGCTGGTGACCCTCGGAAAGGCGAACATCCGAACTCTCGACGATCTCGCCGACCTCGCGACCGATGAGCTGGTGCAGAAGAAGCGGGTCGAGCCCCGCCGCCGCTCCGATGCTCCGACCCGCCCCGAGGACAAGGGCGGAATCCTGGCCGATTACGGGCTCACCGACGAACAGGGCAACGAGATCATCATGGCCGCCCGGGCGCATTGGTTCGAGGACGAAGAGTCCGGCGGCAAGACCGAGGAGGCCGCCGATGCGGAATCCCCGGAATGATCCGCTAAAGGTTCATAACCCCGAACGCACCTGCGTCCTCACGCGCCGCAAGGCGAATAAGGACCAGCTGATCCGTCTCGCCCTCGGCCCTGACGGCACGGTGGCGCCCGACGTCCGCGCTCGTGCTCCTGGCCGAGGCGCGTGGATTTCCGTCGGCAAGTCGGCGCTCGCCGAGGCCGTCGCCAACGGCAAGCTCAAGGGAACTCTACAGCGGGCGTTCAAGACGGGCGGCGTCATCGTGCCCGCCGATCTCGCCGACCGGACCGAAGCCGCGCTTCGCCAGTACGCGCTCGACCGGCTGGGCATGGAAGCGCGCTCCGGGACCCTGATCAATGGGTCCGAGCGCATCGAGAGTGCCGCCCGCTCGGGCAAGGTCCACCTGCTGATCCACGCGGCCGACGCCGGCGAAGATGGCAACAAGGCGCTCGACCAGGCCTGGCGTGTCGGCGGCGGAGAGCGGCGGGGGGTGATATTTCCCGAGGGCCGCACTATCTTGTCATTAGCTTTGGGGCGCGAAAATGTGGTACATGTCGCCCTGATCGAAGCCGCGGCCGCGGCGCGCGTCGTGCACGCGCTTTCGCGGTGGCGCGAATTCATTGACCCCGATGCCGGCCTGTCAGGCGGCGATCCGCCTGATGGAATCGGCTCGGCTGAAGAAGTTGAAGGAACAGAATGAGCGACCAGACCGAGAAACCGAAACTTGGCGCCCGGCCGCCGCTGGGGATCAAGCGCACGGTCGAGACCGGCAAGGTGAAGCAGAGCTTCAGCCATGGCCGATCGAATACGGTCGTGGTCGAGGTCAAGAAGCGCCGAATCCTCGGCAAGCCGGGCGAAACCCCGGAGCCGCCGAAGACTCCCGAACCTGAGCCGATCGCCGAAGCGCCCAAGCCGAAGCCCGCGCCCAAGCCCGCGGCGCCCGCCAGGCCGGCGCGGACTTCTCCGGCGGATGACATCGCTCGCCGCAAGGAAATGCAGGAGCGCCTGCTTCGCGAAGCGGAGGAAGCCCGGCTTGCGAGCCTCGAGGAGGCCCGTCGCCGAGAGGATCGCGCCAAGGTCGAGCAGAGCGAGGAAGAGCGTCGCCGAGCCGAGGAAAACCGGAAGGCCGAAGAAGCCGCCGCCGAGGAAGCGCGCGTTCGCGCCGAAGAAGAGGCAAAGAGCGCAGCCGAATCCGCTGCGCAGCCCGAGATCGCAACTCCGGCCCAATCGGAAGAGGAAGACCGGGGACCTCGGCGTCATACCCATGCGCCGGCGGCGAAGCGGCCCGAACCGGCTCGCCCGTCGCGCGGCCGCGACGATCATCGCCAGCGCGGCAAGCTCACCGTCAGCCGGGCCCTTTCGGGCGAGGACGACAGCCGCGCGCGCTCGCTCGCCGCGCTCCGCCGCGCCCGCGAAAAGGAAAAGCGCCATCACCAGGAGTCCGGGCCGGCCGCGAAGCAGGTTCGCGATGTCGTCGTTCCCGAGGCGATCACCGTGCAGGAACTCGCCAACCGTATGGCCGAGCGCGGCGCCGACCTGGTCAAGGCCCTGTTCAAGATGGGCATGCCGGTCACGCTCACGCAGACCATCGACCAGGACACGGCCGAGCTTCTCGTCACCGAGTTCGGGCATAACATCAAGCGAGTCAGCGAATCCGATATCGACATCGATACGTCCGAGGACGTCGATGCGCCGGAGACCCTGAAGTCGCGGCCGCCCGTCGTGACCATCATGGGCCACGTCGACCACGGCAAGACGTCGCTTCTCGACGCGATCCGCGGCGAAAACGTGCAGTCGGGTGAAGCCGGCGGAATCACCCAGCACATCGGTGCCTACCAGGTGACGCTTCCAGACAAGTCAAAAATCAGCTTCCTCGACACGCCAGGCCACGAGGCCTTCACCGAGATGCGCGCCCGCGGCGCCAACGTCACCGACATCGTCATCCTCGTGGTGGCCGCCGATGACGGGCTGAAGCCGCAGACGATCGAGGCGATCAACCACACCAAGGCCGCCGGCGTCCCGATGATCGTCGCCATCAACAAGATCGACAAGCCCGAAGCCAAGCCGCAGAAGGTCCGCGAGGAACTTCTCCAGCACGAGGTGATCGTCGAGGACATGGGCGGCGACGTCCAGGACGTCGAAGTTTCGGCCCTGAAGAAGACCAACCTCGACAAGCTCCTCGAAGCCATCCAGCTGCAGGCGGAAATCCTGGAGCTGAAAGCTAACCCCGATCGCGCCGCCGAGGGCACGGTCATCGAGGCCAAGCTCGACAAGGGCCGCGGCCCGCTCGCGACTGTTCTGGTCCAGCGCGGCACGCTTCGGGTCGGCGACGTATTCGTCGCAGGCGCCTCCTCGGGCAAGGTCCGGGCGATGATCGACGATCACGGCCGACAGGTGAAGGAAGCCGGCCCGTCGGTCCCGGTCGAAGTACTCGGGCTGTCCGCGGTTCCGGCCGCTGGCGATCCGTTTACGGTTGTCGAGAATGAGCAGCGGGCGCGCGAGGTCGCGTCCTACCGCCAGAGCGTGCTCGACAAGAAGCGCACCACCGCCGCGCCGATCAGCCTCGAAAATATGTTCGCGAGCCGCGCTTCGGCCGCCAAGGAGCTGCCGCTCGTGATCAAGGGCGACGTGCAGGGCTCGGTGGAGGCGATCGTCAGCGCGCTGAACAAGCTGTCGACCGACGAGATCAAGGTCCGGGTTCTTCATTCGGGCGTCGGCGCGATCACCGAGAGCGACGTGACCCTCGCCGCGTCGACCGGAGCGCCGATCATCGGCTTCAACGTCCGTCCGAACGCCAAAGCGCGCGAGGTCGCCGACCGCAACAAGGTGGAGTTTCGCTACTACGATGTCATCTACCACCTCACCGACTGGGTGAAGGGCGCGATGGCGGGCGAGCTCGGTCCGGAGATCATCGAGACAGTCGTCGGCCGAGCCGAGGTCCGCGAGGTCTTCCCCGCGGGCAAGAAGGACAAGGCTGCCGGCCTGCTGGTCCTCGAAGGCGTCATCCGCAAGGGCCTCAACGCCCGCCTCACCCGCGACGACGTCATCGTCTCCAAGACGACGATCAGCTCGTTGCGGCGGTTCAAGGACGATGTCGCCGAGGTCACCTCTGGCCTCGAGTGCGGCGTTCTTCTCGCCGACACCAACGACATCAAGCCGGGCGACTCGCTCGAAGTCTTTGAGGTCGAGGAGCGCGCCCGGACGCT
>JBDZVP010000014.1:0-4734 GCA_040255765.1 Sphingomonadales bacterium | reverse complement strand
GATGCGCCGCAACGAAACTTCCGAAGGCCGCTCGGTCCGCCTGCTCCGCGTTGGGGAGCAGGTGCGGCACGTGCTGAGCGAATTGCTGGCGCGCGGCGACGTCCATGACCCGGTGCTCCAGTCGCACCTCGTCAGCGTGACCGAAGTGCGCATGTCGCCCGACCTTCGCCACGCGACCGTCTTCGTGAAGCCCCTGCTCGGCCAGGACGAGGAAGCAGTGCTCAAGGCGCTCCGCCAGAACACCGCCTTCCTTCAGCGCGAGGTGGCGCAGCGCGTTCGCACCAAGTTTGCCGCGAAGCTCAAGTTCCTCGCCGACGAGAGCTTCGACGAAGGTAGCCACATCGACCGGCTTCTCCGCTCGGAAAAGGTGGCGCAGGATTTGGACGACGAATGACGGCGAAGGACGTCCGACAATCCGGCCCGGCAACGCGTCCCGCTACAAACAAGATCGCTTTCCTCGCCGTCTCCCAGGCGCACCAGTTTCTTCATTGGCTTCCCGCGGCGCTTCGCCTCGCTGAAGAGCCTGGAGTTGAGGTCACTGTGCTGGTTTCCACTCGCGCCGGGTTCGACTTCGTTCGTTCCTACGATCCCGAAGGCCGCCTTCGGCTCCAGCGCCTGTGGGCGCCGTCGGTCGAGCCGCAGGACCTGTTCAGGCCACCGGCTCGCTGGCTGGTGCTGCTCCTGAATTCGCGGACGATCGCCCGCTATCCCGTCATAGTCACGACAGAAGTGACGAGCTCGCTTCTCTACCGCGTGCCCTGGTTCCATTCGCGGATGATCCATCTGAAACATGGGGCGGGCGATCGCTCCGGAGGCTACAATCCCAAGCACGCCGAGTTCGACCTGACGCTCGTCAACGGACCCAAGGACAAGCAGCGGCTGATCGAGCGTGGCCTCGCGACGGACGAGAATTGCATCGTTGTCGGCTACGGCAAGTTCGAGCTGGTCCGTGAAAAGCCGGGGCGGCTGTTTCCGGATGATCGGCCCGTCGCGCTCTACAATCCGCATTTCGACCGCGCGGTCGGCTCCTGGATCCACCATGGCCGGGCGGCGGTCGAGACGATGATGAAGGTCCCAGGCTGGAATTTCATTGTCGCGCCGCACGTCAAGGTTCGCGGGGGCCCGCGCTTCCGGCGCATTCCGCCCCACATCATCGTCGACCGGCGAAGCGTCCGCTCGATCGACATGACCTATACGCAGGCGGCGGACGTCTACATCGGCGACGCCTCGAGCCAGGTTTATGAGTTCATCCGGACTCCGCGGCCGTGCATTTTCCTCAATCTCGACCGGATCGACTGGCGATCGAACCCGGCCTACGCCCACTGGAACCTTGGACAGGTCATCGAGAACGTCGGCGACCTTCCGGAAGCCTTGGCGCGAGCGTCGGAAATTCAGCCACGTTACGAAAAGACGCAGCGGCAATTCCTGGCAAGATCCATCGATTCTTCGACAGTCCCGGCTTCCGAGCGCCAGGCCCAGGCAATCCTCAATTTCGCCAGGGGCGGGTAGGCGCGTTGCTCAACGGCTGGATCGTCCTCGACAAGCCGCTCGGCCTTGGCTCGACCCGGGCCGTCTCCGCGGTCAAGCGAGCCCTTCGCGAAGCGGGCGCCCCCAAAACCAAGGTCGGTCACGGCGGAACCCTCGATCCGCTTGCGAGCGGAATCCTGCCCATCGCGCTCGGTGAGGCGACGAAGGTCGCAGGCCGAATGCTCGACGCGACGAAGGAATATGATTTCACGATTTCGTTCGGCGAGGAGACCGATACGCTGGATGCGGAAGGTGAAGCGATTGCCACCAGCGATACGCGCCCGACGCTGCAGCAAATCGAGGCAATCCTTCCCCGCTTCACCGGCCCCATCGAGCAGATCCCGCCAGCATATTCCGCGCTGAAGGTCGCCGGGAAGGCTGCGTATTCCCGGGCACGTGCGGGTGAGGAACTCCAATTGGAGCCACGACAGGTGACGGTGCACCAGCTTGGGATCCTCCCTGTTCGCGAAGCGAATGGGGAGGGGGACCGCTCACCGCAGCTGAGTGGTGGAGGGGCCCATCCGTTAGCGCTTCGCGCTGCCACTTCCCCGCCGCTTGGCGACAGGGAGGAATTCAATGAAGTCACGCTCTCCGCCACCGTCTCCAAGGGCACCTACATCCGCTCCCTCGCCCGCGACATCGCCCGCGCCCTTGGAACCGTAGGCCATGTTTCCTATCTACGCCGCACGCGCGCGGGCCCGTTTGGCCTCGAATCAGCCATTTCGCTGGACTTTCTGGACGAACTCGCTAAGGCGCGCGACCTGACGCGGGCGGTGCTTCCGTTGGAAGCTGCGCTGGACGACATCCCGGCCCTCCCCGTCACTCCCGACCAGGCGCAGCTGCTTCGACACGGACAGCGGCTTGGCGGGTTCCCCGAAAGGCCGGGGCTTCAGCTTGCGACATCGGAGGGAACTCCGGTCGCGCTGGTCGAAGCGACGGCCGACGGCCTGAAGGTCGTCCGGGGGTTCAATTTGACCGATGTCGCGGAGTAAAAACGAATGTCGATTACCGCTGAACGCAAGCAGAAACTGATCAAGGAACATGGCCGCGGCAAGGGCGACACCGGTTCGCCCGAAGTCCAGGTCGCGATCCTCACCGAGCGCATCAGCAACCTCACCGAGCACTTCAAGACCCACGCGAAGGACAACCATTCGCGCCGCGGCCTGTTGATGCTCGTCAACCAGCGCCGTTCGCTCCTCGATTATCTTCGGGGCAAGGACGAGCAGCGCTACGTCGATCTCATCGCGAAGCTTGGCCTTCGCAAGTAACGCAAGGAAACGGCTCCCTCGCGGGGCCGTTTTGCGTATCGGGGCCACCGCAATCCGGCGGTTCGGTCCTTGGGGCACGAACGAGGCCCCGAACCGCTGACGGACCGGAAAGTCCGTCCAATGCTGTCCCGCCGGCATCCGGCCCGCGGGGTGAAGGAAATCAAATGTTCGACATCAAAACCGTAGAAATCGAGCTTGGCGGAAAGACCCTCAAGCTCGAAACGGGCCGCGTTGCCCGCCAGGCCGACGGCGCGGTCATCGCGACCCTCGGCGAAACCGTGGTGCTGTGCGCAGTCACCGCCGCGAAGAACGTGAAGCCGGGACAGGACTTCTTCCCGCTCACCGTCCACTACCAGGAAAAATTCTCCGCTGCCGGCCGAATCCCCGGCGGCTTCTTCAAGCGCGAGCGCGGAGCGACCGAGAAGGAAACTCTCACCTCCCGCCTCATCGACCGTCCGGTTCGTCCGCTGTTCCCCGAAGGCTTCTACAACGAGGTCCTCGTGATCGCGCAGGTCCTTTCCTATGACGGAGAGAACGAGCCCGATATCGTCGCGATGATCGCCGCGTCCGCCGCGCTGACGATCTCCGGAGTCCCGTTCATGGGCCCGATCGGCGCCGCCCGCGTCGGCTTCAAGAATGGCGAGTATATCCTCAACCCGTCGTCGGCCGAGATCGCCGAGAGCGACCTCGACCTCGTGATGGCGGGGACGCCCAACGCGGTGATGATGGTCGAATCGGAAGCCAAGGAGCTTTCCGAAGACGAGATGCTCGGCGCCGTCATGTTTGGCTTCGAAGCTTCGAAGAAGGTCTGCGACGCGATCATCAGTCTCGCCGAGAAGGCCGCCAAGGAGCCCTGGGAGCTCCAGACCGACAAAGATCACAAGGCGGAGATCAAGGCCAAGCTCAAGGACCTCATCGGCAAGGACATCGAGGCCGCCTACAAGATCACCGACAAGCAGCATCGCTCCGCCGCCCTCAACGCGGCCCGCGACAAGGCCAAGGAAGCGTTCGCCGAGGCCGATCCGCAGGAGCAGCTCGTCGCCGGCAAGGCGGTCAAGGGTCTCGAGGCCGACATCGTCCGCAGCGCGATCCTCAAGGACGGCCGCCGCATCGACGGCCGCGACACCAAGACTGTGCGCCCAATCGAGTGCATGGTCGGCTTCCTTCCGCGCACGCACGGCTCGGCGCTGTTCACCCGCGGCGAGACCCAGGCGATCGTCAGCGTCACGCTCGGTACCAAGGAATCCGAGCAGATGATCGATGGGCTGGAGGGACTCTCCTACCAGCGCTTCATGCTGCACTATAACTTCCCGCCCTATTCGGTCGGCGAAGTCGGCCGCTTCGGCGCCCCGTCGCGGCGCGAGACCGGCCACGGCAAGCTAGCCTGGCGCGCGATCCACCCGATGCTGCCGAGCGCCGAGGAGTTCCCCTATACGATCCGGGTCCTCTCCGACATCACCGAGTCCAACGGCTCCTCGTCGATGGCGACGGTGTGCGGCGGAACGCTGGCACTCATGGATGCGGGCGTTCCGATCAAGCGGCCGGTGGCGGGCATCGCCATGGGCCTCATCCTGGAAGGCAAGGACTTCGCGGTCCTGACCGACATCCTGGGCGACGAGGACCATCTCGGCGACATGGACTTCAAGGTCGCGGGCACCGAGGCGGGCGTCACTTCGCTCCAGATGGACATCAAGGTCGCGGGCATCACCGAGGAAATCATGAAGACCGCGCTGGCCCAGGCGAAGGACGGCCGCGCCCATATCCTGGGTGAGATGGCCAAGGCCCTCGGCTCCGCCCGTACCGAGCTCAGCGCCCACGCGCCGCGCATCGAGACGATGCAGATCCCGAAGGACAAGATCCGCGAAGTCATCGGCACCGGCGGCAAGGTCATCCGCGAGATCGTCGCGGAGACCGGCGCCAAGGTCGACATCGACGACGA
>JBDZVP010000098.1:0-5954 GCA_040255765.1 Sphingomonadales bacterium | reverse complement strand
GAACACCCTTGGGAACGAAGATGCCGAAATAGTTGAGCGGCGCCTCCAGATTGGGAATGGTCTCGGAAAGCGCCGGGATGTCTCCGAAGCCTTCCAGGGTAAGAGGCTTGGCGCCGACGGTCGCCAGCGGCCGGATGCGCTTGCCGCGGATCATATCGGCCTGCTCGACGGCCAGCTGCGTGGTGAGATCGGTTTCGCCCGCCACCGTAGAAAGAACGGCGGGCGCTCCGCCGTCATAGGCGACTTCCTTGTACTTGATGCCGGTGGCGTTGATGATGCGGTCCATGGCCGCGTGGCCGGCCGAGGTGACGCCGGCGGTCGCCACGCTGATCTCGCCGGGGCGCGCCTTCATGTCGTCGATCAGTTCCTTGGCCGTCTTCCACGGGCGATCGGCATTGACGCCAAGCAGTGAAACGTTGGCTACGTTCAGGAACAGGTTCCAGTCCTTGATGCCGGCGTCCAGCGAACCCAGCGTCTGGTACGTGCCCAGGTCCTGTGCCGCTCCGGCGGTCCAGGTGTAGCCATCCTTGGCCGCGGTCCACGCACTGCGCGTGCCGATGGAGCCTGAGGCGCCCGGCTGGTTGACGATGACGATGGTCTGGCCCAGGATCTTTTCCAGTTCGGCGGCGGTGACGCGCGTCACCTGGTCCGTCGATCCCCCGGCCGCCCACGGCACGATGAGATTGATGGGCCGTTCCGGCTTCCACTCGTCCTCTGCCGCGGCGGGACCGGCCATTGCCAATGCCGCGGCGCCGACCGAGGCTTGAAGAAATGTACGTCTATGCATTCTGAGTCCTCCCCCTTCGCAAACCAGCTTGCGAAATCATGTTTATGACAGCCAACGTTCGCGGTTCTTAGCAACGAAGCCATCATCCATCAAGTGCGGGCAATCCTTCTGTACGCGAGTCAGCGCCTCGGCCTGTCCCGGGCTCGGACCCTCTTCCGGATCCAGGCACCAGATGCCTTCCAGAAGCCCGTGGCGACGCAGGATTTCATGGCAGCCGGCGACGCAGCCATGAAAGCCGTTCGCGATATCGAAAAGCGCTGCGTTGCAGTCGGTTATCGCGCATCCAGCGCCAGCGGGGACCGCTGAAGCCGAACGTCAAAACCCCAAGGCTCATATCGATCATGCATACGAAGAGGAGCAAAGCGCCTGACCTGTACAGACGAGCTCTTGTTTCGGGCCAGCACGGGAATGGTGGCCTTGAAATCGGGTGCATCGGCGGACAAAATGGGCCGGTCAGCTTAAGTTATTGTCGGCGCAGACCTTTACGGCCGTCACCGCGATCTCTTCTGCCTCTGTCTGTATCGAAGATCCGGGTGCCGCGCCACGATGATTTCCCGTAAAGCCAAGTATGCCTTACGCGCCCTTGTCGCTCTCGCGCAGGCCGAAGGGAACAGTCTTGTGATCTCCGAGATCGCCCGGCGCCAGCGCATTCCCAAGAAGTTCCTGGAGCAGATCCTTCTCGAGCTGAAGCGCGAAGGCATCGTCGCCAGCCGCCGCGGCAAAATAGGGGGCTATACGCTGCTGCGGCCGCCGGAACAGATCACCTATGCAGAAATCCTGCGGCTGGTGGACGGTCCGATCGCGCCGCTGCCCTGCCTCAGCCGCACCGCCTATCAGCGTTGCGCCGATTGCAACGGGGAAGAAAGCTGCGAAGTGCGACAGGTGTTCGCGCGCGTTGCCGAGGCCAGCCGGGCGGTGCTCGACCGCGCCACGCTCGCCGATAGCCTCAAGCCGGCCAAACAAGCAACAGCTTTGCCCGAACCGGCTGAATAAGGACAAATTCTTTCCGTATAAGGCTGCCAAAGGGTCGTCCCGGGAATTTCTATACACGACCAAACCGATAGAGTTTTGACTGCCAACACAGGAGGCAGCTATGACTCGCAACGGTAAGTCGCTACTCTTCACGGCCGCGCTGGCGGCGATGGTGCAATTCGGCGGACTGGCTTTCGCCTTCGCCGACACGACCCTCCTCAACGTGTCCTACGATCCGACCCGGGAACTCTACAAGGAGTTCGACGCTGCCTTCGCTGCCAAATGGAAGAAGGACACCGGCGAGACGATTACGATCCAGACTTCGCATAACGGTTCGGGGGCGCAGGCCCGTTCCGTTATCGACGGGCTGCCGGCAGACGTGGTGACGCTGGCGCTCGAGGCCGATATCGACGCGATCGCCGAAAAGACGGGCAAGATCCCCGCCGACTGGCGCGGACGGCTTCCCAACAACAGCGCGCCCTATACGTCCACGATCGTATTTCTCGTGCGCAAGGGCAATCCGAAGGGCATCAAGGATTGGGGCGATCTCGTCAAGGACGGCGTGCAGGTGATCACGCCCAATCCGAAGACCTCCGGCGGGGCGCGCTGGAATCTCCTCGCGGCCTGGGCGTGGGCACGCAACCAGTATGGCGGCGACGACGAAAAGGCCAAGGACTTCGTCGCCCAGCTCTACAAGCACGTTCCGGTACTCGACACCGGTGCGCGCGGTGCTACCACGACCTTCGTGCAGCGCGGCATCGGCGATGTCCTGCTTGCCTGGGAGAACGAGGCTTTCCTCGCGCTCGACGAACTCGGCCCGGACAAGTTCGACATCGTCGCTCCGTCGGTCTCGATCAAGGCCGAGCCACCGGTGGCGCTGGTCGACGGCAATGCCGATGCCAGGGGTACGCGCAAGGTGGCGGAGGCCTATCTCGAATATCTCTATTCCGATGTCGGCCAGAAGATCGCGGCCAGGCATTACTACCGGCCCTACAAGCCGGAGGCAGCCGATCCTGCCGAGCTGAAGCGCTTTCCCGATCTGAAGCTGGTCACGATCGACGCATTCGGCGGCTGGAAGAAGGCGCAGCCGGCCTATTTCGGCGACGGTGGCATCTTCGACCAGATATACAAGCCGGGGCAATGACATGGCGATCGCCCTCGCACAGCGTGGGTGGCGGTTCCGGCGGCCGAGCGTCATTCCCGGTTTCGGGCTGACGTTCGGCTTCTCGATCGTCTACCTGTCGCTGATCGTGCTGATCCCGCTCGCGGGCGTGGTATGGCGCTCCGCCTCGCTCGGCTGGCCTGAATTCTGGCGTATCGCGAGCGATCCGCGCACGCTCGGCGCTCTGAAAATGAGCTTCGGCGGAGCGCTTGCGGCAGCTGCGATCAACATCGTCTTCGGCACACTGGTTGCCTGGGTATTGGTCCGCTACCGCTTCCCGGGAAAACGCGTCGTCGACGCCATGGTGGACTTGCCCTTCGCACTGCCGACGGCGGTCGCCGGCATCGCGCTGACGACGCTCTATGCGCCGAATGGCTGGATTGGTGGGCTCGTCGCACCGCTCGGCCTCAAGATCGCCTACACGCCGCTCGGCATCATCGTGGCGATGATATTCATCGGCCTGCCTTTCGTCGTGCGCACCGTGCAGCCGGTCATGGAGGAGATCGACCGCGAGGTGGAAGAAGCCGCCGCCACGCTTGGCGCCCGCCGCGGCCAGACCATCCGGCGCGTTATCCTGCCCGGGCTGGCGTCTGCCATCCTGACCGGTTTCGCGCTCGCCTTCGCACGGGCCGTCGGCGAATACGGCTCGGTGATCTTCATCGCGGGCAACATCCCCTACGTCTCCGAGATCGCACCGCTCCTGATCGTCATAAGGCTGGAGGAGTATAATTACGCAGCCGCCACCGCCATTGCGACGATGATGCTGGCGATCTCGTTTGCGATGCTCTTCGCCATCAATCTCATCCAGGCCTGGAGCCGCAGGAGGTACGGATATGGCAATTAACCAGATCGTCCTTGGCGTACAGGCGCTGCCACGCCCGGCCGTGACGGAGCGGCGAGCCACCCGTATCGCCCTGACAATTATCGCTCTGCTCTTCGTTGCGGTGTTCCTCGTGCTGCCGCTCGTGATCGTCTTCCTGCAGGCCTTCGCCAATGGCGTCGGGGCTTATCTCGGAGCGCTTCAGGAGCCGGATTCGGTCGCCGCGATCCGGCTTACCCTGCTTGTCGCGGTGATCACGGTGCCGCTCAATCTCATCTTCGGCGTTGCCGCGGCATGGGCGGTCGCCAAGTTCGAGTTCAAGGGCAAGGCATTTCTGATCACATTGATCGACCTGCCCTTTTCCGTCTCACCGGTGATATCCGGGCTGGTCTATGTACTGCTTTTCGGCTCGCAGAGCCTGCTCGGACCATGGCTGACCGCGCATGGCATCCAGATCCTGTTCGCGGTGCCGGGCATCGTGCTCGCCACGATCTTCGTCACGTTTCCTTTCGTCGCGCGCGAACTGATCCCGCTGATGGAGGACCAGGGGGCGGCGGATGAGGAGGCGGCGCTGTCGCTCGGCGCGAGCGGCTGGCAGACCTTCATGCGCGTGACCCTGCCCAACATCAAATGGGGCCTGCTCTATGGCGTGCTCCTCTGTAACGCCCGCGCCATGGGCGAGTTCGGCGCCGTGTCGGTCGTCTCCGGCCATATACGCGGGCTCACCAACACCATGCCGCTCCAGGTCGAGATCCTCTACAACGAGTACAATTTCGCCGGCGCCTTCGCCGTGGCCTCGCTTCTCGCGCTGCTCGCCCTGGTGACGCTGATCGTCAAGACCCTACTGGAATTCCGGTACGGGGACGCCATTTCAGGCTCGACAGGACATTAGGAGAAGGCGATGGACCTCTCTATCCGCAACGTCCGCAAGGAGTTCGACCGCTTCGCGGCGCTGGACGATGTCTCGCTCGACATCCGCTCCGGCGAACTGATCGCCCTTCTGGGTCCGTCCGGTTCCGGCAAGACGACATTGCTCAGGCTCATCGCCGGCCTCGACCATCCGACCGGAGGGCAGATCTTCTTCGGCGGCGAGGATGCCTCGCTGAAGACGGTGCAGGAGCGCAATATCGGCTTCGTTTTCCAGAGCTATGCGCTCTTCCGCCACATGAACGTGCTCGACAATATCGGCTTCGGACTGAGCGTCCGGCGCGGCGCCAAACGGATCGCCAAACCCGAGATAGAGAATCGTGCGAAAGAACTCCTCGGTCTTGTCCAGCTTTCCGGTCTGGAGCGGCGCTATCCGCATCAGCTTTCGGGCGGTCAGCGGCAGCGCGTAGCGCTTGCCCGCGCCATGGCGATCGAACCGAGCGTACTCTTGCTCGACGAGCCTTTCGGTGCGCTCGACGCCAAGGTGCGGCGGGATCTCAGGAGCTGGCTGCGCGAAATCCACGACGCCACGGGGCACACGACCGTTTTCGTCACCCACGACCAGGACGAGGCACTCGAACTTGCCGACCGCGTCGTGGTGATGAATGAAGGACTGATCGAGCAGATCGGAACGGCCGATGAGGTCTATGACACACCGAATTCGCCCTTCGTTTTTGGTTTCATCGGCGAATCGAGCAGCCTTCCGGTTCGTATCGAGGCCGGCCAGCTATGGTTCGAGGACCGGCCGATCGGCGTTCCCGTCGGCGATGCGCCGGAGGGGAAGGCGCTCCTCTATTTCCGACCGCAGGAGGTGAGGCTGCTCGACGGCTGCGGCGGTTGCATCGCCGGGACAGTTGCCGCCAGCCGCCGCGTTGCCGGTACGCGCCGCCTCGAGCTGGAGGTCGGTGGCCACCGGGAGCGGGTCGAGATCGAGGTGCCGGCGGGCCATCCCGCTGCCGCCAGATCACGCATCGCCTTCCGGCCGGAGAAATGGCGCCTGTTCAACGCTCGGGGCGAAGCGGCTCCTTCGGGAAAGGTCGCCTGCGCCGCCTAAGCCGCGTGGAAGTCGAGCGCTACGCCGTTGACGCAATAGCGCAGGCCGGTCGGCGGCGGGCCGTCCTCGAATACGTGGCCCAGATGGCTGCCGCAATTGGCGCAATGCACCTCGGTGCGCGTCATGCCCCAGCTTCGGTCGGTCGAGGTCTCTACCGCGCCCTCTATCGGGTCGTTGGAGCTCGGCCCGCCGGTGCCGCTCTCGAACTTGAGCGTCGACTGGAACAGTTTCT
>JBDZVP010000013.1:0-31381 GCA_040255765.1 Sphingomonadales bacterium | reverse complement strand
TTTGCTAACCTTCTTCATTAAGGTTAATATTCCCGCAGCTGCCGAATCGCAGTGTTCGAGAACGGGGATACGAAATGAAGAAGCATGTTCCGGCTCGCTGGAGCTTCTGGACTTGGATGTTTGGCGGTGGCACGACCGACGGTGGCGTGCACGGTTAAGCCAGCCAGACAATCGATTTCCAAGACGTAAGCGCCTGCATTTGCAGGCGCTTTTCGTTTGAGTTGGATTCATCAGAACGGCTGTGGTTGAAGCTCTTGCGATGCTCCACCAGGCCAGCCATACAATCCAGACCCGCGCTCCGAAGCCCGGACTTTACGACATCACCGGCGAGGTTTCGGGCTGGATCGACTCGCAGCGACTCGGGACCGGGCTCTTAACCATTTTCTGCGCGCACACCTCCGCGTCCCTGGTCATTCAGGAGAATGCGGCTCCGGCGGCGCGCCGAGATCTGGAGGATTTTTTCGAACGGATCGCGCCACAGGATCCGGCGCTCTACACACATAATGACGAAAGGCCGGACGATATGCCGGCGCACATACGGTCGGCCCTCACGCACGCGCAGCTATCGATCCCTGTCGACAATGGCCGGATGGCGCTCGGCACCTGGCAAGGCATTTTCCTGTTCGAACATCGCGATGACACCCCGTCCCGCCGGATCGTTCTTCATTTCATCGGTGAGCGGAGGTGAGCGCCGAGTCCGTTCGGCAGTGGATAGCCGAAAACGCTCCCGATCTGCCGATCATCGAGGTCGAGGGCACCACTGCGACCGTAGCCACGGCTGCGGAATCGCTGGGAGTCGTTCCGGGACGGATCGCCAAGACACTGGCAATTCGAGCTGGCGAACTCACCTTCCTGCTCGTCGCTCGCGGTGACGCGCGGCTCGACAACCGCAAGTGCAAGGACGAGCTCGGTGCCCGCCCGCGGATGCTCGGGGCGGAGGAAACCCTCGAGCTTACCGGCCACCCGGTGGGCGGAGTCTGCCCCTTCGGACTGAAAACCGCCTTGCCGGTCTATTTCGACGTCTCGCTAAAGGCATTCGAGGTGGTCTACCCCGCTGGTGGATCGACCAACACCTCGGTGGAGGTGAACGTCGACCGTCTGTTCGACCTTGTCGGCGACCGCTGGGTCGACCTATGCCGGCTTCCGGAAGAAACGCCCGGGGCTTAGGTCTTCCGCTGTCACGCCAGCCAGGGGCCACGGTGTCCCGGCGAGCATCGAGACGACGACCGCCGCCACCGCTGGTGATGTTTGCAGGCCGAAACCTCCCTGCCCCGCCAGCCAGAAGAATCCTTCGGTATCGGGGTCGAAACCGACGACCGGCACCCTGTCCGGAGCGAAGGTTCGAAGCCCCGCCCATTTGTGCACGATCCGCTTCACCTCAATGGTCGTTCTTTGCTCCACCCGGTGAGCGGCGAGCGCGACTTCATAATCGTCAGGCTGGGCATCCGCGGGCTCGCTCGGCACCTCGTCCATCGGTGAAGCGAACAGGCGGCCGGATTCGGGAGCGAAATAAAGTTCTTCCCCGACCGTCTTCACGAATGGCCAGCCGCTCACCTCCACGCCCTCGGGCCCGTCAAAGGTGATGATGGTCCGGCGCTTTGGCTGAAGTCCCATCGGCGCCACGCCCGCCAATGCCGCAACCCTATCGGCCCACGATCCGGCGGCGTTGACGGCGATTGGCGAAGAGAAGCGATCGCCCCGATCCGTGAGCGCGGTCCATGTGCCCCGTTCGAAGGCCAGAGCGGCAACGCGTGCTCCGGTGACAATTTCGCCGCCGCCGTGCCGCACTGTCCGCGCATAGCCCTGCAAAAGCGCATCGCTGTCGAGCTTGATGGCATCGTCGTCGACCAAGGCTGCGACGGCACCCTCCGCGCCCACCCGCATGACCGGGCAAAGGTCGAGGATTTCACTCTCTCCGACCCGCCTGAGGGTCGCGAAGGGCGCAATCGCGGCCTGGAGATCGTCTAGTGCCGCAAGTTCATTGTCCCTAGCATGGACGAGAACGGACCTGGCATGCCCGAGCGGAATGTCGGTGAAACCGCCGGGCGGATCATTGATGAATTTCCGGCTTGAAAGCGTAAGTGCCCGGACCAGTGGGTTGCCGAGCGCGTAGTGGAGCATCGTCGCGCTTCGTCCCGACGAATGATAGCCGAGTTGCTCTTCGGCTTCGAGCAATATCACCTTTGCGTGCGGCGAAAGCATCGCGGCAGCAGAGAGACCGGCAACGCCCCCGCCGATAACGAGGATATCGCAGTTCAGGAGGACGCCAGCCTTTCGCTCACAACTTTGCCATCAAGAGTGAGTCGGATCGCCTGGACGATTTCGTCTTCGTCTGGCAACTCAGGTGCATTCTTATCTTTATCCCAGAACGCACTGAGGAAATTAAATAAATTGCGAGAGAATAATGCGGACGCGTCGGCTGCGAGACTGCGCGAGAGATTGGATGCGCCGATGATGGCGACGCCGTGTTTCTCGACGGTTTCACCAGCTATGGTGCCTTCCACGTTGCCGCCTGCCTCGGCCGCGAGATCGACAATGACGCTGCCGGGTCGCATGGACGCGAGCTGGGCATCGCTGATGAGTCGCGGCGCCGGCCTGCCGGGAATCAGAGCGGTCGTGATGACAATGTCCTGCCTGGCGATGTGGCTGGATACGAGCTCGGCCTGCGCCTTGCGATATTCGTCCGACATTTCGGTGGCATAGCCGCCCTGCCCCTCGCCCTCGATTCCCGCGACATTCTCGACGAAGATCGGCTTGGCGCCGAGCGACTGGATCTGCTCCTTCGTCGCCGAGCGGACGTCCGTCGCGCTCACTTGTGCGCCAAGGCGCCTGGCGGTCGCGATCGCCTGGAGGCCGGCGACTCCGACGCCCATGATGAAGACCTTTGCCGGACTGATCGTCCCTGCTGCGGTCATCATCATAGGGAAGGCGCGTCCATAAGCCGCGGCAGCATCGACAACAGCCTTGTAGCCGGCGAGATTCGACTGCGACGACAGAATGTCCATCGATTGCGCCCGCGTGATTCGCGGCATCCACTCCATCGCCAGCGCCTGGAGGCCTGCCTTGGCGTAGGCGTCAATGGCGTCCTTGCGCCGGAGCGGATCAAGGGCGCCGACGAGAATTGCGCCTTTCGAAGCCCCGCCAAGCGTTTTCGGGTCGGGGCCGTTGACGCAAAGGACCACCCCCGCTCCTGCCAGGGTGCTTTTGCGGTCGCCAACGTTCGCTCCCGCAGCCTCGAAGTCGGCGTCGGAAAGTGACGCGCGGTCTCCGGCTCCCTTCTCGATCCCCACCTCGGCGCCGAGCGCGATGAATTTCTTCACCGTTTCCGGGATTGCCGCGCAACGGCTCTCGCCCGGCTCCGAATCCTTGAGGACAGCGATTTTCACGGGCGGCGGAGGCTAGGCGATGATGAAGAGGACGAGGATCGCAACAACGAAGGAGGTTATCGCTCCCCATTTAAACAGCGCCGTGAACTTCGAATAATCATGAACGTGCCGGGCCATCTGCTGGCTTCCAGGATGGGTCAGGATCGGCTCTTCGTCATTCGCCATTTGGTACCCCGTTTGGTTTCGTTGGGCCGTGCATAACAAGCTGCTCTCGCGCACCCAAGTGCGAAAGCGCCGCCTTTAAGCCCCCCTTTACCGCTTCCGGCTACAGACTGGCATTGAGGTGAGCCATGCCCAATGAGCCAATTCGGTCGCTGCTACTGATCGACGCCGATGCAGCGGAGCGGCGGCGCATTTCCGCGATTGCTTCGCGCGCGGGCTGGACGGTCGTCGGCGCGGACGGCACGGAGACCGCCACGGCCATACTGCGCGGACCCTACGGTCCGGAGGTCAAGGTCGCCCTGCTGGGCCATTGGGACCAGCAGACCGGCGCCACGCTTATCGATGCACTGAGGGAATGCCACTCCGCATTACCTGTCCTGGTCATGACCGACGGAGATGCGCCGGCTGCAGTGGATGCGATCCGTGCCGGTGCGACGGATTTCCTTGGCCGCCCGATTGCTCCGGAACGGCTGCTCGAGGCGCTTGCGGCTGCCGCCGATCGCAGGCGTCCGACAGGCGAGCTGACTCCGATCGCCGAGAAGCTGGCGCCTGACCTGCCGCTCGACCAGCTGGTCGGCGCGACCCCCGAATTCCGGTCTTCTCTCGCTGTTGCAGCAAAGGCCGCGCGCAACCGCTTGCCGATCCTGATCGTCGGCGAGCCGGGTACCGGCAAGGAAACCTTTGCCAAGGCCATCCACTCGGCCAGTTTGAGGTCGCGATTTCCGCTCGTTCAGCTCGACTGCAAGGCGGTTCCGGCGAACATCATCGACAGCGAATTGTTCGGTCATGAAGCCGGCGCCTTCCCCGGCGCCTTCTCGGCAAAGACCGGCAAGATCGTCGAGGCCAACCAGGGTACGCTTCTCCTCGATGACATCACCGCTCTTCCCGAGGCGACGCAGGAAGCGCTCGACCGGACCTTGGC
Organism: Sphingomonadales bacterium; assembly: GCA_040255765.1. Lineage (GTDB taxonomy): Bacteria > Pseudomonadota > Alphaproteobacteria > Sphingomonadales > Sphingomonadaceae > Sphingomicrobium. Next base: position 26,911 of record JBDZVP010000013.1, on the reverse strand, counting down.
CACCGGCGAGGTTCGCCCGGTCGGCTGCAACGGGAGCAATTCGGTCGACGTGCGCCTGATCGCCACCTCGAGCAGGCCATTGGCCGACAGTTTCAATCCGCAGCTTCGCGAAAGGCTGGAGGGCACAGTGGTGATGCTTCCGGCTCTACGGGAGAGGAGCAGCGACATTCCGGCACTCGCCCGTCACCTCCTGGCGAGATTCGCGGAGCAGGAGCTAATGAAGCCGCTCGGCATCGACAATGGCGCGCTTACGGTGCTGATGCGCTACGGTTGGCCGGGCAACGTCAGGCAGCTTGCAAGCGTTCTCCTTCGCGCCGGAATAGACTGCAACGGTTCTTCGCTGACTACCGAGGATTTCCCGCACATCGCGACACAGTCCCGCTTCACCGCGCGAGCGACGGACTTCATTCCGAAAATCAGCAAGCAGTCGAGCGATGCCGCGGTCAATGGCGTCGGCGCGATTACGGTGTTCGACGACGACGGTCATATCCGGCCGCTCGAAGAGATTGAAGCCGACCTGATCCGCCTTGCGATCGGGCACTACCGCGGCCGGATGACGGAAGTCGCCAAGCGCCTCGGAATCGGCCGGTCGACCCTCTACCGCAAGCTCGGCGAAATCGGCATCGACACCAGCGCGGCCTAGTCAGTCGCGCCGGAGCGCGACGAGGAGAATGGCCTTCGCCTCCGCGTAGATGCCGGGATTCTTGCTGGCCCGTGGCCCTGCGATGTTGAGTGTTGCGGGCGCGTTAGCCGCAAGCCATTCGCGGATCGCCGCAATTGCCTCTGCGGCGGAGGTACGGGCTAGGTCGATCACCAGGTGTGGCTTGCCCCAATCACGCGCCTTTCGAAGCGTCAGCAGCGTACCGCCCTCGCACTCGCCGTGGACGAAAATCAAGGTTGCATCAGCGCTGCGCACGTTCTGTTTGGTTCTTGCCGCAGGATGACGCCCCTCGGTCTCGATCATGCCGGAGTATTTGAACGGCAGCGGCCCGTCTTCGGTCCATCGCCCTTTGGGCACATGGCCGCCATGAGGCAGGCCAAGCTCGCGCGCGGCATCCAGTGCCGCACGGTCGACACCGGTCTGCCCGCCGGAGATGATTTTCAATCGGCTAGGTCCCGCGCGGGGTCAGCGCCTGGTCGCGTAGCCCGCGCCACACCCGCAACGCCTGCACCGTCTCGGGCACATCGTGTACCCGTATCAACTGGGCACCCTGCTCCACCGCCTTCAGCGCTAAGGCGAGGCTCCCACCCAGGCGCTCGTCCGGGTAAGCTTCGTTCGAAAGAGCGCCGATCGTCCGTTTGCGGCTCGCTCCGAGCACCAGCGGGCAGCCCAGCGAGTGGAACAACGCCAGGTTGTTCATCAGCTCCAGATTATGGGCGACGGTCTTTCCGAAACCGAATCCGATGTCGATCAGGATCTTCTCGCGGGCGATCCCCGCTTCTTCCGCTTCAGCGATTCTCTCTTCCAGCCACAGATAGACCTCGACGACGACATCGTCGTAGCGAGGATCCTGCTGCATGGTCTCGGGCTTGCCCTGATGATGCATCAGGACCACCGGAATTCCCGCCGAAGCGACGACTTCGGCGGAGCGAAGGTCATAGGTGAGCGCCGAGACGTCATTCACCATCCGGGCTCCGGCGGCGATCGCTGCCGTCATGACGTCGGCTTTGCGGGTATCGACCGAAACCGCCGCTCCCCCAGAGGCAAGCTGGCGGATCACCGGCTCAATCCGCGCGATTTCGTCGCCTTCCCAGACCGGCTTCGCGCCGGGCCGGGTGGACTCTCCGCCGATATCGACGATCGCGGCGCCGGCTTCGCTCATTCGAGCGCCCTCCGTTGCGGCCTTCGATCCGTCAGCGAACTTGCCACCATCGGAGAAACTGTCGGGCGTCACGTTGACGATCCCCATCACCTGCGGCTGATCGAGCCGGACGGTGCGGTCACCTAGCTGGAGCGGCCCTCGCGGACTCGTAAGTTGCTGCCATTGACTTAAGAGTTCGTCGTCGATTCTGCCTTCAAGTTGTTCCACAGAAAGCAGTTCTGTTGAAACTCTCTTTTTGCCTTCAACCTTCAACAGCTCGGCGGATGCGAACCAGTTTAGCCCGCCGGCGAGCCGCGCAACCTTGCCCTCATGAGCGAATGGCGAATCGACGAAACCGGTGGGACGGATGAGCCTGCGCATCGAATTAGCGAAGAAGCTCGGAAGGTGGACTGCCGACCGGCGCCCCGGCGGCATCGGCGGCATGCGTGTCGAGCGCCGCGAGCCACGCGGCCGTGTCGCTTCCAACGCTCAATTGAGGGTTTGAGTACGGGACATCGAGCTTCTTTTCCCACCCAAGGATGCTCACGAAGGCTCGCCGGAATTGGCGAACGAAAGTGTCCGGCTTGCGCATCGCAAGATCGATCAGGGCATAACCGAAGAATGTCCAGTCATTCCCTGCGGTGCAGCCGAAGGAGGAGGTCAATTCGGATGCAGCAGTCGCGACCACGGTGCCTGGCGACTGGAGTGCCGGTACGAACTGGCCCGCAAAGCAAGCCTGGAGAATGACCAGCCGGTTCCTGATGCCCGGGCCATTGAGCATTGCCGCGAGCTGATCCGGAGTGATTACCGATGTTCGTCTCTCGGGATCGCGGAAGTTAAGGCCAGCCCGCGGTGAGCCGTGGCTGGTGGTGTACAGTACGAGCACGTCTTCATTGCGGTTCATCAGCGCGCCAACCCGGCTGAGCGCCGAAGCAAGCCGCTCCGGAGTGGCCGCGGCGTCGCCCTTGTCCTCGCCCTCATCCCCGGCGAGGACCAGCGTACGTCCTGCGGCATCGAAACGCTTCGAGAGTACCCGCCCGGCTTCCCGCGCCTCGCGCTCGAAGACCGGAGCAGTATCGAGCGCGGCAACCACCACATAAGCATCGACGGTTCCTGGGCGCTGGGGTTCAAGCGCGGAAACAGCCTGTTCGAAACGGACGCTGTCGTCCGGCGTGGCAACGGCAGAAAGCGCGAACGCGCCGAGGATGACAGCCGAGAGTCGCAAGACCCGCCCCATGAGGCCCATCATCGACATCGCGACCCGGCCCGCAAGTGGGTCAGGCGCCGCCTGCGAGATATTTCTGTCGAAGGGTGTCGAGCGGCTGCAGATCACCTCCCGCTTTCACGTGCCAGAAGGTCCAGCCATTGCAGGAAGGCGCCTTCTGGAGCGCGGCTCCGACCTTGTGAATCGAGCCGGCATGCCCGCCCGCCTCAATCGAACCGTCGGCGCGGACCGTGGCGCTATGGCGTTGCTTCGCGTCGGTCAGCCTGGTCCCCGGCGAACAAAGGCCGCTTTCGACGAGGACTCCGAAGGCTACGCGCGGGGCGGCGCGTTTGTCGGCCATGGTGGCCATCGCGCTTTCATCGAGTGGAAGGGTCGAGTGAATTCGCGCATTGGCGACCTTGATGTAGGCTGGCTCACGTTCGATTCCGACCCAATGGCGCCCGAGGCGCGTTGCCACAGCCCCGGTCGTCCCGGTCCCGAAAAAGGGATCGAGAACCACGTCGCCTGGCTTGGTGCAGGCAAGCAGGATCCGGTACAGCAGAGCCTCGGGCTTCTGCGTCGGATGGGCTTTCGAGCCGTCGTCGTTCTTGACCCGCTCGGCGCCGCTGCAGATCGGAAGCACCCAGTCGGAGCGCATCTGAAGGTCGTCGTTGAGGGCCTTCATCGCGCGATAGTTGAACGTGTAGCGCGCCTTCTCGTCCTTCGCGCACCACAGCAAGGTTTCGTGCGCGTTGGTGAAACGCGTTCCGCGAAAGTTCGGCATCGGGTTCGACTTGCGCCAGACGATGTCGTTCAGGATCCAGAACTCGGCATCCTGGAGGAGCGAGCCGACACGGTAGATGTTGTGATAGCTGCCGATTACCCAGATTGTGCCATCGTCCTTGAGGACGCGGCGCGCCTCATACAGCCATTCGCGGGTGAAATCGTCGTAGGCGGCAAGACTGTCGAACTTGTCCCACTCGTCGTCGACCGCATCCACTCGTCCGCCCTCGGGCCGAAACAGGTCGCCGCCCAGCTGCAGATTATAGGGAGGGTCCGCGAAGATCATGTCGACACATTTGTCGGGAAGCCTCGCCATTTCAGCGATGCAGTCGCCCTTGAGGATGGTGTCGAGCGGAAGCTTGCGCGCCTCGCTCCGCTTCGGGCGAGCGAGTCGCTCCGTGTCCTGAACTCGAGCAAGCAGGTTCATCGATAATACGCCCCCTGGTGGAGCGAAGGTGAGTCAGGCGGGACTCGCGGTCAACAACCGAAGGGTTAATACCTGCGCGAAAGCCGCAACCTCTATGCGGGGGAGCGCGGCTCGATCACAAGATGTTGAGTCACTTCTTCCGACCGGGACTCAACTGCTGGTGTGTGTGACTCAAAGGACTCGCCCGGCCCGATTTCGATGATTTCCAGCTCCGGCTGGGCGTTTCCGGCCTCGATCGCGCGTACCGGCGCGAAGCTTCGACGGTGAAGCGGCGTCAGTCCAAGGGTTTTTAGCGCCCGATAATGTTCGGGCGTCCCGTAGCCGCGATTGGTCTCCCAACCGTAGCCCGGATACTCGGATGCCCATTCCGCCATCATCCGGTCGCGCGTGACCTTGGCGATGATCGAGGCCGCCGCGATCGACCGGCACTTCGCATCGCCCTCGACGATCGCCTTGGACGGCCGGTCCCAGCGCGGAGTCGCGTTACCGTCGACCAGGACCCAGGCCGGCTCGAGACCCAGCGCTTCGACCGCGCGGGTCATCGCGAGCATACGGGCCCAATAGATGTTGATCCGGTCGATTTCCTCGACGCTCGCAACGCCGACGCCCCACGCCGCGCATTTGGTGATTCGGGCATAGAGCGATTCGCGCTTTTCGATGGAAAGGTTCTTCGAATCATCGATTCCGCGCGGATAATTGTCGCGGTTGAGGATTACTGCTCCGGCGACGACTGGCCCGGCGAGCGGAGCGCAGCCGGCCTCGTCCACGCCTGCAAGCGGCTGCGGAAAGTCGATCTCGAGCTTGAAGGAACACCGCCTCGGCATCGATTCGCCTTGTGAACCGCAGCGGCGGCCGGCGTCCAGACGCCCGGCAGCCTATGCTGTGGAAAAGTCGGTATTTATTCCTCGACCCTCCACGGGGGGAAGCGGCGAGCTTCGCCAGCCTTGTAAAGGAAGACGATGTTGCCGGACGGATCGCGAAGCCGCGCCTCTCGCCACATCCAGGGCTGGTTGCGCGGGCCGTGTTCGAAAACGAGGCCGCTTCGGGCGAGCCGCTCGACCCGCTCGTCGAGATCGTCGCACTCCAGATAGACCGCGGTCGTCGCGGAGATCGTCTCATCGGGATCGATCTGGACGGACAGGGTTGCACCGCCTTCGGTCTCGAAGCGGGCGTAGCCGTTCTCCGGGCTATCGACGATCTGCTTCAGGCCAAGCGTCCGGTAAAACTCGACCGACTTTCGGTAATTGGTGCCGGTAACGGTCACCTGGTTGAGCCGGGGTCCACTGCCGACGTCGAGCCGCACCCGGCCCTGGCCGATGGGACCGGCGCCCTCCCCGAGATCAGGAGCGTCCTGAAGAGCAACCCGGACGAAGGTTCGCGCCCGCTCCACCGCGGAAATGAGTGAGTCGCCCTGGCCGAGAAAACAGGCGATCGCACTCGCCAGCGTGCAGCCGGTCCCGTGCGTGTTGGCGGTGTTGATTCGCTGTCCCTGCCAACTCGTCATGTTGTCGGTTTCGATCAGGGCGTCGGCGAGCGCGTCACCTTCGTCGTGCCCGCCTTTGATCAATACAGCACAGCCGTGCCGCCCCACGAGTTGGAGCGCCGCCGCCACCGGATCCTCTTCGCTCGTCAGCCGGTTCAGCTCGGGCAGATTCGGAGTGACCAGGGTCGCGATATTCATCAGCTCGCCGAAGGCCGCGACTGTCGCGTTATCGGCGAGCGGTGCGCCGCTCGTTGCCACCATCACCGGATCGAAGACGATCGGAACGTCGCCAAGCTTGCTCAGCCGGTCCGCGATGGCACGAGCAGCGAACGGGCCCGGGACCATCCCGACCTTGACCGCATCGACGCCAAGATCGGCGGCGACGGCATCGATCTGCCCGAGGATCATTTCGGCGGGAATGGGATGGACTCCGCTCACCCCAAGCGTGTTCTGGGCGGTGATTGCGGTGATCGCCGTCATTGCGTGGCCGCCGAGCATCGTAATGGTCTTGATGTCGGCCTGAATCCCCGCCCCGCCCCCGGAATCGGAGCCGGCGATGACCAGGATTCGCGCCGTCGGCGTCACGCTACTCGCCTTCGACCCGCTCCTTGGGGCGAAGTTTTCCATGTGCACGGATCCATCGATAGGCCCGCAAATGCGAAAAAAGCGTTCACGCCGCAGCCTGGACGGCCTCGCAGATGTCGTCCACGACCCTTTCGACGAGCACGGGATCGTCGGCTTCGGCCATTACCCGGATCAGGGGCTCCGTACCCGACTTGCGAATCAGGATTCGGCCCCTTCCCTCCAACTCGCGCTCCGCGTCGGCAATCCGCTTCTTCACCTTGGCGTTGTCGAGCGGCGCACCGCCGTTGAAGCGGACGTTCTTGAGCAGCTGCGGAAGCGGCTCGAACTGCCGGAGAACTTCGCTCGCCGCCTTGCCGCTATCGACAAGTGCGGCGAGCACCTGGAGACCCGCCACCAGCCCGTCCCCGGTCGTGGAATAATCGGTCAGGATGATATGGCCTGACTGCTCGCCGCCGACGTTACTGCCGCTCCTGCGCATTTCTTCGAGCACGTAGCGGTCTCCGACCTTGGTTCGGACCATGGCGATGCCGAGGTCGCCGAGCCTTCGCTCAAGACCGAGATTCGACATTACCGTGGCGACGACCGACCCTTTCAGCTGCTCGCGCTTCAGCCTGTCCGTCGCGATCAGCGCCATCATCTGGTCGCCGTCCACGAGATTGCCCTTCTCATCCACCACGACGAGGCGGTCGGCATCGCCGTCCAGGGCGAGGCCGATGTCGGCTCCGCTTGCGACAACGGTTTCCTGGAGCAGCTGCGGATGGGTCGAACCGCAATCGGCATTGATGTTGAGGCCGTCCGGGCTGACAGCAATGGGAATAACCTCGGCGCCGAGCTCCCACAAAGCATCGGGTGCGACCTGGTAGGCGGCGCCGTTGGCGCAATCGATCACGACCTTCAATCCGTCGAGGCGAAGCCGCTCCGGGAATGTTGATTTCGAGTGGTGGACATAGCGGCCGGCGGCGTCGTCGATCCTCTTGGCGCGACCGATCAGCTCGGGCTTGGCGAGTTTCGACGAGGACAGGATTCGCTGCTCGATCGCCTGCTCGTCGTCATCGCTCAGCTTGTAACCGTCGGGCCCAAAGAGCTTGATTCCATTATCGCAGAAGAGGTTGTGTGAAGCGGAGATCATCACCCCGAGATCGGCGCGCATCGAGGTCGTCAGCATCGCCACCGCCGGAGTCGGCATGGGCCCCAGCAGGACGACGTCCATTCCGACGCTTGTGAAGCCGGCCACGAGCGCCGATTCCATCATGTAGCCCGACAGGCGCGTATCCTTGCCGATCACGACTCGATGACGATGGTCGCCGCGCATGAAGTGCGTTCCCGCCGCCTGGCCGACGCACAGCGCCGTCTGCGCCGTCATCGGCTCGCTGTTGGTCAAGCCGCGGATCCCGTCCGTGCCGAAGAATTTACGCGTCATGGCGTCAGCCTACCTTGTCCGTCACCCCCGCGAAAGCGGGGGTTCAGCATTCTTCCGATCACTGTGACTATCCGGATTCCCGCTTTTGCGGGAATGACGAAATGATAACTCAGTGCCGGTACGCTTCGGGCAGGTTGCCGCGCGGCAAATAACGGTAGCGCTCGAGCAGCCGCGTCTGGTGGGTTTCCAGCGGCTGACGAACACCGTCGATGAAGACCACTTCGGCCGCGCTCCTCGTGTCTAGCGGGTCGCCGGACCAGATGACGGCGTCGCCGTGCGCGCCCGGAGTGAGGCTCCCGATCTGGCCGCCCATTCCGATTGCCTTCGCGGGGCCCGACGTAATCGCCGCAAGCGCTTCACCCCAGCTTAAGCCGGTTGCACCGGGTACGCTGGCGAGGCCGACGAGATTGCCCGCATATTGGCGCTCGTTGAACAGCTGCCGGGTGTCGTTGTCGTCGATCATTCCGATCGAAACCTTCACTCCCGCGGCCCGCATTCGCCCGACGTTCGACTGGGTCGCCGCGAGCTGCTCGAAGCTTGCCGGAAGGTCGTTCACAGCCGACGCGATCACCGGGATTCCCGAGCGAGCGATCTTGTCTGCCACCAGCCAACCCTCGCTGCCGCCGACGATCACGATCTTCAACGACGGGAACTCGCGGGCAAGGTCGAGGACTTGGAGGATGTCGCTGGCGCGCTCGACATGGACGAGCAGATACTGGCGCCCCTGGAGGACCGGCACGAGGGCCGCCGCGTCGAAGCGGGTGAGCAGGACGTCGTCGCTTCGGCGCGCGTCGGGGCCGTAGATTCGGGATTCGTTGGGATTGCGAACGACCGGCTGGTTGCGCTCGTCCGGCACGCCCTCGCGCGTCGAACGAACCGGCTGCGAAAAGCGGGCAAGCTCGCGAGCTTCGCGAAGCGCGTTGCGGAACAGGATGTGCGCCGAGGCGCGCGATCCGCCCGCGTCGTTGGCCCCGGTCTCGCCGAGCTCGACGAACTGGAAAGCGCGCGGCTTGGTGATGGCGTCCATGTCGGAGCCGGTGTCGATCACTGCGCCTTGCCCGGCAAAGATGCTCTTCGCGGTCGCCGGAGCGACGAGAGCACGAGTCACGCCGTCGGCCCTGTTGACTGCAATCGGCTGGTACAGCGGATTGATCGCGGGCGTGACGTCGATTGCGGCGCTGAACGGACCATCGCGCGCACTTGTGTCGTCCGCTCCGCCGGCGCCGAGGTCGACGTCGGCGAGCCCGAGCCTCGAGAAGCCGGCGACGATTCCCGGAGTCACCCATTTGCCGGAGGCGTCGATCACCTGGGCGTCGGCCGGGACTTGAACGCCCTGCCCGGCTGCGACCACCTTGCCGTCACGAATGACGACCGTGCCACCCTGGATCGGCCCGGAGCCGTCACCCGTAGCGAGCGTGCCGTTGACGATCGCGATCGTCTGGGCTGCGGCGGGTGCTGCGACCGTCAGAAGCAGCGCGGAAAGGACAGCGCGGATCATTTCACGTCTCCTTCCCCGGGCTGGCCGAGCTCGAAATCGCTCACCGGACGATGCTTCGGATCGTTGGCATCGTACATCAAAGCTCCGTCGATCCAGACCCGCTCGGGCCGTGTGTAGGTGCTAAACGGATCGCCGTTCCAGAGCACCACGTCGGCCATCTTGCCCGGCGTGAGGCTTCCGGTGCGGTCAGCGATCCCGAGCGCCTTTGCGGGATTGGAGGTCAGCCAAGTCCAGGCGACCGCCTCGGTGAGGTTCGGGAGACCGGCGCGCTGGCCATCGGAGAGTGCCTTCGCCGCTTCCTGATTGAGCCGCTGGATGTAATTGGGATCGTCGGAGTGAACGATGGCGCAGGCGCCGGCGTTGTGGACGAGCGGGATGTTCTCCTTGATCCCGTCATAGGCTTCCATCTTGAAGCCGTACCAGTCGGCCCACATCACCGCGCAAATGCCATTGTCGCGAAGCAAGTCGGCGATTTTGTAAGCCTCCACCGCGTGATGGAACGCCGTGATGTGATAGCCGAACTCCTTCGACATATCGATCATGTTGGCCATTTCATCGGCGCGGTAGCAATGGTTCTGGATGAGGATCTTGCCCTCGAGAACGCCCTTCAGCGTGTCCATCGCCATGTCCCGCTCCGGCATCTCGCCGCCCTTGGCGTAATATTTGTCCCACTTGCGCTTGTACTGCTGCGCCTTCGCCCAGGTCTGGCGGGCGACTGCGATATTGCCCATCCGGGTCGAGGGCTCCTTGCCCTTCGAGCCATAGACCCGCTTGGGATTCTCGCCGCAGGCCATCTTCAGGCCATAAGGCGCGCCGGGGAATTTCATCCCCTGCACCGTTCGAGCGGGGACGTTCTTCAGGGTCACGGAGCGGCCGCCGAACAGGTTCGCAGAGCCGGGCAAAATCTGGAGCGTGGTCACTCCGCCGTTGACGAGAGCGCGGCTGAAACCGGGGTCCTGCGGCCACACGCTATGCTCGGCCCAGACCTCCGGAGTGACCGGGGACGTCGCTTCGTTCCCATCGGACAGAGACTGGACGCCAGGTGAGGGATAGTCGCCGAGGTGGCTGTGGACGTCGATGATCCCCGGGGTGACGAATTTGCCGGTGCCGTCGATCACCTCGGCGCCCGCGGGAATCGGAAGATCGGGACCGCCGACAGCCTGCACCTTGCCGTCCGCGAGGATGACTGTCCCGTTGGCTATCTGCCCGCCTTCGCCGTCGAACACGGTCGCCCCACGGATCGCCGTCGGCACTCCCGGGTACGGGACATAGGTCGACGGAAACGGGTCTTCATTGATGTGAATTGCCGCCGCGTTCTTCGTTGGCGGAGATAGTGCGGCGCAACCCGCCAGGGCGGCTGTTGCCGCCACGGCCATAACAATTCTCAAAGCGTCCTCCCCTCCCGGAGCCTGGCGTTGGTTCAGACCTCTTGCGGGCCCTGCTTGGTCTCCCGGCCCGGGAACATCCCCGCGGCCTCGTTTTCGTCGCCGAGTTCCTTGTAACCGGCGAGCTCGTCGTCCTTCAATTCCTCGAGGTGCATCAGCCGCTTCACGAATGGAGCAACGACCATCACCGCCACCCCGAGGCCGGCGGCGATCCAGCCAATCGTCGTGTAGATCGAGATAGCCGCCTCCTTGCTCATTTCGCCGCTCTCGCCCCCTGTCATGGAGCCGATGACGCCGGCGACATAATTGCCACCCGCGGTCGCGAAGAACCACGCGCCCATGATCAGGCTGGCCATCTGCCGGGGTGCCAAGCGGTTCATTGCACTCAGTCCCACCGGAGACAGGCACAGCTCTCCCGTCGTCTGGAACAGGTACAGGAGGAAGATGAAGATGACTGGCGTCGCGACGCCCATACCCGCGGCCTGGGCACCCCACGCCAGCACGAGGAAGGCAAACCCGCCCTGGACGAGTGCAAGGCCGAACTTGGCCGGCGTCGAAGGCTCGAGGCCGCGCCGCCCCAGCCATGTCCAAAGCCAGGCGAACAGCGGCCCGAGAAGGATGATGTAGATAGGGTTGATCGACTGGAAGATCGACGCCGGAACGCCGCCGCGATCGACGTAGCGGTCGGTGAACAGATTGATCGACCCGCCTGCCTGCTCGAACAGGCCCCAGAAGACAGGCTGCAACGCGATCAGGAACAGGATCGCGAAGATCCGGTCTCGCGCATGGGGTTCGAGCTTGAATGCGCTGACGAGGACGTAGCCAAGGAGCGCGATCCCGCTGAGCAGCAGGATCCAGCCGACGATTCCCTGGTACTGGATGAGAAGCCAGATGACCGCGACGCCGACGATGCCGATCACGTAAAGCAACCACTCCAGCTTGATCCCGGCGACCCGATCCGAGAGCCGCTTGCGATCGGGGGCCTCGCCATGGCCGCGCAGCGCGGGCTTGCCGAGTACGAAGACGATCAGGCCGGCGACCATGCCGATACCGGCGAGGCCAAAGCCCCACGACCAGCCGACTCTCTGGCCGAGGTAGCCGACCAGGATGGTGCCGATCGCGGCGCCGACGTTAATTCCCATGTAAAAGATGGTGTAGGCGCCATCGCGACGGGGATCGGTGCGCGGATAGAGCTGCCCGACAATGACCGAGATGTTCGCCTTGAGGAATCCGGACCCGACAATGATCAGCGCAAGCGCCATCCAGAAGACGTTGATCGTCGGATCGTTCTGCCCGCCGACCCCCTCGACGGCCATGAACAAATGCCCGAGTGCAAGCAGAATCCCGCCGAACAGCACCGCCTTGTACTGACCGAGATATTTGTCGGCGAGATATCCGCCGAGAACCGGCGTGATATAAACCAGGCTGGTGTAGGCGCCGTAGATCAGGTTCGATTGCGAGTCAGAAAACAGCCAGTGCTGGGTCAAATAGAAAATCAGCAGCGCCCGCATGCCGTAGTAGGAGAATCGCTCCCACATTTCGGCGAAGAAGAGCATGAACAGGCCCTTCGGATGCCCGATAAACTCCGGTTCCTTGCGCGCCGCGACCATTCCGCCGACCGCCAGGAAAACGACGAGGACGAGGAGGCCGATGACGACAATCCAGTCGCCTTCATTCCATGCGGAAACGTCTTTCAAACCCATCACGACGGCGCTTCTCCCCAAGCATTTGGCCCGTGCGAAATTCAAGAAGGCGGGCACCCTAACGGCACAAACCGGCTTGTGAAGCCGATTGTTGCACGATCCGGCTTCATCCCTAGATGAACGATCGATGCTGAACGACCGTTCGTCCCTCCTCTCGCTTCTCGAAACCCGCCGCTCGGCGAAGCCTCGCTGCATGGCCGGGCCCGGTCCGTCGGGCCAGGAACTCGAGCGAATCCTCCGAATCGCCTCGCGAACGCCCGATCATGGCAAGCTCACGCCGTGGCGCTTCGTGGTCATCCCCGACGAACATCGCGACGCGTTCGGAGCGTTGCTTCGGCAGGCCCTTGCCGACGAGGACGATTGCGCGCCGATCGCCAAGCACAACAAAGAGGACGAGTTCGCCCATTATGGCGGAACCCTCGTCGTTCTCGTCTCGGCGCCGACACCCGGACACAAGATTCCGCTCTGGGAGCAGGAACTGTCCTGCGGCGCGGCGGGCATGAACCTGATGCTTGGGGCACAGGCGCTCGGCTACGACGTCGGCTGGGTCACAGGCTGGCGCGCTTATTCGCCGCGAGTTACCGCCGCACTGTGCGAGCCGGGTGAGCGAATTGCCGGCTTCATTTTCATCGGCCATTCGAGCGTGGAGCTCGACGAGCGGCCGCGGCCGGAGCCTGGCGACGTGGTGCGCTGGTGGGTGCCGGTGAAATAGATCCTCCCTATCGCGAAGCGATGGGGAGGGGGACCGCTCAGCGAAGCTGATTGGTGGAGGGGCCCCTCCGTCAGCGCTTCGCGCTGCCACCTCCCCACGAGCTCCGCTCGCAGGGAGGAATTGATTTCCTTGACGAAATTCCGCGCTGCTGTATTATGACAGCATGACGCTCCGTACCGGCCACGAAAAACCCGTTTATGTCCGCCTGCGCGAAACGATCGCCAACGCGATCCTGTCGGGCAAATATCGGGACGGCGATCCGCTTCCTTCGGTGCGGGCTCTTGCTGCCGAGGAGCAGGCGAATCCACTGACGGTCGCGAAGGCTTATCAGGGGTTCCAGGACGAAGGCCTGGTCGTCGTCAAGCGTGGCGTGGGCCTTTTCGTCGCACCCGGGGCGCGGGCTCGGCTCACAACGTCCGAGCGCGACCGCTTCCTCAATGAGGAATGGCCCGAAATCCGCGAGCGGATGGACCGCCTTGGGATCGAACCGGCTGAACTACTCGACAGAGCGCGCGCCTAGTCCTTACTAGCCGCGTCCTATGAAGACGCGGATCCTCCCCTTCAGCCAAGACGCAATTGCGGAGGCCGCGCGGCTGATCGTCTCCGGTCATCCGGTCGCGGTTCCGACCGAGACCGTTTATGGATTAGCCGCCGACGCAACCAACGCGGAAGCGGTCGCACGAATTTACGAAGCCAAGGGAAGACCGTCGTTCAACCCCTTGATTGTGCACGCCTCGGATATGGAGCAGGCGCAGAAAATTGCCGACTTCGGCCCATTGTCCAAGGTGCTGGCCAAACGGCATTGGCCGGGGCCGCTAACAATCGTCGCTCCGTTTAAGAAGGACAGCCAGGTCGCTTCGCTCGTCACGGCGGGCTTGCCGACGGTCGGCGTGCGGGTGCCCGGACACCGCGCGATCCAGGCATTGCTGCGCGCCGTCGGGCGTCCACTCGCGGCGCCCTCCGCCAATGCCAGCGGATCGATCAGCCCGACCCGCGCCAGGCACGTGGAACAGAGCCTTGGCGGCCGAATCCCGCTGATCGTCGACGACGGCCCCTGCCCCCGCGGAATCGAATCCACGATCGTCGCCGAGAGCGAGGGCCGGCTTCGCCTCCTTCGAAGAGGCCCTCTCGAAATAGAAGGCGCAATCCTTGCCAGCGGAGAAAAGCTCGAATCGCCGGGACAAATGGCGAGCCATTACGCGCCCTCGAAGCCGCTCCGGCTCAACGCAAGCGAGGCGCACGAACGCGAATATTTGATTGGGTTCGGCCCGGTTAGCGGCGATTCCAGCCTCAGTCCGTCAGGCGATCTGGTGGAAGCCGCCGCCAGGCTTTTCGACCTGCTTTACTCGGCCGACGCCTCGCCTAAGCCGAGGATTGCCGTCGCTCCGGTCCCTGAAAGCGGCCTGGGGCTTGCGATCAACGACCGTCTTCGCCGGGCCGCGGCACCGCGCTAGGCCGCCGCTTCTCCCTTGACGCGTGCCCGAAAGCTCTTCCTCAGCTTTTCCAGCTTGGGCGGGATGTGGGCGATGCAATAAGGGTTCCGCTGGCCGTCGCCCTCCCAATAGTCCTGGTGATAATTTTCCGCGGGCCACCATTCCGATTTCGGCTCGATCGTAGTGACCACTTTCCCGTCCCAGTCGCCCTGAGCACGGTCGACAGCCCGGTGCGCGGCTCGTTCCTGTTCCGCATCCTGCGGAAAGATCGCCGAGCGGTACTGGGTGCCGATATCGTTGCCCTGCCGGTTGAGCTGCGTGGGGTCGTGCGTGGCGAAAAAGATGTCGAGCAGGTCGTCGTACCCAATGATGTCAGGATCGTAGGTGATCCTTACCGCCTCGGCATGTCCCGTGTCGCCGCCGCAAACCTGTTTGTAGGTCGGATTCGCGAGCGTGCCGCCGGTATAGCCGCTCTCGACGTTTTTCACGCCGAGAACATCGTTGAAGACCGGCTCGATGCACCAGAAGCATCCACCCGCAAGCACCGCGACATCCTCCGCCATCACCTGTCTCCTTCCGGACAGGAGATAGGCGGACGGCAGTGGATTTTCGAGCCTAGTTGCGCTGGTAGCTCGCCTTGAGGCTGGCGACCTCGAGCCGCTTGCCGACCCATTCGGCGAGCTCTTCGAAGTCGAGCGGCTTGTCGAAGACGATTCCGGCCCTGCGCTCGGAGTACCAGCGGACTTCGCCCTTGATCGGTTTCAGGCTCTCGACGACGACCGTGACTTGGCGCCCGACGCAATATTCCTCGATCGGAGCAACCTTCATCCCGCCGAGCGAAATGTCCTGAACGTCAACGGTATAATAGACCTTGCCGAGACGCACCGAGGCCTTGCATTCGACGTTCAGGCGCGGCGGGCGCGGCCGGAACCCATGGCGCGGCTTGCGCCCGGCGAGGAGCTCCCCGAGATCGACGCTCTGGTCGAACTTGACGCCGACGAGGCCTTCGCGAATCCAGATCACCGTCGAGGGGATTTTCTGCGAAGACAATTCTACCCCTACGGGCTCCCCGACCGAAGGCGGGTCGGCGACCTCGCCCATCACTCCGCCGGCGGAGATGTTGCGGACCCGCATCAGCCGTTCGCCGCTTTCGCTGACCAGCTTGGCGACTTTCAGGAGCGGGATCAGCCGCTCGTCCGACCTACGCTCGGCGGGCCGCGGAACCGCGGTCGTCAGCGAAAAGGTCGTCGATTCGAATGCAGCCTGTTCATCGGCCAGGGACTGGCCGCGCTTGCGGCGAATGATGGATGCCAGCATCCGTTGTTCCTCACTGGAATAGGCCTTCTGTCTCATTTTGGACGGATCGCGGTTAAAAAGCGGTTTCAATCGTTGGAGGCCCGGAGCAAAGCGCGTTGAAACGCGCCTGGAGAGATGAATGGAGAAGCCGCGCCTGCTGGTAATCGACGATGAGCCGGCGCTCGCGGAATTCGTCGCGGCGGTCGCGGACGAGTGCGGTTTCGAAACGATCCTCGCGCGCGATTACGAGGCTTTCCACGACGCGGTCCGGCAAGGTCGGCCGGATATGGTCGCACTGGATCTCGGAATGCCTGGAATGGACGGGGTCGAACTCCTCCGCTTCCTTGCCGAGGAAGACAGTCGAGCGCCGGTCCTGATTATCAGCGGGTTCGATCGCCGCGTTCTGGAAGCGGCGTTCCGTCTCGGCGAGGCGCTCGGATTGTCCATGCTTGGCCCATTGGAAAAACCAGTACGATTCAGGGATTTGGAGCGCGTTTTCACCGATATTCGGGAAAACTTGGTGCAATGAGCGCGCAGCCGGAGCGGAACCTTGTGCGCGAGTTCCACCAGGCGCTGGACCGTGGCGAGCTGCACATGGTCTACCAGCCAAAGGTGCTGATCGAGAGCGGCGCGCTGACCCGCCTTGAAGCGCTGGTCCGCTGGGAGCGGCCGGGGTTCGGACCGGTCGAACCATCGCGCTTCGTTCCTCTTGCCGAGGAGCATGGACTGATTGCCCCGCTGACCGATTGGGGACTTCGGACGACTCTGTCGCAGTGGAAAACATGGCGCGACCAGGGGCTGGACACGAGTGTCGCCTTCAATATCTCCGCGATCAGCCTGCAAAGTCTCGATTTTCCCGATCTGGTGGAACGAGTCTGCGAGGAGCTGGATGTCCCGACCGACAGGCTGGTGCTGGAGCTGACCGAAGGCGCGACTCAGCCGCTGATCAAGCTCATGGACACGCTGACCCGATTCCGGATCAAGGGAATAGGACTTGCCATCGACGACTTCGGCACCGGTTATTCTTCGCTGATGCAGTTGCGCCAATTGCCGTTCACGGAGGTCAAGATCGACCGGTTGTTCGTGAAAGACCTCCCCTATGCCCACGACAGCTGCGTGATCGTGAAGGCAATTGTCGACCTTGCCCACGGCATCGGGTTGATCGCGACAGCCGAGGGCGTCGAAACAGCCGAACAGCTGCGGTTCCTTCGTTCCGTGCGCTGTGATGTTGCTCAGGGCTATCTCATCGCCGAGCCGCTCGAGGGCAGTGCCTTGCGGCAATGGTGTGACGAATTCGCCGGTCGCTGGCCCAGGCTGGTCGGCTAACGCGCGACCTTGAATTCGATTCCCTGGGCGAGCGGCAGTTCGGTGCCGTAATTGATGGTGTTGGTTTGCCGCCGCATATACGCCCGCCAGGAATCGGAGCCGCTTTCGCGGCCGCCGCCGGTCTCCTTTTCACCGCCGAACGCGCCACCGATTTCCGCGCCCGACGGGCCGATGTTTACATTGGCGATGCCGCAGTCGGAGCCGGAACCGGAAAGGAAACGCTCGGATTCCTTGAGATCATTCGTGAAGATCGATGAACTAAGACCTTGGGAAACCGAATTGTTGAGAGCGATCGCCTCGTCGATATCGGAATAGCGCAGGACATAAAGGATCGGCGCGAACGTTTCCTTGAGGACCTGCCCCCGCTGAGAATCGACTGCGACAATGGCGGGCCGGACATAGAAGCCGCCGGAAACCGCATCGACCACCTCGATGCTGTCGCCGATCGCCTCGCGCATGGAATTGAATGCCGCCTCGTCGATGAGTGGACCGACGAGAGTGTCCGGGTCACGCGGATCGCCGACCTGGATGCGCGAGAACAGGCTCCGGAGCCGAGCCACCAATTCATCTGCGACGCTTTCATGGACGATTAGCCGGCGAAGTGTCGTGCAGCGCTGGCCCGCCGTCCCCGCGGCCGCGAACAGGATCGCGCGCTCGGTGAGGTCGATATCCGCCGAAGGCGTAACGATTGCCGCATTGTTGCCGCCAAGCTCAAGCAACGCACGCCCAAACCTTTTGGCTACCGTTGGGCCGACCTGCCGGCCCATCGCTGTCGAACCGGTCGCGGAAACCAGCGCGATTCGCGCGTCATCCACGAGCGCCTCGCCCACGTCGCGCCCGCCCTGGACGCACTGAAGCAAGCCTTCAGGTGCGCTAGCGAACCGCTCCAGGGCGCGGCGAGCGATCGCCATCACCGCCTCGGCACAGAGAGGCGCCTTCTCGCTCGGCTTCCAGATCACCGGATCGCCGCACACCAAAGCCAGCGCCGCGTTCCAGGCCCACACCGCGACCGGGAAGTTGAAGGCGGTGATAACAGCGACCGGCCCGAGCGGGTGCCATTGCTCGATCATTCGGTGGCTGGGCCGCTCGCTGGCGATGGTGAGGCCGTAAAGCTGGCGCGACAGGCCGACGGCGAAGTCGCAAATATCGATCATCTCCTGGACTTCGCCGAGACCTTCCTGAAGGATCTTGCCGCATTCAAGCGTGACGAGGCGAGCCAGCGGCTCCTTTGCGGCTCGAAGCTCCTCGCCGAGCAGCCGCACGAGCTCGCCGCGGCGCGGCGCCGGAACATCGCGCCAGCGGAGGAATGCCTCTCGAGCGCGTTCGCAGGCGCCGGCAATATCTTCAGCCTCTGGAACGCTGCCGATTACGCTTCCGTCGATCGGAGACCGGCTTTCCAGGCTGCCGCCGGATTGGATTCCCAGCCGCTGCAGAAGATCGGAAGTCTCGTCGGCGGGGCTCATGCGAGGATCTCTTTCGCTTTCGCCATTGCTGCAATTCCGGAGTCCAAAGTTTCGTCGCGCTTGGCGAAGCAGAGGCGAACGATGTGGCGCGCCGGCTCTTGCTCGGCAAAAGCCGAAACCGGAACGACGGCCACCCCCGCTTTCTCAACCGCGGCGGCGGCGAAGGCATCGTCGTCCAGCGAGATCCCCGATCGTTCCAGGTCGACGCACAGGAAGTAGGTCGAGGCGGCGTGGAGAGTCGCGTAACCGGCTTCATCCAGCCCTTTCGCGAGCCGATCGCGCGCTCGGGCGAAGCGCTTGCGCATCGGGTCGATCCATTCGTCGCCTTCGGCCATTCCGAACGCCACCGCCGCCTGCAAGTTCGGGGCGGTTGAAAAGGTCAGGAACTGGTGAGCGCGCGCGGCAACGGCCGCCATCTGGGGAGCAGCGACGATCCACCCGACCTTCCAGCCCGTCAGCGAGAAGATCTTGCCTGCCGAGCCCACCTTGAGCGTCCGCTCAGCCATTCCCGGCACCGCTGCGAGCGGCCTAAACTCCTGTCCGTCGAGCAGGATATGCTCCCAGACCTCATCGCTGATGACGGTCAGGTCATGTTCGACCGCGACGTCGGCGATCACTTGCAACTCATCGCTGCCGAACAGGCGGCCCGTCGGATTTTGCGGATTGTTGAACAGGATCGTCCGAGTCTTCGGCCCGATCGCCGCTTCAACCGCCTCGCGCTCGATCCGCCATTCCGGGGGCTGGAGAGCAATTTCGCGGACCGCTCCCCCTGCCCTTCGGATCATCGGCGCGTAGCTGTCATAGGCGGGCGTGAAGATGATCACCTCATCGCCAGGAGTCACAGTAGCAAGAATGCAGGCAGCGAGCGCTTCCGTGGCGCCCGAGGTCACGCAGATACAATCCGGGCCGAGACTTTCGCCAAACCACCGACTGTAATGCTCCGCCAGCGCCTCCCTCAGCTGTGGAAGGCCGCGCGAGGGCGGATATTGGTTGGAACTGTCCTTCAACACGCGCGCAGCGAAATCCAGGATCTCCTTCGGCCAACCGAAGTCGGGAAAGCCCTGCCCAAGGTTCACCGCTCCGTGCTTTGCCGCAAGCGAGGACATCCGCTCGAACACGCTGGTCTGCATCTGCTCGTAAATCGGGTTCAAAGAAGCGCTCCTTCACGGCGCAATTGGGCGATTGAATCTGGCGAATAGCCGAGATCGGAAAGAATGGCCTCACCGTCTGCGCCCCCCTTTCGCGGCGGCTTCGGTTCGGCAGTCTTGCTTGTCGAGTAACGCGGTGCCGGTGCGGGCTGGATTACACCGTCCAGATCGATGAAGGTGCGGCGCTCGCGGTTGTGCGGATGCTCCGGCGCTTCCTCCAAGGTGAGCACAGGAGCGACACAGGCGTCGGTATCCGAAAAATGCTCCACCCATTCGTCACGGTTTCGCATCGAGATCGCGCCAGCCACTTCGTCCTTCGTCGCATCGGCAGCGAGACCAAGGCCTTCGAACAGCGCTTCGCGAAACTGAGGTTCGATTGCGCCAAGGGCGAGGAACTTCCCGTCCCTGCACCGATAGACTCCGTAGGTCGCGGAGCCGCCATCGAGCAGATTCGATTCCCGCTCGTCGCTCCACAAATCCGCTGCCCGCATTCCGTAGGTAAGAGCGCCGATCAGTGCCGCTCCGTCGCTCATCGCGCAGTCGACGACCTGTCCTTCCCCGCTGTCCCGCGTGTGTAGAAGCGCCGAGACCATCCCGAACGCCAGCATCATCCCGCCACCGGCGAAGTCGGCGATATAATTGACGGGCACCACCGGACGCTCTTTCGGCCCGATTCCATGGAGCAAGCCGCTAAGCGCGAGATAATCGATGTCGTGGCTAGCGGCTTTCGCGAGCGGACCGTCCTGGCCCCAGCCGGTCACCCGCCCGTAAACGAGCGCTGGATGATCCCCAAGGAGCTTGTCTGGGCCGAGTCCGAGCCTTTCCATCACGCCGGGCCGATAGCCGTCGATTAGCCCATCGGCTGTTGTCGCCAGCTTCCGGACGATTTTCCTCGCCGACTCTGTCTTGAGATCCAGCGCAATGCTCTTTCGGGACCGAAGCAGCGGATCGTTGGGAATTCCGATCAGCCCTTCGCGCTCGACCCGGACGACCTCGGCGCCATGATCGGCGAGCATCATGCCCGCGAACGGCGCAGGGCCGATTCCCGCCATTTCGACGATCTTCAATCCGTGGAGAGGGCCCGCCATTTCCGCACTGATGCACTCGGGGCGGGCAAGAACTCAAGCGGCGGCTTTAGCCAGCGCCGAGCGCTACCCGCACCGCCGCGAGCGGGGTTGCCAACGCATCCTCGACAGCCGCGACAGCGGCACCTGCAAGGGCAAGGCCGGCGAGCGCCATGGCGGCGAATTCCATTGCCCTGCCCTGCTGACGGCTTCGATCGGGATTGCGCGGGATCCGGCGGCGCTCGACCGCGAACTGCGCCTTCGCAGATTGCACCGCAGTGGCTGCGGCTTGTGTGCTGATAATGTCTTCGACCCGGACCGGATCGGGACTGTGCAGACCGATCCGCTGGTTCTTGCGCCAGACGACTCGGGCGACGACCAGCTGGCCTCCCCGGCGGATCTCCACGAAGCTTCCAGGCTCCGCTGCACCCGGCGAATAGACCAGTAGCCCACTCTTCGACACGTTGAGAATGCAGGCGTCGCTCCAACCCGACGCGCTGCGCATCCGCGCCGGAAGCATGACGCACCGACGCTCCTCGCGCGCTTTCAATGCCGAAGTTCCGCCACCATCCCGCATTGGCAGGATGTGAGGAGGTAACCCTCTCTTGCTGCTTACCTTTCCGTCCGAAGCGGAGAAGATTGCGAAGGCTGGCTGGGGCGGCAGGATTCGAACCTGCGAATGGCGGCACCAAAAGCCGCTGCCTTACCACTTGGCGACGCCCCAGCGGGTGAGAGGCGCATATAGCGGGCGGCCGTCGCTTTGGAAGGCTCGGTTTCGCTTCCTAGCCGCGGCCGCCGAGGCGCCGCCGCTCGGGCCTTGGCTCAATCCCGGCGCGTTTCGGGAGTAATTCGCTACGGGGTGGCCGCTCGGACCGCTCCGGCCTTCCGAAGTAGAAGCCCTGGAGGTGATCGCAGCCAAGCGCGGTCAGCACTTTCGCCTCGTCCGCGGTTTCGACGCCTTCCGCTGTCACCTTCAATCCGAGACCACGGGCCAGGCCGATCATCGCTTCGACGATGGAGCGCGCCTGGGAGTCGCCCGCGGCGGCCCCGCTTGCGAACGACCGGTCGATCTTGATCTTCGAAAACGATCCTCTGGCGAGCGAACCGAACGAGCTGTACCCGGTCCCGAAATCGTCGAGAACGAGCCGGACGCCGAGGCTGTCGAGCCGCGCCAGCGCGAGGCGGGTGGAGGGATCGTCGCTAAGGAAGACGCTTTCCGTCACCTCCAGCTCCAGCCGGCTCGAAGAAAGGCCGGCGGCAGCGAGCGCATTGACAACTGTCGCCTCAAGCCCGGCGCTTCCCAGCTGAACAGGCGACATGTTGACCGCGACCGCGATATCGCCGTCCCAGGTTGCCGCTTCTGCGCAAGCCTCCCGGAGCACCCAGGCCCCGACCTGCCCGATCAGGCCGGCTTCCTCGATGATCGGGATGAACGTTTCCGGTTCGATCTCGCCATATTCGGGATGAGTCCAACGCATGAGCGCTTCGCGACCGACAATCTCTCCTGTTCGCGCGTCGATGATCGGCTGGTAGGCGAGCGACAGCCCGCCTTCGGTGATCGCGCTTCGAAGATCGGATTCCAGGCGCCGGCTGGCAATCGCCTCGTCCGCCATCCACCGGGCAAAGAATTGATGGCTCCCCCGGCCTTGAGCCTTGGCGCGATAGAGCGCGAGATCGGCGCTCCGGATCAGCTCTTCCTCATTGCTGCCGTCTTCCGGTGCGCAGGCGATCCCGACCGTCGCGCCGACGTGGATCGTGGTCCCGGCGATCGCGAACGAACGGCTCAGATCGGCGATAAGCCGGTCCGCGATCCCGGAGAGCGTCTCGCGTGAAGCCGGCTGGTCCCATACCAGTGCGAACTCATCGCCCCCGAGGCGGCCGACCGTACCGACTCCGTTCGCGCTTTTCTCCAGCCTTTTTGCAACCTCGCACAACAGGTCGTCACCAACTCCGTGCCCGAGGGTGTCGTTGACGAGCTTGAACCGGTCGAGATCGACGAGCAGCAGGGCACAGCCGCCCTCCCCTCCAAGATAGCGGAGGAGCGCGCCTTCGAGCTGCTCGCGAACCAGCAGGCGATTGGCGACCCCGGTCAGCGGGTCGAGCCGCGCGGTACGGATGGAATCAGTCCCCGTGAGCCGAATGTCGGTGATGTCGGACCCCACTCCTCGCCAGCCGAGGAACTTGCCCGCGGAATCGATTAGCGGCTTGCCGGACAGGAGCCACCAGCGGCGGCCATATTGGATCGGTATGGCGACGTCCTTGAACGGCTTGTTGTCGCGCGCGTGCTTTTCGAGGATTCGCAAGCCCACCGACAGCGGGGCCGCCCTGCCATCGGGGTCGAGGATTTCGATGGCCCGCTTCCCGATCAGATTGCGAAGCGGCTGCCCGAACGCATCCGCCATCGCCCTGGACATATAACGGAGGCGGTAGTCGGGGCCGACCTCCCACAACCAGTCGCTTCCGCTTGCCTCGAATTCGCGAAGGAGGCGGATCAGCTCGCTTTGCTCCTGGAGCTCCAGCTGCCCGCGAACGTGGCTGACGAAGCGCCTGGCATTGAGCAGGATCGCCCAGGAAAGCACCCATGCGAACAGCAGTTGCAGGAGCATCATCTGCACCGAGTCTTCGAATTGGGCGGCCATCAATATCCCGCCGCTGCACATCAGGAAAACATAGGGGATCGCGGCCTGTGGAACGCTTGCGAGGCTTACGCTGGCGCCACTCATCAGGCCCACGGCAAGCATGCAAAGCAGCAGCTTCTCGTCCCCATCGACCCTTCCGAACCAGAAGATGGCGGGCACGAGCCAAAGCAGACCGAGGGTGCAGATGATGACCACGACAGCTTTCAATCGGGGAGGCTTGCGCTCCGCATAACCGGGGTCCAACCGGACCCGCAGCGCGCGCCCGCCGCGGAGGATGCAAATTCCGAATGTCGCGAAAAGCCAGGCGCCCATCTCCAGCGCGGGCACATGACGATAGAGCGACAGGCCGACCAGGACTGCTGCCAGCAACTGGCTGGTTACGGTGACGGGGACGAGCCGGATGAGGGCGTCCAGCTGGGCCCGGCGGACGGCCGCGGAGACAGCGTCGCGGGGCTCCCTGAAGCTCAGCAGGTCGCGAATCGGCTCTGCCGTCTCAACCGAGCCGGTCTCTCCCCTCCTCTGCCGAAAAGCGTGAAGTATCACTACGGCCCCGTCCGCAACCCAAGGGCCAGCCGCACTTGCTGGCAGTGCACCGGTAAACGCTAACGCCAAACAAAAAGTGAATGACGGCCGCGGGTCGTGAAAAAGGGGTCAGGCGTTCGGAAGCCGGCCGTGGACGAGGTCGTCGTAATCCTTGTCGAGTTGCCGGGTAAGATCGCCGACTTCGAAGTTCCACGGGCCGACCGAGCCGACCGGAGTAACCTCAGCCGCGCTTCCCGTCAGGAACATCTGCTGGAAGCTTTCCAGCTCCTCGGGCCAAATCGCTCGCTCGTGGACCGTGATTCCTCGCCTCTTGGCCAAATCGATAATCGTCTGCCGAGTGATCCCGTTGAGGAAGCAGTCAGGGGTCGGGGTGAAGAGCTCGCCGTCGCGAATGAAGAAGGCGTTGGCTCCGGTCGCCTCAGCAACCTGCCCGCGCCAGTCGAACATCATGGCGTCATCGAACCCGGTGTCCTCGGCATGCTTCCGCGAAAGCATCGCGATCATGTAAAGACCCGACGCCTTGGAATGCACGGGAGCAGTATAAGGCGCTGGCCGCCGCCACGGGGCAATCGTCAGCCGGATGCCCTTTGCCGCCGTCTCGGGCGAGAAATATTTGCCCCACTCCCACGCGGCGATCGCCACGTGCGGCTTCGTGCCCGACGGCGACACGCCCATCCGCTCCGACCCCAGCCACGCCACCGGTCGCATGTAAGCGTCGGTCAGCTTATTCGCCTTGAGCACTTCCTTGCAGGCGGCGGCGATCTCTTCGTCGGTCCAGGGAATGTCGAACCCGAGGATATTGGCGCTCTTGCGGAGCCGCGCGCAGTGCTGTTGAAGCTTGAAGATCTCGCCGTTGTACGCGCGCTGTCCCTCGAACACCGAGGAGGCGTAGTGAAGCGCGTGGCTGAGGACATGAACCTCGGCCTCTCGCCAGGGGACGAGCTTGCCGTCGAACCAGATCCAGCCGTCGCGGTCGTCGTATGTTTGGGTGTTTGCCATACCCACGCGCCTAGGACGGCGGAAAGGAGTCGTAAAGTTTAGGGGAAATTTACGCTCGGAATGTCGCGGGGAGTCCGTAGGCCGTGAACTTACGCCACCTGCTCGCCGCGGGCTTGTGCCGCCAGCTCGGCCCCGCGCCGTCGGGCCGCGTCGATGGCTTTCGCGACAAGCCGGTCGAGAGCATCGTCGCGGTCGAGAACCGCGAGCCCTGCCTCGGTCGTCCCTTTCGGGCTGGCGACTCGCCGGGCGAGCTCGTCCATCGTTTCCTTCGTCGACGTCGCCATCCAGGCGGTCCCCATGAAGGTTTCGAGGGCGATCGTATCGGCGATCTCTCGCGAGAGTCCCTGTTGGACCGCTGCGTCGGCAAACGCTTCGATGAACCTCGCGACATAGGCAGGGCCCGCGCCGGCTACCGCCCCGATTGCCGACAGGCCGGCCTCACTCTTCGCCCACATGGCGAAACCGAGGGCCGCGAACAGGTCGGAAATCTTGGCTTTGAGCCCCGCTTCGATCTCGTCCTCGCTGTAGAGCGCGCTCACACCGCGCCGGACCGAGACCGGGAGGTTGGTGGTGGTCCGGACGATGATCCCCTTGGGAAACCGCTCGCGCAGGCTTGCCGTCTCAACGCCCGCGAGAAGCGAGACGATCACGGTCTTCGCTGCCAGCCACGGCGCCAGCTCCGGCGCGACCTCGTCCAGCTTCTGCGGCTTGAAACCGAGGATGACCAGACGCGGAGCGCTGCCTGCTTCCTTGAGGGAAGCCACCGTCTTCACGCCCGGGACGAGCCGTCCGCTGGGCCGGATTGCGGTCAGTATCGACAGGTCCACGCCCGCAGCGCGCCACCCGGCGACCATCGCCTGGCCCATGTTGCCGCAACCGACGAACCAGGTCGGCGCCAAAAGCTGCATCAGGCTTCTCCGTGAGTTTCGATCAGCGCTGCGGCGATCGCTTCGCCCGGGCTCTTCCCGCCCCACAGCACGAACTGGAAAACGGGGTAGAAGCGCTCGCATTCCTCGAGCGCGGCCTCGGCGATGGCTTCCGCTTGCTCGAGGCTGAGCCCTTCGCCGTCGCGCGTGTCGAGCACCGTCGAATGGCGGAAGATCAGCAGGCCCGAGCCCGACCACATCTCGAAATGGCCGAGCCACAGTTGCTCGTTGATGAGCCCGAGCGATTCATAGATCGCCGCGCGCTTTTCCGGAGCGACCTTGATGTCGGGAAAAGCGAGAAACTGGAGCACCTGGTCCTCGGGACGCCACACCCCGCGAAGCTCGTACTGCGCCCAGCTTCCGCTCGCCGAGCCGACAATCTCGCCGTCGCCAGAGCGTTCGCACGGCCAGCCCCGAGCCTCGAAATAAGCCTCGAGAATCTCGATCGGAGCGCCGTCTTCGCGCTCGTCGCTCACAGTGGATTCGCTCAGGATTTCGGTCCCTTTCGCTTCGGCGCGGCCTTTGGCTTTTCGGGCGATCCGCCGATCTTGGCTTCCAGTGCGACGACGCGCGCCTTCAACGCATCATTCTCCTCGCGAGCCTTGGCGGCCATCGCTTTCACCGCGTCGAACTCCTCGCGAGAAACGAAGTCCATGCCGCCGATCCACTCGCGCATCTTTTCGCGAGCGGAGGCCTCGGCCTCGCGGCCCATTCCAGCCATGGTTCCGGCGAAGCCGTTCACCATCTTCACGAAATCATCGAAGACCCGGTTTTCGGATTGCATCGCTAAACCCCTTTCGGCGCGGAAATAGGGGCTTGCCGGCGGTTCCGCCACCCTAAGAGGGAGAAGTGCAGCCCAAGCGCCTCAACTATCCCCAGATTTTTCGGCACCGAGAAGGAACTCGACGTTACCTTCGGGGCCGGTGATCGGGCTCTGGGTGATGCCCAGCACCCGCCAGCCCCGCGATGCCACCCAGTCAGCCGCGTCGGCGCAGACCCGCTCGTGGACAGCCGGATCGCGGACCACGCCGCCCTTCCCGACTTCCTCTCTCCCGGCCTCGAACTGCGGCTT
>JBDZVP010000097.1:0-6070 GCA_040255765.1 Sphingomonadales bacterium | reverse complement strand
CCCGCTACGGCGTTCCCATCCGCTATTCGCTCGACCCTTCCGTCGAGCCCGAAGCGCCGACCATCGACGCTCACCAGGATCGCGGAGACGCCCGCGTGAACATTCCGCTGGGTGGCGGCCTTTTCGAAACATTCGAGTGGCGCGGCGGCATTTCCAAATACCGGCACAGCGAAGTCGGGGAAGACGGGGAGGTCGGCTCGCGCTTTTTCACCAACGGCGGCGAAATGCGCGCCGATCTCGTCCAGGCGAAGCGCGGCGGCTGGCGCGGGACCACCGGGATCCAGTATCTCGACACCGACGTGCGGATTCGCGGCGACGAGAAATATCTTCCCGACAGCCGCAACAGGCAGTTCGGGATTTTCACCCTCCAGTCGATGGTCAGCGGACCGGTCCGCTTCGAAGGCGGGTTGCGCGTGGAATTCGCCAGCCTCGATTCCGACGCCGATGCCCAGATCGCGGCCAATGGCGGGCCGATCGGCGCGACCGCGATCTCCCGCGATTTCACTGCCGTTTCGGGCTCCGCCGGTGCCAATTACGACCTTGCCCCCGGCTGGCGCGCCGGCCTGTCGCTGTCGCACAGCGAACGCGCGCCCGCCATCGACGAATTGTTCTCCAACGGCCCCCACGGCGGAAGCCAACAGTTCCTGGTCGGCAATCCCGGTCTCGGGAAGGAGCGCAGCAACTCGATCGAGCTTAGCCTCCACGGGACCAGCGGCCCGGTCCACATCCAGGGAAGCCTCTATTACAGCCGCTTCGGAAGCTTCATCTTCCAGGCGCCGACCGGGGCCGTTCGAGACGGCTTGCCGGTCTACAATTACGCCCAGGGCAAGGCCGATTATTACGGCTTCGAGCTTCAGAGCGACGCCAAGCTCGGGCGGGCACTCGGCATCGATTGGGGTGGCGAACTTGTCGGCGACGCTGTCCGTGCGACGATCAGGAATTTCGGTCCCGCCCCACTGATCCCGCCGCTCCGAATCCTGGGTGCACTGACCGGCTCACGCGGGCAGGTCGATGGGCGGCTGGAGGTCGAGCATGCCTTCGCTCACGACCGCACCGCGCCCAACGAGACCGACACGCCCGGCTATACCCTGGTGAACGCCTCGCTCGACTGGCACCCGTTCGCTGCCAATCCCGAGCTGACGCTATCTCTGCAGGGCAATAATCTCTTCGATGTCGATGCCCGTCGCTCGACCAGCGTCCTCAAGGATTTCGCGCCGCTTGCCGGCCGCGACATCCGCCTCTCCGCGCGACTCGCCCTTTAACAAAAGAAAAGGCGGCCCGGGGTGGGTTATCCCGGGCCGCCTCGCGTGCCGCGTTCCAGGGGAGAGAAAACGCGGGCTGGGGTCGTCAAATTCTACAAATCGATTCCCGCGGCGATCGCTTCCAGCTTCCGGACCCGCTCGCGAAGGTCGGCGAGCTCGATCCGGTTGCCGGCTGGCGGGAGGTGCCCGTCGGCAATCGTGTGGGTAATCTCCATCCGCTTGAGCTCGAGCCAGGCATTCCAGCCCTTGAGCCCCGCGAAAGCGGCGGTTCCGAGTGCCGCCAATACGCTTCCTGCAACCAGGCCGATCGAAACAGGGTCCATCACTTGTCCTCCCGGAGCGCTTCGATTTCGCGCGCCAGCTCGTCATTGGGTTTGGAAATTTCGCTCTCGATCGCCATCAGCCGGCGGTCGATCGGGTCCAGCTCGGTCCGCATCTTGTGCACCGACGGGCGCACTTTCCCGGCAAGCTCCATCCGGTCAAAGTCGCTCATGTGACGGCGGTTCTTCACCCGGTGCTTCTGGACGACGAACCAGATGCCGAGGCCCGCGTAGAGCGCCAGCGTCAGCTTGAAGCTGATGAGAATCGCGGCGGCGACGAAGCCGACCCGGAGGAAAGTCGGGTCGATTCCGAACTGCTCCCCGACCGTCGAGCAGACGCCGGCCAGCTTGGAGTCGCTCCGGTTGAGTGAGTAGCGATAGGTCTTGCGGGCCATTTTTGCCGTCCCCTTCTTAGTCTCTCGCCGCCAGCGCGGCCTTCATTTCCTCAAGCTCGGCGTCGATCTTTTCCGACGACCGGAGCTGGTCGATTTCGTCTTCGAGGCTCCCCATCCCGAGCGCTTCGGCGCGGCCTTCGGCGAAGTCCGCACGCCGCTCCAGGATTTCGAACTTGCTGAAGGCGTCGGCGGTGCGCCCGCCGTGCAGGAGCTCGTTCGCCTTTGCCCGGCTGACCGCGCTCTCCAGCCGATGCTGGATTGCATTCTGCCTGGCGCGCGCCTCGCGAAGCTTGGCCTGCAACTTGGCGATGTCGGCCTCGTAGCTTCGAAGCACCTGCTCGATCTGGCTTACTTCCGCTGTCAAAGCGTCGGCCATGTCGGCGGCCTTCTGCTTCTCGACCAGCGCCGCCTTGGCGAGGTCCTCGCGGTCCTTGCTCAGCGCCAGCTCGGCTTTCTCGGTCCAGTTCGCCTGGAT
Organism: Sphingomonadales bacterium; assembly: GCA_040255765.1. Lineage (GTDB taxonomy): Bacteria > Pseudomonadota > Alphaproteobacteria > Sphingomonadales > Sphingomonadaceae > Sphingomicrobium. The sequence goes on along the minus strand of JBDZVP010000097.1, from coordinate 3,618 downwards.
CCCTTCGAGCCGTGCAAGCGAGCGCCGCATTTCCTTGATGTCGGCGATCGAGCGGGCGGCGGTGGCGCGGACCTCGACCAGGGTCTCCTCCATCTCGAGGATGATCATCCGGATCATCCGCGCCGGGTCTTCGGCCCGGTCGAGGAGCTCGGTCATGTTCGCCGCGAAAATGTCACGAGCGCGGCTGAACACCGGGCCGTTGAGCCAGCTGGTCACGGGAGCCAGGCGCTGGGGTGCGCCTTCCGGCTCCCGGACCAGGACCGGCGTGCGAACCGGCACCTTGGCTTCGATGATCTCCAGTTCAGGCATTGACGGAGGCCTGGACCGAAGCGGCGCTCACATGCGCCGGGGCGATGGCAGACCCAACCGCGACGGTGCTCATCAGGAGCGCGCCGACGGCGGCGATGAGGGTCCGAGTGATGGTCGTCTGACCGGACATCTGAATTCTCCTTTTTCTCGGTCCCATTCGATGCTTGCGGGCCGATGAACATTGTTATTCAAAGGCCATGCCAATTGGAGAAATCCGCCGAAAATGCCTTCAGGCGCCAGCCGGCGAATTGGGAAATGGGACGAAGCGCCAACCCCGCTTGGCGAAAATTCCCAACCGGCAATGCCAGCTTTTGGGGAACCGCTCCGCGAGCCGGGGCTTAGGGCTGAAACAGATTTGGGAGAGGTTCGAAGATGCTTGGAAAAATCGCCGCGGCGATCATCGGCGAGAAAATCGCCGGCAGAAATGAAGGCGGAAAGGGCGCGGTCTTGGGCGTTGTCGCAGCCACGGCCGCCAGGAAGGTAGTCCCGACGGTCGCTGCAGTGGCGATCCTCGGCTACGCGGCCAAGAAGGCGAAGGATTATTTAGACGATCAAGGCGAGCGGACGTAGCATTTACCAGCACCGCTCATCCTGAGTAGCGGCTGAAAAGCCGCGTATCGAAGGACCATCCTTCGATACGGCTTCGCCTACTCAGGATGAGCGGGTAAGGTTTCCTCGTCGCTTTCGCCGCTCTCGATGTAAGGCTCGACCTTGCCCTTCAGCGTAATCGTCATCGGGTTGCCGAAACGGTCGCGGCTGCGCCCGGCGGCGACCTTTATCCAGCCTTCCGACACGCAATATTCCTGGACGTTGGTCTTTTCCTGCCCGTTGAACTTGATTCCCACGGGATTCTTCAGGATCTCGCCGTCGAAATGCGGGCTCCGGGGATCGAGGGAGAGACGGTCGGGAAGCTTGGGTGTGTCGTCAGCCATCGCCGCCGCCTAGCGTTGCAGCCCGCGAGCCGTCAACGCACCTGCGCGGTGACGACCGCGCCTCCCGACTCGATGGCATAGACTGTGCCGAAGTCCTGTTCCGACAGCGGCGCCGGCCGGGCACCGCCGAAGAGCTGGACAAGATCGGGCACGGTATTGCTGTGACCGACGACCAGCACCGGCCCTCCGGCAGCCGCGACCTTCGCCGCGAGCATGGCCGGCTTCGCGGGATCGTAAGGCGTAACCGCGATCCCGAGCATCTTTGCCAGCGGTTCCCCGGTCTCCATCGCGCGACGGGTCGGAGTGGCGAAGACCGCCACGATTCCCCTCCCCTTCAACATTGCGGCGAGGTGCTGGGCGTTGGCCGCGCCCTCGGCCGTCAGCGACGGATCGGCGCCTTCGCCTTTTTGCAGGTGGCGCACGACGAAAACCGGATGATCCGCCGCGATATGCTGTGCCTGCGAAGGCGTCGCGGTCCAGCCGCCGACGGGAACCAGGGCAATGGCCAGAGCCACGAGAATGGACCGCATCAAAGTCTCCTGCGGACTCGAACCTGCTTCGCTTCGCCTCAAAAGTCGATGGCCAGAAAGCAACGATGTAAAGCAAACTTGTCTTCCGGAGTTGCCGCCCGCGCGACTCGCGACTAAGCGGCTCGACCAAATGCGAGACAAGGACAAACCCAAAGCGAACCGGCCCGAGCTTTCGCTCCACGTGCCCGAGCCAAAGTTCCGTCCCGGCGACACGCCCGATTTCTCGGATATCGAGATTCCCGCGGCGGGATCGGCGCCGAGGCCGGACATCACCGTTTCCGCCGCGGAAACCGAGGAGCTGACCACCGGCCTCACCCGGGTGCTCGACGATGACGGCAAGGCGGTCGGCCCGTGGGATCCGAAGCTCGACCCCGACACGCTCCGCAAGGTCCTGCGTGACATGGTGCTTCAGCGGATCTTCGATGACCGCATGTACCGCGCCCAGCGCCAGGGGAAGACCAGCTTCTACATGAAGGCGACCGGCGAGGAGGCGATCGCGATCACCGCGGCCGCCGCGCTCGACCGCGACGACATGAATTTCCCGACCTATCGCCAGCAGGGGCTGCTCATCGCGCGCGGCTATCCGCTTTACGAAATGATGTGCCAGGTCTATTCGAACAAAGGCGACAAGCTGAACGGCCGCCAGCTGCCGATCATGTATTCGTCGAAGGACCACGGCTTCTTCACCATCTCCGGCAACCTCGCGACTCAATTCCCGCAGGCGGTCGGCTGGGCGATGGCCAGCGCGATCAAGGGCGACAGCAGGATCGCGGTTGGCTGGATCGGAGATGGAGCGACCGCCGAAGGCGACTTCCATTCGGGGATGACCTTCGCCGCCGTCTATAACGCGCCGGCCGTCCTCTGCATCGTCAACAACCAGTGGGCGATCTCCAGTTTCTCCGGGATCGCGGGCGCGGAGAAGGCGACCTTCGCCCGGCGCGCGGTCGGTTACGGGCTTCCCGGGCTTCGGGTCGACGGCAATGACGTGCTCGCGGTTTATGCGGCGATCCGCTGGGCGGCGGACCGAGCCCGCTCCAACCTCGGCTCGACCCTGATCGAGTTCTTCACCTACCGCGCCGAGGGCCATTCCACGTCGGACGACCCCTCTGGCTACCGCCCCGCTGGCGAAGCCAGGGCCTGGCCGCTTGGCGACCCCATCGAGCGGCTGAAGCAGCATCTGATCGGCCTCGGCGAGTGGGACGAGGAGCGCCACGAAAAGACCCGCGCCGAATGCGACGCCGAAGTCCGGACCGCGCAGAAGGAAGCCGAGAAACTTGGAGTCCTCCCGGAGCAGGGCAAGGACAATATCGAGAGCATGTTCGACGACGTCTACGCCGATGTCCCCTGGAACCTCGCCGAGCAGCGCGCCCAGGCGGTCAGCGAGGGGCGCGAGTAATGGCGACGATGAACATGATCCAGGCGCTCAACAGCGCCCACAAGGTGGCGATGGAGGCCGACCCCAACGTTGTCGTCTATGGCGAGGACGCGGGCTATTTCGGCGGCGTCTTCCGGGTCACCGAAGGCCTGCAGAAGCAGTTCGGAAAGACCCGCGCCTTCGACGCTCCGATCAGCGAAGGCGGAATCGTCGCCACCGCCGTCGGGATGGCCGCTTATGGCCTGAAGCCGGTCATCGAGATCCAGTTCGCCGACTATATCTATCCGGGCTACGACCAGATCGTCAGCGAAGTCGCCAAGATCCGCTACCGAACCGCCGGCGAATGGGGGATGCCGATGGTGATCCGCTCGCCTTACGGCGGCGGGATTTTCGGCGGCCAGACCCACAGCCAGTCGCCGGAATCCTTGTTCACGCACATCGCGGGGCTGAAGACGGTGATCCCGTCCAATCC
>JBDZVP010000096.1:0-6088 GCA_040255765.1 Sphingomonadales bacterium | reverse complement strand
GGATGGTGATCCGCAAGGGCCGCGAGAATTACCTGTGCCTTCTGAACCTGGAGGACGCGCTGCAGGGCGGGTTCGCCGGCCGCGCCGCGATCTTGGCGCAGCTTGTCGGCCGCTGGGCGGCCTACACCAAGGATGGCGACATGGTCGGCGGCGACTTGCCGGGCTGGCTCCCGAGCCTGTTCCGGCGAGCGGGATCGACGGCGCTGACCGACAGGCGGGGAGAGTGCGTCTACGGCGGCTGCCCGCATTACCGCCGTTGCTTCATCGAGCGCGCAGAGCGTGCGGGGCGCGAAGCGGACCTGGTCATCGCCAACCACGCGCTGGTGATGATCAACGCCGCGCGGTCACGCGAGACGGCGCCGGACAGAATCGTGTTCGACGAAGGCCATCATTTGTTCGATGCCGCCGATTCGACTTTCGCGGTCTGCTTCGGAGGGCAGGAAGCGATCGAGATGCGGCGCTGGATCGTCGGGCCGGAAGGCCGGTCGCGCGGGCGGCGGCGGGGGCTTGCGGCGCGGCTGATGGATGTCGCCTCCTATGACGAGGAAGGGGGGCGGGCGCTCGAACAGGCGATCGAGGCAGCTCGCGCGCTTCCGTCGGAGGGATGGCTCGGAAGGATTGCCGAGGGCGCGCCGTTCGGGCCGGTCGAGGCGCTTCTCGCGGAGGTGCGCGGTACGGTATACGCGCGCTCGAAGGCGCAGGACGCAGGGTACGGGCTGGAGACGGAGCTCGCATCGCCCGATGGAGCGCTGGTCGATCGTGCGGCGGCTGCGCTGGAGTCGCTCGAGGCGCTTCACAAGCCATTGTCGGTGCTGTCGCGGCGGCTGGAGGCAGTGATCGAAGACGCACCCGACTGGCTCGACAGCCAGGCGCGCGCGCGGGTCGACGGTGCGATCAACGGGCTCAAGTGGAGGCGCGAGACATTGTCCGCCTGGGCAGCGTTACTCGCCCGGATCGGTGGCGCGGCGGATTCGGATTTCGTCGACTGGCTCGCGGTCGAGCGAGTCGACGGACGCGAATATGACATCGCAATTAATCGCCGCTGGCTCGATCCGACCCGGCCTCTTGCCGAGGTAGTCCTGAAGCCGGCCCAGGGCGTGGTGATGACTTCGGCGACCCTTCGTGGCGGCGATGGGTGGGAGACGGCCGACCAGCGCACCGGCGCGGCGCATCTGGAAAGCCCCGTCGGCCATTTCGAAGCCGAGAGCCCGTTCGATTATGGCGCCTGCTCGGAAGTTTTGGTCGTCACCGACATCAGGCCGGGCGACATCGCCGCTCTGGCCGGCGGCTATGCGCGGCTGATCGAAGCGGCCGAAGGCGGCACGCTGGGGCTGTTCACCGCAATCGCGCGCTTAAAGGCCGTGCACGCGCGGATCGCCGACCGGCTGGCCCGGGCTGGGCTGCCGCTACTTGCCCAGCATGTCGACCCGATCGATCCCGGAACCCTCGTCGACATCTTCCGCGACGACTCGCGCGCATCGCTTCTCGGTACCGACGCGTTGCGGGATGGAGTCGACGTACCCGGCGAGTCGCTTCGACTGGTGGTGATGGAGCGGGTCCCGTGGCCGCGGCCGACCGTGCTTCATGCGGCGCGGCGAATGGCCGGCGGCGGAAGCGCTTATGACGACCGGGTCGTCCGGGCCCGGCTTGCGCAGGCGTTCGGACGGCTGATCCGGCGCCAGGGCGACCGCGGCGTGTTCGTCATCCTGTCGGCGGCGATGCCGTCGCGGCTGCTCCGCGCCTTCCCGCCTGGAGTAAGGGTTAGCCGGGTTCCACTGGACGAGGCGATCGTCAGGGTTCGGGCAATGCTTTCGAAGAGCGGGCGGTCAGTCGTGGAGAGCGGAAGCGAGGCGGTCGCGGATCTCGATTAGCCGCTCGACCTCGACCGATGGAGGCTGGTCCGGATCCGGTTGCCGCGCTTCGGGCTGCAGGCCGGGTTCCGCCGGACGTTCGACATAATCGATGCCGACCTCGGGCGGAGTCTCTCCACCCGCGCTCGCGCCGCTGCGCTGGCGGAGCAGCTTCTGGACGCCGCGAACGGTATAGCCTTCCTCATTGAGCAGGCGGTTGATCCGGCGTGCGAGCTCGACGTCGTCGGGGCGATAGTAACGGCGATTGCCGGCGCGTTGCAGCGGCTTCAGTTGCGGGAATTTGGTTTCCCAGTAGCGCAGGATGTGCTGCGCGACTCCGAGCTCATTCGACAATTCGCCGATCGTCAGGAAAGCGCCCGGTGCCTTGTCGCCGGTCGCCAGCACCGTCACTGCTATCTCGCGATCCGGTCGCGCAAGATCTGGCTCGCACGGAAGGTCATTACCCGGCGCGGTGCAATCGGCACTTCGACGCCGGTCTTCGGGTTCCGTCCGATCCGCTGTCCCTTGTCGCGGAGAATGAAGCTTCCGAAGCCGGAAATCTTGACGTTCTGCCCTTCGGACAAAGCGTGACACATGTGGTGAAGGACGCGCTCGACAAAATGGGCGGATTCAGCACGCGACAGTCCCAGGTTGCGATGGACGACGTCGGCCAGGTCGGCGCGCGTGAGCGTGCCCGACAGCCCAGACTGCCCGTTCATTCGTGCGATTCCCAAATCGGCCATTTTGCAGTTTCCTCCCCGCCCCGTTTATTCCGTGCCCGATTCCGGTTTCAGAACCGTAACGGAAATGTCGTAGGTCGGCAATTCGACTCTGGTCGAATTCCCTATCTTATTCAATATCTGAGCGCCGCCGCGCCCCAGGTAAAGCCACCGCCCATCGCCTCGAGCACGACGATATCGCCGCGCTTGATCCGCCCGTCGCGAACCGCAGTATCGAGCGCGAGCGGAACCGACGCGGCCGAGGTGTTGGCATGTTTGTCGACCGTCACCACGACCTTTTCGGCGGCAAGTCCGAGCTTTCGTGCGGTTGCGTCGAGGATTCGGGCGTTTGCCTGGTGGGGAACCACCCAGTCGACGTCGGATGCATCGAGACCGGCCGCATCGAGGACTTCGGTCATCACCTCGGCGAGGTTGGTCACGGCGTGCCGAAAAACCTCCCGGCCCTTCATCCTCAATTTGCCGACGGTGCCGGTCGTGGACGGCCCGCCGTCGACGAACAGCATGTCATTGTGGCGCCCGTCGGCGTGGAGGCGAGTCGCGAGGACCCCGCTCTCCCCTTCGCGCGCCTCGAGGACGAGAGCGCCGGCGCCGTCGCCGAACAGGACGCAGGTCGCGCGGTCCTCCCAATCGAGAATGCGGCTGAACGTTTCCGCGCCGATCACAAGCGCCCGCTTTGCCGAGCCCGATCGAAGCATGGAATCGGCGACGCTGAGCGCATAGAGGAAGCCGGTGCAGACGGCATGGACGTCGAAGGCGATGCAGTCGTCGATCCCGAGCATCGCCTGCACCTTCGTCGCCGACGACGGAAAGGTCTGGTCGGGCGTCGCCGTGGCGAGGACGATGAGGCCGATGTCAGAAGCTTTCAGCCCCGCCTGTTCGAGCGCGTTCACCGATGCCTGGTGCGCGAGAGTGGCAGTGGTTTCGCCTTCGCCGGCAACATAGCGGCTTCGGATCCCGGTACGCTCGACGATCCACTGGTCAGACGTGTCGACCGTTTGCGCCAGCTCGTCATTGTCGACCCGGCGCTTTGGAAGAGCGGAACCGACTCCGGCGATCACGGACCGGACGGTCATTCCGCAGCCTCATGATTGAAAGCGTGGGCGCGGAAATTGTCGAGATCCTCGCCGATCTTGCGCGTAATGTCGTTGCGGACCATCCGCGCCGCCACCTTGATCGCGTTGGCGGTTCCCTTTGGGCTGGCGCTCCCGTGGCTCTTCAACACAAGGCCGTTCAGTCCGAGGAAGACGGCGCCGTTGTGATTGTTCGGGTCGAGGTGGACCTTGAGCAGGTTGAGCGCCGGGCGCGACAGCGCGAAGCCGGCCTTGGATCGAAGCGAACTCTTGAACGCGCGGCGAAGCAGGTCGGTGACGAATCGCGCGGTGCCTTCGGCGGTCTTCAGCGCGATGTTGCCCGAAAACCCGTCGGTGACGACCACGTCGACATTGCCGCGCGAGAGCTGGTCGCCCTCGGTGAAACCGTCGAAGCTGAAGGGAAGGTAGTCGGCCTCGCGAAGCAGGGCCGCGGCTTCCTTCAATTCATCGGTGCCCTTCAATTCCTCGGTGCCGATGTTGAGCAAGCGAACTCGTGGCTGGTCGATCTTCAGGCCGCACCGTGCATAGGCCGCGCCCATGACCGCGAACTGGACGAGGTTCTGGGCGTCGCACTCGGTATTTGCGCCGAGGTCGAGCATGACGAGGTCGGTTTCGCCAAGTGTCGGAAGAACCGCAGCCAAGGCAGGACGGTCGATCCCCGGCATCGTCCTAAGAGCAAGCTTCGACATCGCCATCAGCGCGCCGGTATTGCCTCCGGAAACCGCGGCATCGGCCTGGCCGTCCTTAACGGCGGCGATCGCCATTCCCATCGACGTGGTTTTGGCCCGGCGGATGGCCTGGCTGGGCTTCTCGGTAGCGGCAATCGCTTCGGGGGTGTGAACGACCTCGATGGCGCTCGAATCGTGCCGCGTCTGCTCAAGCTCGGGGCGGATCAGGCGCTCGTCGCCGTAGATGACGAATCGAAGCGACGAATCGCGGCGATGCGCGCGGCCAACCCCGGCGATCATCGCCGCGGGACCGCTGTCACCGCCCATTGCGTCAATGGCTATGCGCGGGGCTGCTTCCATGTTCGCAGCGCCTGCCGTAGCCGCTTCTTACGCCTCGTCCGAGGTGATCTCGCGGCCGTTATAATGACCGCAGGCCGGGCACAGGTTGTGCGGCAGCTTCAGCTCGCCGCAGTTCGGGCATTCCTGGAACTGCTTGGCGGTCAGCGCGTGATGGCTGCGGCGCATGTTGCGCTTCGAGGGCGAAGTTTTTCTCTTGGGGACAGCCATTCCGGCACCTGTCTGATGTCATAAAAAAATTGGCGACGCCCCGCGCCTGACTTCAACGGGCGTACCCGAGGTGGCGGCCGGACCGTCGCGAACCGCGGCTCCTATAGCGCAACTCGACGGTGTTGCAAGTGCGAGAGCCTAGGCCGCGAGCGCGGCGTCGCTGACGAGCGGGTTGGTCTGCCGCTCGTAGCCGAAGGTCGACATCGGGCCGTGGCCGGGCACGAAGGCGGTGTCGTCGCCCATCGGCCACAGCCGCTGGGTGATCGAATCGATCAGCTGCTGGTGATTGCCCATCGGGAAATCCCAGCGGCCGATGGAGCCTTTGAAGAGGACGTCGCCGACGATCGCCAGCTTCGACTCCGGGTGATGAAAAACGACGTGCCCGGGCGTGTGCCCGGGGCAGTGGCGGACGTCGAGGGTCAGCTCGCCGACCGTGACCGATTCCTTGTCCTCCAGCCAGCGGTCGGGCTCGAACGGAGCGCCGCGGACGCCCCAGCGCCTGCCGTCGTCGTCGAGGCGGGAAATCCAGAAGCGGTCGGCTTCGTGCGGGCCCTCGATCGGAACGCCCAACTCCTTCGCAAGAACGCCCGCTTCGCCGGCATGATCGATATGACCATGAGTCAGCAAGATCTTCTCGATGGTGACTCCCGCCTCCGAAGCGACGGTCTTGAGCTTCGGAAGGTCGCCGCCGGGGTCGATGAAGGCGCCGCGCATCGTCTTCGTGCACCATAGCAGGGTGCAATTCTGCTGCAGCGGCGTGACCGGCGTGATCGCCGCCTTGAGAGGCGGCTCGCTCATTTCGAATCCAGGAGAGCGGCCATCGACGGCGGCTCGTCCTTCATCGAGGCGGAAACGGCTTCGGCCTTGCGGAGCACCCGGAGCAGGTTGCCGCCGGCCAGCTTGCCGAGATCCCCGTCGCTCCAGCCGCGGCGGATGAGCTCGGCGAAGAGCAAGGGATAGCCGCTGACGCTGTTCATTCCCGGCGGCGCGTCCTCATAGCCGATGCCGTCGAGATCGCCGCCGAGCCCGACATGGTCGTGACCGGCGATCTTGACGATATGCTCGATATGGTCGGCGACGAGGCCGATCCCGGCCTTGGGCGCGGGATGGGCGGCTTCCCACTCTTTCATCTTCGCTTCGCGGATGTCGGGCTGGCCGACGTAGAGCGAGTC
>JBDZVP010000012.1:5202-32258 GCA_040255765.1 Sphingomonadales bacterium | reverse complement strand
CTGGCTCTCGACATGGGCTCGCTGATCGCCGGAGCGAAATATCGAGGCGAGTTCGAGGAACGGCTCAAGGGCGTCATCGACGAGGTGAAGCAGTCCGAAGGCAATATCATCCTGTTCATCGACGAGATGCACACGCTGGTCGGCGCCGGAAAGAGCGAAGGCGCGATGGACGCCGGCAACCTTCTGAAACCTGCATTGTCGCGTGGCGAGCTCCACGTGATCGGCGCCACCACGCTGGATGAATATCGCAAATATGTGGAGAAGGACGCGGCCCTCGAGAGGCGCTTCCAGCCGGTGTTCGTCGGCGAACCGACCGTCGCTGACACGATCTCCATCCTTCGCGGGCTGAAGGAGAAATACGAGCTTCACCACGGCGTCCGGATCACCGACTCGGCGATCGTCGCTGCGGCGACCCTCAGCAACCGCTACATCACCGACCGATTCCTCCCCGACAAGGCGATCGACCTGATGGACGAGGCGGCGAGCCGGATCCGGATGGAAGTGGAGTCGAAGCCGGAGGAGATCGAGAATCTCGACCGCCGGATCATCCAGCTCAAGATCGAGCGCGAGGCGCTGAAGAAGGAGCCGGACAAGGCATCGAAGGAGCGTCTGGAGAAGCTTGAGAATGAGCTTGCAAATCTCGAGCAGCAGTCGAGCGAGCTGACCCAGCGCTGGCAGGCGGAAAAGGAAAAGATCGCCGGCGAAGCGAAGATCAAGGAGCAACTGGACGGCGCCCGGCTGGAGCTTGAGCAGGCCCAGCGCTCGGGCGACCTCGCCAAGGCGGGAGAGCTTCAATACGGGCGAATCCCGCAGCTGGAGAAGCAACTTTCCGAAGCGCAGGCTGCTTCCAAGGGCGCGATGCTCCGGGAAGAAGTCACCGACCAGGATATCGCCGCGGTCGTCAGCCGCTGGACCGGCGTCCCTGTCGAGCGAATGATGGAGGGCGAGCGTGAGAAACTGCTTCAGATGGAGCAGTCGATCGGCGCCCGCGTCATCGGCCAGGAAGACGCGGTGAAGGCGGTCTCGGCAGCCGTCCGCCGGGCACGCGCGGGCCTCCAGGACCCGCACCGGCCGCTGGGCTCGTTCCTGTTCCTCGGCCCCACCGGCGTCGGCAAGACCGAGCTCACGAAGGCGCTGGCCGAGTTCCTGTTCGACGATTCGAGCGCGATGGTCCGCATCGACATGAGCGAGTTCATGGAGAAGCACGCGGTCGCCCGGCTGATCGGCGCTCCGCCGGGCTATGTCGGCTATGAGGAAGGCGGGGTGCTGACCGAGGCCGTCCGCCGCCGCCCCTACCAGGTCGTCCTGTTCGACGAGGTCGAGAAGGCGCACGGCGACGTGTTCAACGTGCTGCTGCAGGTACTCGACGACGGGCGGCTGACCGACGGACAGGGCCGCACGGTCGATTTCACCAATACGATCATCATCCTCACCTCCAACCTCGGCTCGCAATTCCTCGCGGGCCTCGGCGAGGACGAGCCGGTCGAGAAGGTCGAGCCGCAGGTGATGGAGGTCGTCCGCGCCCATTTCCGGCCGGAGTTTTTGAACCGCCTCGACGAAATCATCCTGTTCCACCGCCTCAGCGCGGCGCACATGGGCCCGATCGTCGAAATCCAGGTGGCGAGACTCCAGAAGCTTCTGGAGGACCGCAAGATCACGCTCATGCTCAGCGACGCAGCGCGCGAGTGGCTTGGCCGCGTGGGGTACGACCCGGTGTACGGCGCCCGGCCGCTGAAGCGGGCGGTGCAGAAATATCTGCAGGACCCGCTCGCCGATGCGTTGCTGTCGGGCAAGATCAAGGACGGCGACACGGTGCGGGTCGATGAAGGCGATGGCCAGCTGGTGCTGGAGCCGGTCGGCGAGGTTCGCGAGGCAGCCGAGTAAGCCCTTCCGGCGCGTGGCTCGCACCGCTACGCAGAGCAGATGGACGCGGAAACTCGCGCATTGCTCGAACGCGCCGGCTCGCTTCGCCGGGCAGGACGCGTGGACGAGGCGATCGCGGCTTATCGCGCGCTCCTGGCCCGCCAGCCGGATCTTCCCGACAGCTGGTACAACCTCGGCTGGCTGCAGCGGCAGGCGCGCCAATATGAGGATTCGCTGGTTTCGTATGGCGAGGCGCTGAAGCTCGGCGTTCGCGATCCGGAGGAAGTGCACCTCAATCGGGCGGTGATCCTGTCCGATTATCTGGCAAGGCACGACGAAGCGCAGGCGGAGCTGGAAGCGGCGTTGAAGATAAGGCCCGATTATCTCCCCGCGCTCCTGAATCTCGGCAACCTGCACGAGGATCGCGGGAAACGGGGGGCGGCGGAAGAAGCCTACAGGCGGGCGCTCGCGATTGCCCCTGACGATGCGCTCGCGCTCAGCCGCCTTGCCGGTGTGATCGAGCCCGGGTCGGATTCCGCGGCCGAGGTCATCGAAAACATGAAGTCGGCGATTGCCCGAGAGCACGCTCCTTCGGGGCGAGCCGACCTCGGCTTCGCTCTGGGACGGCTGCTCGATGGCCGGGAGCGGTATGACCAGGCTTTTGCAGCCTATGAATCGGCCAACCGCGCCAGCCGGGAAAGCTTCGGAGCCGGCTACGACCGAATTGCCCACGAACGGTTCGTCGACCGGCTGATCGCGACTTTTCCGAAGCCGGCCCAGAGAAGCGACCAGGACGCGCCCGCAATTTTCATCTTGGGCATGTTCCGGTCGGGGTCGACTCTCGTCGAGCGAATCCTCTCGGGGCACAGCCGAATCGTCCCGGCTGGCGAACTCGACCTGATCCCGGGGCTCGTATCGACGATCAGCCCCTACCCCGAGGCCGTGGCTTCCGCCGAGGAGCCGACGGTCGAACGCTGGCGGCGTTTCTACCTCGACGGGCTGGCGCCGTTCACGCGCGATGGGTCATTCGTCACCGACAAGCGGCCCGACAATTTCCTTCACATCGGGCTGATCAAGACCCTCTTCCCCGACGCCAAAATCGTCCACACCCGGCGCAACCGGCTCGACAACCTCCTGTCGCTCTTTTTCCTGCATCTGGGGCCGGGCATGCCCTACGCGCTCGATCTCGCCGACGCCGCGCACTGGCACGCCGAGTACGAGCGGCTGATGGAGCATTGGAGGGCGCTCTACCCGGACGATATTTTCGACCTGGACTATGACTCGCTGGTCGAACAGCCGGAGCAGATCCTTCGGAAGACGCTCGACTTCCTCGGGCTCGATTGGGAGGACGGCCTGCTCGACTTCCAAGAGCGCGAGGCCGCGGTCAAAACCGCGAGCGTGTGGCAGGTACGCGAGCGGCTTCACTCGCGCTCCAGCGGGCGTTGGGAAAATTACGAGCCGGCGCTCAAGCGAGCGCTCGGCAAAGCATTCGACGCTTGATCAGTCGCCCGAGCTGGGGCCGCGGGCGCCCTGCTGGACTCGCTCCATCTGCTCGCGATCCTCGTTGGTGCGGGCCTGCCACTGCTCCTGGGTCAGGCAGACCTTCTTGGCGCCGAGACGCGAGCCGATCTCTTCCTGCTTCTTGCAGATGAGCTTGTTGACGTCGGATTTCGCCGTGGCGGTCTGAACCGGTTGCGGCTGAACGGTCGTCTGTGCCGCCGCGGGCATCGCGACAGCAACACCGGCAGGGAGAAAAAGCATGGACTTCAACATCTTCACCTCGTTTCCGCGCTCATTCTAGGTCAGTTCGCCGATTCGGGCAAACGCACGAGTCGCCTCAAGGGCAAGGCGGATTCGAACAGACGCGGGTTCCGGACTGCACGCGTTCGGTCTGGTCGCGATCGGCCTGCTGGCGCGCCTGCCATTCGGCTACGGTCAGGCACACCTTCTTGCCGCCGAGCCGGGTGCCGATGGTCTCTTCCTTCTGGCACACGATCTTGTTCGCATCGCCCTTGATCGGTGCGGGATTGTTGGTCCGATAGGATGTGACAGCCTGCGCCGACGCAGTCGCGGATAGTAAAACGGCCATTGCCGCCAAGGACTTGAGCATAAGCCACCTCCTCGCAGGCATCCTAACACAAGTCGCGCGCATTTCCCGAATTCGCCTCAGCGGCCGCCGGGAATCGCAACGTCAAAAGCCACCGTGATCCGCTCGCCCTCTCCGAACGGCCGCGTCCCGTGCCAGGTGTAGGACGGGAATAGCGCCAGGCGTCCCGGTTTCGGCTCGACCGTCCTGAACGGCGGCATTTCCAGCTGGAGCGTCGGCGACGAGGGATCGCCCAGAGTCAGGAAACCGGCGTCGCCTTTGCCGAGGTCGGGCGGGAGCACGACGTACAGCGCCGAGCTGATCCAGCCCATCGGGTGGACGTGATTGGCGTGAAATCCTCCGGTCTTCAGCCATACCGACCAGGCCCCGGAGAATCCGATGGGCTGGCGTGGAGGGCCGAGCAGCGGGTGAGCGGGGTCGGCTTCCGGCAACTGCGCGACATGTTCGGCGACTGTGGCCCGAATTGCCTCGCGAAGCTGCACCAGGACGGGGTCGACATGCATGAAGATATCGCCCTCGGTCTGCGTGCCGCCCCGGAGCGACTGTTCCAGCGGCTGGCCGTCGAGCGAGTGGAGGCCGCGAAGCTTGTCGGCGAGGACATCGAGCGGCGGAAGCCGGTCGGCGATGTCATAAACTCCGACGAACCGCTCATCGCCTTCGAGCCACCCCCAGCGCGGATCATCCAGCAATCGCCAGGCGATCGAGGCGTAGGGCCAGAACATGAAAGCTTCCGCCCGCGCGGACCAGTTCGAGATAATCGCGTCGGCGTCCGCCGGCCGCCCCCACCGGAGGTAATTGCGGACGCGGCGGACCTGGACCGTCGCGTCGTCGACATCGACGAACGGCTGGAACAAGGCTTCCGCCGTCTCGCAATCGCCGGTTTCGGCCGCGATGATCGCGTCGTTCGCGGCGAAGATCGCATTGTCACCGACCGCCGCCCGGCCTTTCCCGATGACTCGCCGGGCTTCGTCCCACTGCTCCGCGTGCATCAGCGCGATCAGCCACTCCCGCCACAACAGCAGGTTTTGCGGCTGGGCGGCCACTGCCGTTTCGAAGCTTCGGGTGAACCCATCGCGCTCGCCCTGTGCCCAGCGAAGCCTGGCAAGCAGCGAATGGCCTTCGACCCACTGGGGCGAGCGCGACAGGAGCTGGTCGAGGCCGTCGATCGCTGCCCCCGCCTGCCCTTCCGCCGCGCAAGCCGAGGTCATCCCGGCCAGCACCTCGGTATCGGCGGGCGCGAGCCGAACTGCCTGTCCATAGGCTTCGAGGCTCGGCAATCCGGCTTCGAACAGGGTCCGCGCGAGCGCGTGCGCGATCCTCGGCGATCCCGGTGCGAGCACCGAGGCACGGCGAAGCGACTCGATCGCTTCCTCGCGCCGCTCGAGCCGGCGAAGAAGCAAGCCGTGGAGGTGCCACAGGCCGGAATTGCCGGTCCCGCTCTTCATTGCCGGCGAAAGCAGCGCCAGCCCCTTCTCCGGGTCGCCCGACTCCAGAGTCTCGGATGCGAGATCGAACAGCTCGTCTTCGCTCAATGTCGTTCCGATAGCGTCCGCCATAGCGTGGCAAGCTAGCCTCCGGCGGGACCCGGCGCACCCGCTAATTTCCCAACCGCCATTGGCATCGCGCCCGGTGTGAATAGAAGGTGCCAATGACCGAAGTTTCCCCCGCGGGCCAAAGGGCGATCGAACAGGCCCGGCAAGGCGATTTCGACGGTGCTCTTGCAACCGCCACGGAGGCAATCGCAAAGCAGCCGGACGATGCCGGGCTGCGGTTTTTCGCCGGGATGCTGCATGTCCGCCGATCCGAATTGCCGGAGGCCGCGGACCAGCTTCGCAAGGCCGTCGAGCTCGAGCCCCGCGATCCTCTCGCCCGTGCCGAGCTTGCCCGAATCCTGGTGGCGCTTGGCGAACTCGACGAGGCGGAGTTGCTCCTGGACGGGCTCCAGCCGAGAGACCGGACGCGGCTAAGCGCGACCATCGCCGCGCGGCGCGGCGACCACGAGCGTGCAATCCCTTTGCTTCGGGACGCCGTGGAGTTGGACCCTCGCGATTTCGAAAGCTGGGGCAATCTTGGAGTCTCGCTGCTCATTACCGGCAATGCGCCTGGAGCTGAAGCGGCGCTGGCCAACGCGCTTCGCCTGCGCCCCGGCCACTCCAGTTTTGGGGAAAAATGGGCCGAAGCGGTCTCTCAGGCGGGCTTGGCGGACCGGGAATTGCCCAAGCTTTACGCGGCCGCCGCCCGCGATCCCGGCGGCCTGATCACCGCGGCTCGGATCGAAGACCTGGAAGGACAGCCGGATCGCGCGGTCGCGGCTTTGGAGCAGGCGCTCGAGCGCCAGCCGGGACAGGAAGCGGCACTGGTCGCGCTCGCCGATCTCGAAGAGCGGGCGAACCGGATCGATGCCCTGCAGGAAACGATCGCCAAGCTGGAGCAGGCCGCTCCATCGTCCCCAAAGCTCCCATTGCTTCGCGCGCGCGCGGCCTACCGGCTCGGCGACATGAAGCGTGCGCTCGATCTCGCGGAGGCGGCGCCCGCGGATGTCGATTCCGCAACCCGGGCACAGATACTCGGCCAGGCGAATGACCGCCTTGGCGATTCCAAGGCCGCTTTTCGCGCGTTCGAGGAGATGAACAGGATCGACTCTTTCGCCGCTCATGACCCGGCAGCAAAGGCCGCCGATTACCTCGCGACCTTCCGCGAGCGGCGGACCGACGTTCTCACCCGCGACTGGGTCGACCGCTGGCCCGAATTGCCCCCTCCAGAACGCGAGCCGGCGTTCCTGATCGGCTTTCCGCGATCGGGTACCACGTTGCTCGACACGTTGCTGATGAACGATCCGGGGATCGCGGTGTCGGAGGAAAATCCGATGCTGACGCACGTGTCGGCGCGGATCGGCGCGTTCGACCGGATTGCCGGCCTTGGTGCCGGCGACGTGGCCGAACTTCGAAGCACCTATTTCGAGGAGGCGGAGAGCTACCTGCCCGATTCGAAGGGGAAGCTGCTGCTCGACAAGTTCCCGTTCGCGCTCGGCGCGGCGCCGCTCATCCACCGGCTGTTTCCGGGAGCGCGGATCATCTTCCTGTCCCGCCACCCGTGCGATGTCGTCCTCAGCTGCTTCATGAATCGGTTCCAGCCGACCGACATTGGCAGCACCTTCCTCACGCTCGAAGGCACCGCCCGGCTTTACGACGCGATGATGCAGCTGTGGACCCGGAGCCGCGAGCTGCTCCCGCTAACCGTCCTCGACGTCCGCTACGAAGCGCTGGTGGAGGAGCCGAAGCCGCAAATGCAGCGGGTCGCGGAGTTCCTCGGCATCGCCTGGTCCGAGACTCTCGTCGACAACCGCCCGGCGGCGGAGAAACGCGGGTTCATCAAGACTCCGAGCTATTCCCAGGTGAGCGAGCCGATTTACAAGCGCGCGGTCGAACGGTGGCGGAACTATTCGGAAGAGCTTGGTCCGGTCCTGCCGATCCTCAAACCGTGGATCGAGGCGCTCGGTTACGAAGCCTGACGGCTGGCGTCGGCCTGGCTTTCCCACAACGCCAGCGCCCAGTCGGGTTCCGGCTGGTCGAGATCATAATATTCGAAAATCAGGTGAATCCGGTCGGTCGACCCGCGGTTCTCGACCGCATGCTTGCCCATATTGTTCACCTCGACCGCCTCACCCTCGGGAAGATGAAACGGCTGATCGTCGACGAAGAAGGTGACGCCGTCGTTGGTCTGCAGGGGAATATGGATCTTGTGCGGCCATTTGGCGGAAGGGCTCGCATCCTTGTGTGGATGGATGATCCCGCCCGGCGCCATCCGCGCCAGCATCACCCTCGGGAAGGTCCCGCGCGCATAGCCGTAGGGCCTGGTCGCCTCGGTCAGCACCGGAAGAAGCAGGTGGCTCCATTCGTTCCACAGCGGCCGATCATAGGACGTCCGCCAGTCATAGAGATTGGCGACGAAACGGAAGACAATGTGCCTGGTCGCGTCGAGAGCAGCAAAACGGTTGGGCTTGGAGGCGTTCTCCTGATCCCACATGGCCTCTGGAAAACCCAGGACAGCATCGCGAAGCGCCGAAACATCGACCTTCCCAAGCCTCCGGACGGTCTTCGTCTTTCGAGGATTGGGCGGGACCTGCAGCTTAGAATTCATAGCCGAACAATTCTAAGTCACGCGCATAGAGCTTGGCGACCCCGTCGATGAGCGCGTCGTCATAATATTGGCGATAGTCCGAACGCCTGGATTCGTTGGTCTTTTCGAGTTTCGAGCGCGGGATCCCGATCCTGTCGCATATCTCGTCATACGAGTTCTGCATCTGCTCGACCCGGCCGATATAATCCGTGAGCGGCTTGCCATCGGCCCCGACGACGAAGCTGCATTGAGGCTGGAACAGGATGTGCGAGCGCGGTCCCGGATCGCGCAGGATGTACCACATGATTCGCTTGGGATCCTTTTCGAACTCTCCGCCCTTGCGCGTCATGAAGGCGCAATAGGAAACGAAGCGGTCGAACGGATTCCGGACGAATGCGAACTTGAAATAATTTTCGAAATTCGACGGTTCGAGATGCGGTTTGAGCTGCGCGAGGCTGATGTGCCCGTGGCGGAGATTGGCGAGTTCCGGAATCGGAAACTTCTTCTCCTCAAACAGGCGCACCTGCTCCATGTCTTCGGCGCTCATGTGCGGACGGAGGGCGCGGCGGATCGAGTGAGTCCCCGTCTTCGGAATGGCGACGAAGATGAATTTGAGGCTTTCGGAAATGATCATCGGCTGGTTTGGCGGCTCCGGCTGCGGTCGGGCAGCGCGCTACGAGGCTTTGCGCAAGGCGAGGCCGGCCGATTGCGGGCGAGGCCGCCTCGCGGCCTGGAGCGCCACTTCGACGATCAGGCGCTCGAAGATATGCTGCATCAGGACTTCGTTCCTCAATCGGATTTCCTCGGCGCCTTCCCGCGCGATATCGCGCCGGACCGCCGCCAACAGCTGTCCGTAAAGCCCGGCGGCGCGCTCATCATCGCCGAACTGCGCCCAAAGCGCCGCCCAATCCTCGATGAACCGGCCAATCCTTTTCTGCACTGCTTCGAGCTTGGGATGGTCGAGCGCGCTGCTCATGATGAAGTCGACGTGGCAGCGGATTTCCCACGGCGACATGACCTGGGGCAGGTTCACCTTCTCGAAGCCCAGCCGGGGAGTCGCTGCTCCGGACGGCTCGACGAATTCCATGTCCTCGGTGCCGGACTCCGCCGCGTCGATCAGATCATAGAGGCGCCCGCCGCCGACCGTGTCCAGCACGAGATGGACCCGGGTTTCGCTACCTCGGTTGTGGACCTCGTGCTTGAGGAAGGAATCGAACACCCAGCATTCGCCCGCCGCCATGTGGACCGATTCACCCCCGCAAGTGAAGGACACTTGCGGGTTGGTAATCACCGGGATGTGAATACGGATGTGGGTGCGCCAATAATAATGACTGTCGACGTGAAGCGGGACCTGCCCGCCAGGGGCCAGAGCCATCAGCCGGCTCCTCCCCCAGACGGAGCCGATGCTGTCCATGATCTGCATCATGTAGGGACAGGCAAGAAGCTGCGGAGTCGGCGCCATCGCGCCTTCGATCGCGTCGGTCGCTTCGCCGCCCGCAGTGATCAGCCGAACGGCGCTGTTGCCCGGAAAATGCTGTGGATGCGCGGTCCAGGCGGACGCGGGGAGTGCCCTCACCTCTTCGGCAAGCTTCTCCGCGGAGAAGTGGATCGGAAGCCGCAGCAGCGGCTTTGAGAAGCGCTTGTCCATGTCCAGCCAATGCGTGTCGGGCAGCGATCGTGGGCTGCCCCGTCAGGTCATCGCCCGACTATGGCGACAAATCAAGTGACTGTGCCCGCGAGGGCGGGCGGACGATCACGCGCCCTTGAAGCTTACTCCGGCGGCGGAAATGACCCGGGCGATTGCATCCCGCTCGGAAGGCCGAAGGCTGGGCGCCCAGAGGTCGAAGATAAGCACCACCCGAAGCTCGTCGCTGTCGTTCCACGCCTCGTGCTCGATCGTGTCGTCGAACACGAAAGCTTTTCCAACTTTCCATTCAATGGTCGTCGCGCCAACCCGAAAGCCGCAGCCTTCGGGCACGATCAGCGCGAGGTGGGACACCAGGCGGACATTGGCGACCCCCGTGTGGGGCGGGATGTGCGTATGCGGCGCGAGCAGCGAGAACATCGCGTTGGGAGAGGCGCCCGGGATCTGCGCTTGCGGGAGGTTCGAGAGAAGCTCCAGCGTCCTCGGACAATGTTTTGCGTTGGCTTCCACCCGCTTGCCGTTCTGGAGAAGGTGGATCGCGGTCCAGTCGCGGTTGTTGTTGAGTTCCTTCCACTGCGCGAGCGGGACGTGGTCCGGGTACTGGCTGTAGGGCACGAGCTCGGCCGTCTTGAGCTTCACAAGGGCTTCATATTCGGCACGGATCTCGTCGGTCGCGGCTTCGAGCTGGTCGATGCCCGGGAACTGTTCGAGGTCATGGAACTCGATTTCGGGCATCTCTGGGAAATGGAAGCTGACGGGCTCCTGATGGAAATGCCGGGTCCGCCGGGAGGTATTCGACGCGAAACGCTCGAGCCTCCTTCGCTCCGGCGCCGTCAGGTCGGTTGGAACGCTTTGCAGGAGCCGGGCTTCGTAGGCCGCCTGGTGTTCGGCGGCCCGCTTCTTTGCGTGCTCGACCGCGGGCGCCATCGCCCGAGGGACCTCTTCGCCAGCGGGAAGCTGGGCGACCGCCTTGCTGAAAGCCGACCCCGCCTGGGGGCTTCCAGTGCGCTCGAGAAGCATCGCCCGTGCAAGCAGGGCGGAAAAGTCGAGCGGAGACAAAGCCAGTCCCCGATCGATCGCCTCGATGGCGCCCTGCAGATTCCCGAGCGCCCGGCGCACCGCGCTCAGCTTCATCCAGAGCTCGAGGGTGGCGCCGCTTCCTGCCGCCGCCTGTTCAAGCGAGCGGCAGGCCGCAGCGAGATCTCCGGCAGCAGCGGCCTTGTCGGCTTCGGTCTCCAGGGCTGACATTCTCACAGCCGGGATTGTGCCGAGGGCCGAAACAAAATCAACGCTTCCTTCAAAAGAAAACGGCGGGCCTCCGAGGAGACCCGCCGCAATCTTTGCCTCTTCGCGGCGACTTAGAAGTCGACCGTGAAGCCCGCGAACAGGTAGCGGCCGAGGGCATCGTACACCTGCGGATAGGTGTTGCCGTTGCCGAAGCCGGCCGGGATCGACTGGCTGCCCGCAATCGGCGGGTCCTTGTCGAAGATGTTGTTCGCACCGATGCGCAGGTTGAGACGCTGCGCCAGGCGAGCCGTGAACGACAGGTCGAAGTAGTCCTGTGCGCTGATACGGAGGTTGCCCGGGATCGGGTTCGCGACCGAGCCGCAACCGGAGTCGAGGGCCGGGTTGCAGTTCACGCCGGCGAAGTGCCGCCAACGAGCCGACACGCCGAGGCCGTTCGGCATCGTCAGGCCGACGCGGAGGGTGTGCCTCCACTTCGGGCTCGGGGTCGATCCGGCGAACGTGCCAGGGCGGCTGTCCGTCGGGGTTCCGAGCTTGGTCACGAGCGTTCCAACGAAGGCCAGGTTCAGGGTTCCAACGCCGCCAAGACGACGCGAGTAGTTACCCTGGAAGTCGAAGCCCTTGGTGAACAGGCCGGTACCAGTGAAGTTCTGGTTCGTGAGGATGATGTAACCGGCCGTCGCGAGATCGGCACCCTGCCACAGCGAACCCGTGTTGGTGTTGCGATGGATCAGGGCGCAGGAAGTCGCGTCTCCATCCAGGCAGTCATTCAACACAGTGTTGAACGCCGGCCCGCCGATCAGGTTCTTCACCTTGATGTTGAAATAGTCGGCGGTCAGCGCGAGGCCCGGAACGAACCGCGGCTGAAGAACGACACCGGCAGTCCAGGTGTCGGCCTTTTCAGGCAACAGGTTCGGGTTGCCGCCGAACAGGCCGTTGTACTGGTTGGCCGGGTTCGCCGAAATAAGCCCGTACTGAGCGGCGCTCACGCCGGTAAGCTGGCACTGAGCGAGAGACGCAACCGGAGCGGCGCCGGCGCACGGATCGACCGTACCCGAAAGCCCCAGCGACTGCGGGAAGAACAGCTCGACGATGTTCGGCGCACGAACCGCCCGGTTGTAGCTGCCGCGGAACCGGATGTCCCGGATCGGCGCCAACTCAGCCTGCAGCTTGTAGGTGTCCGTGTTGAAGCTGTTTCCGGCGACATGGTAGTTCGAATAACGGTAACCGCCGGTGACCGTGAACTGGTCGATGAAGTTGTGCTCCACGATCGGAAGCTGGATTTCACCGAAGAGTTCGCGAACGTCGAACTGACCCTGGACCGACGGGGTCGGACCGCCCTGGCCGGCGAGATCGCCGGTCGAGAACTGGTTGTCGACCTTAAAGTCCAGGCTTTCCTTGCGATACTCGGCGCCGATGTTGATGCCGATTCCGGTCTCGGCCCAAGGCATACGCCAGCCATATTCGTCACCGTTGATGGTGAAGTCGGCGTGGGCGATGGTCTCGTTGATGATACCGCGCTGGAAGCCCGGAGTCTGAAGGTAGTTCAGAGCGTCCGCCGTCACCCCGCCAGCAGCGAAGATGTTGTACGGGACGCAGTTCGGATCAAGGCCGGTGAAAGTGGCGCGGCACATGATTTCCGCGCCCGGGGTTCCCGGAGCGACTTGCAGGCCAGTGGTCGGATCGACCGCGATCGCGTCGATCGCGCGGCCGAGACGAGTGACCGAGAAGTCATTGAGATAGGTCTCGTTCCGGAGCGTACGACCGAACTGGTAGTAAGCGTCGTACGAGATGCCGCGAGTTGCATCGCCGCGCATGCCGGCGACGATACGATAATCCGTATGGCGGATATCGTCGTCACGGCCACCGCCCTCGACGTTACGGCGAAGGATGTAGGTAAACGTCTGACGGACGTTGTTCATCCCGTTGAGCGTGTCGAGGAACGTCGGGTCATACGCCACGCCACCCTGCGTGTAGGTACCGCACAGGCGATCCAGCTGCTGCGGGGACAACAGTGCGTTGTCGCATGCCAGCCGGTTGGTGTTGCCGAAGTCGCCCGACGGAGCGATCTGCGCATCCGAACGGTCGTCCATGAACATCAACTCGGCGTAAGGCTTGAACGCCGGGCTGATTTCGTAGTCGGCGAACGCACCGAACGTATAGCGCTCGTCAGGACGCTGGAAGTAGTTGTACGGGTTGAAGTTGAACGCCGTGTAGTAGTTGACGAACTCGTTCCCCTGGACCTGGAAGTTGTCGATGAACCGATAGCCGCGGTTCGGGTCGTACTGGAGGAACGTGCCGGTCGCCGATGTCAGCGAACCCGAGCAGTTGAAGTGGCGCTTGTCGGCGCTGGCGTTGATCGCGTTCTGCGTCCGTCCGGACAGCGCGCAGAAGGAATAATCGCGGGTCGACTGAAGAACCGGATCCTGCGTGCGGTAGGTCGCATAAGCGGTGACGTGGCCGCGGCCGTCGTCGAACGCTGCGCCGAACACGCCGGCGATGTCCTGGGCGCCGCCGTTGGTGCTCCAGCCGCGCGGGGGAAGGAACCCGCGATCGGTGTTCGCGGCGATGATATCATCAGCGGCGCGGTTCTTGTGGTTGAACACGCTGGCCTGGCCGTCGATGCGGAAGCCGGTGAAGGTCGTGTCCATGATGAAGTTGACGACGCCCGCGACCGCGTCAGCACCGTACACCGACGATGCACCGCCGGTCAGAACGTCGACCCGCTTGATCATAACGGCGGGGACGAAGTTGATGTCGGCGACCGGGTTGCCGGTATCACCAGCCTGAAGGCGCTTGCCGTTGACCAGAACGAGGCTGCGCTTCGAGCCGAGACCGCGAAGGTCGATGGTGGCCGTTCCGCTCGCGCCGTTCGAGATGTTCGAACCCTGGGTCGCGAACACCTGCGGCAGCGAGTTGATGAGGTCTTCCGTACGGGTCGTACCGGAAACCTTCACTTCCTGGCTGGTGACGACGGTAACGGGGCTGGCCGATTCGAGGTTCGGCTGCGGAATACGCGAACCGGTAACGATGATGTCCTGCTGACGACGGACCGGCTCACCCGTTGCCGAGGAGCTCGGGACCTCAGTGCCCTCAACCGGGGCAGTGGTCTGCGGAATCGTCGGAACCGCGCTGGTGTCAGGCGGGTTCGTGTTCGGGTTCGTGTCCTGCGCGAAAGCAGGCGTGGCGACCGCGCTGGCGCCGACGAGGAGCGTCGTTGCGAGAAGACGCTGACGGAAATCGAGCTTCATAAAACCATCCCCTTATAGGGCCGTGCCACCGAGCACGGCCGCCATGGCGCGACAGTCAGAACTGCCGAACTGCCCCTGTTGATAAGTTAAGCCCCAAGCCGCTGGCAACGCTTGGCGGGTCAATCCAATGAAGTTGTCAATGCGCTGTATCAAATTTGCAACAGCGTTCCTCTCGGCCCGATTGCGGGCTAGAAAGTGGGGTGGAGACGCTGGATTCATGAGGATTGAAATGGGCAAATTTCCATTGGTTGCGGGTGCTTGTGCTTTGGCTGCCGCAGGTTCGGCACAGGCTGCGAAACCGGTTCAGACCGGAAATCCGGCGCAGGTCCAGCGGTTGATGGACTGCCGCTCGATCGCGGCGGCGGACCAGCGGCTCGCCTGCTTCGATCGCGAGACAGCGGCCATGGCTTCGGCAATCGATGCGAAAAACCTGGTCTTCGTCGACCGGGAGAAAGCCCGCGCCGCGAAGCGGACGCTATTCGGATTCTCGATTCCCGATTTCGGCGGCCTGTTCGGCGGCGGCGACGATGAGGTGAAGCAGATCGAGAGCACGATCAGGAGCGCCGGCCGCAACCCCGAAGGCGGCCTTCTCATCACACTCGCCGATGGCTCTGTCTGGAGCCAGACGGACGATTACCCCGGGCTCGATCCGAGACCGGGAAAGCAGGTCACCGTGAAAAGAGGTTCGCTCGGCACCTTCTGGCTGAGCATCAAGGGGCAAAGCGGGATCAAGGTGAAGCGGGTCGGCTGACCGGCCGCTAGAGCTTCCCTGCGCGCTTCTCCGCCGTCAGGCTTGCATCGGCGTCGACATAGGCTTCCTGCCGGTCGACGCTCCAATATTTGAGGTCATTGAGGGGGATTCGAGCGCCGGTTATCGCGCACAGGACGTGATCGCCGTTGCTGAGCACCCGGAACGTCCCGGGAAGGTAGCGCACTCGCGCCGGAACGCCGCTTCCGCTCATCAGCATTGCAAATCGTCTCCCTCAGTCGCCGTCGTCGAACAATCCCCGCTGCGGAGCAACATAAGAAGTGCGGCGCTTGCGCTCAACCGGTGCCGAGCCGGATTCAGTCGAAGCCTGCACCTCGCCGTCGCCGAAACGAAGCGTGATAAGTTTGGCCGCAATCGCGTCGGCGGCACGGCCAAGAGTCTTCCCGGCGCGGTCGGTCACTCGCACGAAACCGCGCGACAGCGGCCGGTCGGGATGGACCAGTTGCGCCATCTTCCACAGCGACTCGAGCCTCTCGGACGCTCGGCTAATTCGGTCGAGAAGGAGCTCGGGACGCAGGCGCGGAGCGACGGCATTGAGATTCGCGCGCGCGTCGCCCGCGCGCGAGGCGAGCGCCCGCGGGAGCCGGTCGCCGATCTCATCCAGCCGCTGCGCGGCGGGTGCGAACAGCGCCTCCGGCTGCGGCCACCGGCAAACCGTCAACTCCAGCCGCTCGCGTGCGCGGTCGGCCATCCGCGACAGGCAATTGCCAGCCCTCCGGCCAAGCTCTTCGACAAAGGCGAACAGCTCGGCCCTGACCGGAACCGCGATCTCCGCGGCCGCGGTGGGGGTAGGCGCGCGCCGGTCCGATGCATGGTCGATAAGGGTGGTATCGGTCTCATGGCCGACCGCGGAGATGAGAGGAATCGGAGACTCGGCGGCCGCGCGGACGACCTCCTCCTCGTTGAAAGCCCACAAATCCTCGATCGAGCCACCGCCCCGGGCAACGATCAGCAGGTCGGGACGAGGAATCGGGTCGCCTTCGCCGACAGCCGCGAAGCCGCGGATCGCCGCCGCGATCTTCGCGGAAGCACCCTCCCCCTGGACCGGCACCGGCCACAGGAGGACATGAGTCGGGCAGCGGTCCTCCAGCCGGTGGAGGATGTCGCGGATGACGGCCCCGGTCGGCGAAGTGACGACCCCGATCACCTTGGGAAGGAAGGGAAGCTTGCGCTTGCGGTTTTCGTCGAACAGGCCTTCGGCGGCGAGCGCTTTCCTCCGCCGTTCAAGAAGCGCCATCAACGCACCTTCGCCGGCGAGCTCGAGCCGCTCCACCACAAGCTGATATTTGGAGCGGCCGGCGTAAGTGGTCATCTTGCCTGTTGCGATGACTTCGGCGCCGTCTTCGGGGCGGAAGGCGAGCGAACCGGCATTGCCGCGCCAGATCACGGCGTCGATGCAGGCGGTCTCGTCTTTCATCGAGAAGTAGCAATGACCCGAGCTGTGGCGCTTGAATCCGGAAATCTCGCCGCGGACCCGGACCTGGCCGAACTCGCTTTCGATCAGCCGCTTCAACGAACCGGCGAGCTCGCCGACACTCAGCGCAGGCGAATTGTCGCCGGGCGGCACGTTGGCTAACAGACCGGAGCGCGTGTCGTCGGGGAGATCCATTGAAAATACTTCTACTCGGTTCGGGCGGTCGGGAAGATGCCCTTGCCTGGCGGCTGAGGCAATCGCCGAGCTGTGAAGCGCTGGTCGCTGCTCCCGGCAACCCCGGAATCGCACGGTGGGCCGAATGCGTGGAGATCGACCCTTGCGATGCCCAGGCGGTCGTCGGCCTCGCTCGAGGGCGCTCGATCGACCTCGTCGTGATTGGCCCGGAAGCGCCGCTCGTCGCTGGAGTCGGCGATGCTCTCCGGGCAGCGAATATCGCAGTTTTCGGCCCCAATGCCGCCGCCGCCCAGCTCGAGGGCTCGAAGGGTTTCACCAAGGACCTCTGCGAGGCGAATGGGATCCCGACCGCCGGTTACGTCAGGACGGAAACTGCGGCAGAGGCGCTGGCGGCGCTCGAGCGCTTCGGAATTCCGGTTGTCGTCAAGGCGGACGGGCTTGCGGCGGGGAAGGGCGTGACGGTCGCGACCACGCGCGCCGAAGCCGAAGAGGCGATTGCGGAGGCGGGCGATTCGCCGCTGGTGATCGAGGAATATCTGGAGGGCGAGGAAGCGAGCCTGTTCGCTCTCGTCGACGGCGAAACGGCGGTTCTGTTCGCCACCGCCCAGGACCACAAACGGGTCGGCGAAGGCGACACCGGGCCCAACACCGGCGGGATGGGCGCCTACACCCCCGCGCCGGTGATGACTCCGGAACTCGAGCGGCGGACGATGGAGGAAATCGTCCTTCCGACGGCGCGGGCCCTGGCGGCCGCGGGAACGCCTTTCTCCGGCGTGCTTTATGCCGGACTGATGCTTACCGGCGCCGGGCCAAAGCTGATCGAATACAATGTTCGCTTCGGCGATCCCGAATGCGAGGCGATCATGCCGCGAGTCGAAGGCGATTTCGCCGAGTTGCTGCTGGGGGTTGCAAGCGGTCGCCTGGGCGAAATCCGACCGCGGCTTTCGTCGCGGCACGCGGTGACGGTGATTGTCGCCGCTCGGGGCTATCCGGGAACGCCGGTGAGCGGCGGGCTCATCCGCGAGCTGGAAGCCGCCGAGCAGATCGAAGGAGTTACCGTTTTCCACGCAGGCACTGCGAACGGCGAGAACGGACTTGTCGCCAAGGGCGGCCGTGTGCTCGCGGTGACCGCGACCGCCGACACTTTCGCCAATGCCCGAGCCCGCGCCTATCGGGCGGTTGACGAGATCGACTTCGCCGACGGATTCTTCCGGCGCGACATCGGCTGGCGCGAAATCGAGCGGGCAAAGAGGTGAGCCCGTTGTGGACCTACTTCTGGCCGGTGTTCGCGCTTGGCATTGCACTCGGCCTCGTTGGCGGGATTGTCGGATTCTGGCGAAAGCGCCGCTGGATCTGGGCAGTCGCGCTTCTGCTCTCGATCGGCGGGACCGCGCTCTGGCACGGGCCGATGGGCGCGGCCGACCGGTTCAACCGGACCGTGGAGGCCACCGCCCGGGACACGCTCGTGTCTTACGAGATGACCCAAGTCACCGCGCGGCTTCACGAAGGCCCGCTGACCCGCCGCCTGCTGCTGTCCGGCCCGGCGGACGATTTCCAGCGCTCGGAGCTGGTTCGAATCCTGAGCGAAGTGCCTGGGGTAAGCCGGGCAACATGGTCGCAGTCGGGAGGTCTTCCATTGTTGCTGGAGGCCGCGATTGCCTCGGTTGCGGGGTTCCTCGCTGGCCTCGCCCTCGCTTATGTGATTACCCTCAGGCGTCGCTACAACGCGCAGTGGAGATGGTGACCGAATGGATTTCCTGAACGCTTACTGGCCCGTGATTGCCGTCGCTGTCGTGGTGATCGTCCTGGCCGCAATCATTCTCCTCAGGCCCCGCCAGCGCATTCGGCTCACGCAGGAAGACGCGCCGGTCCGGCCGCACATGCAGGCGCCGCAGGACCATGAAGGTCGCGGAATCGCGTCTGAAGCCGCCGCCGCGATCGGTGATATCAGCGGACAATTCATCAATGCCCCGGTCCACGAGAACCTTCCGGGCGCGTCAGGGCCGCCCGACGACCTCACGCAGTTGAAAGGGGTCGGGCCGAAATTCGCGAGGCTGCTCAACGATCTCGGGGTCACCCGCTTCGACCAGCTCGCGCGACTTAGCGACGGCGATCTCGACAGGCTCGACCAGCATCTCGGGGCGTTCAAGGGACGACTTGAGCGCGACCAGGTCCCACTCCAGGCCGAATATCTCGCCCGAGGCGACCAGGACGGGTTCGAGCAGAGGTTCGGAAAGCTCTAGGCGCGCTTACTCCGAGGGCTGCGGTTCCTTGCGGACGCGCTTTTTTTGGGCTGCAATGAGCTTGTCGATCTTGCGCCCATCCATGTCGACGATTTCGAACGTCCAGCGGTCGTGAACGAATTTCTCCCCGACTTCGGGAAGGTGTTTCAGGACCTCCAACGCGAAGCCTGCGATCGTCGAAAAATCGCGGTCGGAGGGTAGCTGAATCCCGAGGCGGTCGGACAGCACGTCGGCGCTCGCCGCGCCGGAAAGGAGATAGCTTCCGTCCTCCCGCTCGACGAAATCCGGTTCCTCGCCTTCGTCGATATCGTGGCGGAAAGTGCCCGCGAGGGCGGCGATGATACTGCCCGGAGTGACGATTCCGTCGAAGTGGCCATATTCGTCGAGGACCAGGGCAAGCGGAACCTCGGCCGAGCGAAGCACCGCGAGCGCGTCCATCGCGTCCATCAAATCGGGAACGACCGGAGCCGGCCGCGCCAGCCGTTTCAGGCTCAGCGGCTTTTTGTCGAGCATCGCATCAAGCAGGTCGCGGAGCTGGACCACGCCGACAATGTTTTCGATGGACCCATCGGCGACCGGAATCCGGCTGTGCGGCGTTTCCTTCAGCGCTTTTCGGAGATCGGTTCCGGTTGCCGAGATGTCGATCCAGTCGACCTCGGTTCGCGGAGTCATGACTTCGCGGACCGGCCGGTCGGCGAGCCGGACCACCCCGGAAATGATCGCCCGTTCGTTTTCCTCGAGCACCCCCGCGGTCTTGGCTTCGGCGACGACGAGGTGAAGTTCTTCGGCGGTGACTGCGTTGTCCGATTCGCGATTGAGCCCGAGCATTCGGAATACCAGTGCGCTGGTGCTGTCGAGCAGCCAAACGAACGGAGCCGCCACTTTCGAAAGCAGGAGCATCGGTCGCGAAATGAGAGCCGCAATCGGCTCCGGAGACCGGAGCGCCAATTGCTTTGGAACGAGCTCCCCAACCACGAGCGACACGAAGGTGACGAGGACGATCACCAGCCCGAATCCGACGTTTTGAGCCAAGTCGGGATCGAGCCCCAGCGCCTGAAGCCGCTGGGCGGTCGGCTCGCCGAGACTAGCGCCCGAATAGGCGCCAGCGATAATCGCGATCAGCGTAATCCCGGTCTGGA
This sequence comes from Sphingomonadales bacterium, assembly GCA_040255765.1. Classification (GTDB taxonomy): domain Bacteria; phylum Pseudomonadota; class Alphaproteobacteria; order Sphingomonadales; family Sphingomonadaceae; genus Sphingomicrobium. The sequence goes on along the minus strand of JBDZVP010000012.1, from coordinate 12,268 downwards.
CGGTCGAAAGAAACCGGCCCGGATCGGCCGAGAGATCGAGCGCGCACTGGGCGCCGCTGCTTCCGTTTCGGGCCATCGCCCTGAGCCGCGCTTCGCGGGACGAAACGATCGCCATTTCGCTCATCGCAAGCAACGCATTGAGGACGATCAACGCCAGGATGATGACGACATCGATCCAGGGGAATGAGGAGAGTTGGTCGCTCATTGCGGCGGCGAGTTCTTGCCCGCAAATGCGCCGTCCAGCAAGCGGCTCGCGTTGGTCAGCCCCGGCGCTCCTCGAAGAAACCCTTGAGCAAGGCTACCGACTCGCCTTCGCCAATCCCTGCGAGAACGTCGGGACGGTGATTGCAGGTCGGTTGCGAAAACACCCGCGCTCCATGAGCGACCCCCCCACCTTTAGGATCGTCCGCCGCATAGCGCACGGAATCGACCCGGGCGAGCGATGCCGCGGCCGCGCACATCGCGCAGGGCTCGAGAGTGACCCACAGGATGCAGCCCTCCAGCCTCGGCCGGCCCAGGGCCTCGGCGGCGGCCCGGATCGCCACGATTTCGGCATGAGCGGTCGGATCGAGCGAGCCCCGCATGGCATTTCTCCCCTCGGCGATAATATCGTCGCCGAGAGTTATGACGGCGCCGACCGGCACTTCACCCGCTGCCGCGGCCTCTGCCGCAAGATCGAGGGCTCGGCGCATTGGCAAGGGAAGCGGAAAGCTCATCCAGACCGGGTAGCCCGCGCGCCCGGCACTGTCATGCTATTGCGCGTTGGCGGCCGCGTTCTCATCCTGCTGGTTTCCATCCGGCGGATTCACCTGGAGGCTCGGGACCCTCACCTGACGCTCCCTGGTCCCGATCGAGACCGACCCAGTTTCGACGTCGAACGCCGGAGTCCGGCCGCCGCTTGCGCTAACCCCGGTTCCGGTGACGTTCACATCGGGGGCCGCTGCGGTCCGGGTCTGGCTGATATGAAGGAAGCCGCTGGCGACCGCGATGATGAATCCGATGACCACGAGGATCAGGATCAGGATGATTGCTCTCATTCTTGTGTTCCTGGCCGGCTCCGGAAAAAAGGCAACGCCCATTGGCCTGGTTAGTTTCTCCCCCTCCATTGACGAGCCGGGGAGCAGAGGGTAACGGGCACACCGCAATTTCGGGGCTCTTGTAGCCCGGCAAAAATCAGGATCAGACCATGTCGCGCGTTTGCGAGCTGACCGGCAAGGGCCGGCAGGTGGGCAACAATGTTTCCCACGCCAACAACAAGACCAAGCGGGTATTCCTGCCGAACCTGCAGGACGTCACGCTGATTTCCGACGCCCTCGAGCGGAGCGTGAAGCTTCGCGTTTCGACCCACGGCCTCCGGTCGGTCGAGCATGTCGGCGGTCTCGACAACTGGCTCCTGAAGACCTCGGACGACAAGCTGTCGCTCAAGGCCCGCAAGCTCAAGCGCGAGATCACGAAAAAGCAAAGCGAAGCAGCGGCGGCCTAATCCTTCCTCCCTGTTGCGAAGCAATGGGGAGGTGGCAGTGCGAAGCACTGACGGAGGGACCCCTCCACCATCACTCTTCGGTGATACCCCCCTCCCCACCGGCGGCGCCGGCAGGGAGGATTAGCTGAATGCCGGCTGCAAAAGCGGTTCAGCGTCCATTTGCCGCGACTCGGGCATAAGGCCGAGACGTGGCAGGGTTTCCCCCTTTCTCCCTGCCCGCCATGGCGCGGCAGAGATGTCGCCCAAAAGCTCCCTCGCGTCGCGTATTCGAGGGTGAGCCCGGTGCAAGAGATTGCGCCGGGCTCATTGATTCAGGGTATCTCGAACAGGCGCGCCAACTGCTCGATCATTGCTCCGCCAAGCTGTTCCGCATCCATGATCGTCACCGCCCGGTCGTAATAGCGGGTCACGTCATGCCCGATTCCGATCGCGACCAGCTCGACCGGCGACTTTTGCTCGATCCAGCCGATGACCTCGCGAAGATGCCGCTCCAGGTAGGTCCCGCCGTTCGCCGACGCGGTTGAATCGTCGACCGGAGCCCCATCCGAAATCACCATCAGGATCTGCCGCTCTTCGGGCCGCGCGATCAACCGCTGGTGAGCCCAAAGCAAAGCTTCCCCGTCGATATTCTCCTTGAGCAGCCCTTCGCGCATCATCAGGCCGAGGTTGCGCCTCGCGCGGCGGTAAGGCTCGCCCGCCTGCTTGTAGACGATGTGGCGGAGGTCGTTGAGGCGCCCGGGATGCGCCGGCCGCCCGTCGGAAAGCCAGGTTTCGCGGCTTTGCCCGCCCTTCCAGGCGCGGGTGGTGAAACCGAGGATTTCGGTCGCGACCCCGCAACGTTCGAGGGTGCGAGCGAGGATGTCCGCACAGATCGCCGCGATGGCGATGGGCCGTCCCCGCATCGAACCGCTATTGTCGATCAGGAGCGAAACCACCGTGTCCTTGAAGTCGGTCTCTCGCTCGATCTTGAACGACAGCGCGTGTCTCGGATTGACGACCACCCGGGCCAGCCTTGCTGCGTCGAGCAGTCCTTCTTCCTGGTCGAACTCCCAACTCCGCGCCTGTTGTGCCATCAACCGCCGCTGGAGCCGGTTGGCGAGCCTGGTGACGACGCCCTGAAGCCCGCCGATTTGTTGGTCGAGATAGGTGCGCAGCCGGTTGAGTTCGGTCTCGTCGCAAAGTTCGCCGGCTTCGATGATTTCGTCGAAGCGCGTGGTGTAGGCCTTGTAGGCGGTCGGCGGTGCAAGCTCCCAATTCCGCCGGGTTTGGCCCGGCTGGCCGGTGTCGCTGGTGTCGTCGCCATCGGCGAGTTCGTCGTCCTCGGACTCGTAGTCCTCGACCTGCTGGGTCTCGTCGCCCGAGTCCTCGGCTTGTTCGGCGCGCATCTCGGAGTCGCCTTCCTGCGGGACCGATTCGCCTTCGTCTTCGCCTTCGTCACCGGAGGCTTCGTCGCCTTCCTCCTCGCCAGCCTCGTCGGGGTCTTCGGCGCTCTCTTCGGGAGCAGCGGCAAGCTCGAGGTCTTCGAGTAATTGTCGAGACAATCGGGCGAACGCCGCCTGGTCGTCGAGTGTCAGCGCGAGCGAATCGAGCTCCGCGGCCGCTTTGTCCTCGATCCATTTCTCGACCAGCTTGAGCCCTTCCCTCGCGGACGCTGGCGGAGCTTCGCCCGTCAGCCGCTCGCGGGCGATCAGGCCGACCGCCGTGGCGAGCGGCACTTCCTCGGCGGTGCGGGCGCGAACGATCGCGTCGGTTCGGACCCGGGCGTCCGCGAGTTCCGCGAGATTTGCCCGTACCCCGCTCATCGACCGGGCGCCGATCGCTTCGATACGGGCCGTTTCCAAAGCGTCGAACACGGCCCTCGCTTCCGGATCGGCGGGTGCGAGCGATGAATGAAGCCGAGTATCGTGATGACGCAGCCTCAGCGCCGCCGAATCCGCGGCTCCGCGCGCCTCCGCGACCAGCTTCGGCTCAAGCCCGGCGCCCGGCGACGGCACTCGCGCAGCCCGGCCGGCCGGGGACGCCGTTTCCGACGCAAATACCACATCGACGTCGGGATCCCTGGCAATCGCCCGGGTCGCGCCGGAAAGGGCGCGGCGGAAGAGGTCGAGCCTTTCGGGCACGCTACGCGGCCCCGACGGCGCTTTCGGGAAGGTCGGTTCCGAAGACCCGCTGATAATATTCGGCGACGATGGGCCGCTCCGCCTCGTCGCACTTGTTGAGGAACGAGACCCGGAAGGCGAAGCCGATGTCGCCGAAGATCAGCGCGTTCTGCGCCCAACTGATCACCGTGCGCGGGCTCATCACCGTCGAGATGTCGCCGTTGATGAAACCTTGGCGCGACAAGTCCGCGACCTTGATCATCTTTTCGACCGTCGCCTTGCCGTCGGGACTGTCATATTCGCCGGACTTTGCGAGGACGATCTGCGCCTCGACCTGGGCGGGCAAATAGTTGAGCGTGCTGACGATGTTCCAGCGGTCCATCTGGCCTTGGTTGATCGCCTGGGTGCCGTGATAGAGGCCGGTGGTGTCGCCGAGGCCGATGGTGTTGGTCGTCGCGAACAGCCGGAACCAGGGGTTCGGGCGGATCACCCGGTTCTGGTCGAGAAGGGTCAACTTTCCTTCCGCCTCGAGCACGCGCTGGATGACGAACATCACGTCGGGGCGGCCGGCGTCATATTCGTCGAACACCAGCGCCACCGGGTGCTGGAGCGCCCACGGCAGAAGGCCTTCCCGGAATTCGGTGACCTGCTGGCCGTCCTTGAGGACGATCGCGTCGCGGCCGACAAGATCGATCCGGCTGATGTGCGCGTCGAGGTTGATCCGGATCATTGGCCAGTTCAGCCGGGCCGCCACCTGCTCGATATGAGTGGACTTTCCAGTGCCGTGATAGCCCTGGATCATCACCCGCCGGTTCTTCGCGAAACCGGCGCAGATCGCCAAAGTCGTATTGGCGTCGAACACATAGCTGGGGTCGAGGTCGGGAACCCGCTCGTCGGCCTCGCTGAAAGCCGGCACTTCCATGTCGGAATCGACCCCGAACAGCTCGCGGACCTTCACCATCCGGTCCGGCGCGGCCATCACGGTGTCGCTCCGGCTTTCGGGGTTCACATTGGAAATATCGTTCATCGATTCGGGCCTTAAGCGAGAGGCTTTTGCGCCTCAAGACGGGGTTGTTCGCAATGGTTTGTCGGGGTGTCAGGCGACTTTTGGCGGCAGTTGGAACAGCGTCAGGAAACGCCTGGCAAGCGCGAGGTCTCCTTCGATCTTTATAGCATCGATCGGAGCGCCGCCATAGAGCACGCCCGCAAGCTCCTCCGGCGCTGCCGTCACGGTGAAATCGCAGCCAACAGCGGGCCCGCGCTTCACGTCGATCGCACCGTCGCGGATTTCGGTGGTGTAGCTGATGTCGCCGAACCGGAAACCCGCCTTCGCGACCACGTCGCGAGCCAGCGCGGGATCGAACATGGTCTGTAGTGACATCATAATCGAAACATGGCTGACCGGGCGGCCGGGGTCGTGGCATTGGCTTCGGACCGCCCATTTGCCCAGCGCCCGAAGCATCGGCGCCGCTTCCAGGCCCCACTCCGTCGCTTCGTAAACCTGCACCGAGGCGGGCGGCGGGAGCTTCGTCCTCCTGACCAACCCGCGCTCCTCCAGCTCGGCCAGCCGCTGGCTGAGCACGTTGGCGCTAATCCCCTGCAGGTCGCGCTTCAGGCCGGAAAAGCGGCGCGGCCCGAACATCAGCTCGCGCAGCACCAGAAGCGCCCAGCGCTCGCCGATCAGTTCCAGGGCGTGGGCCAGGCCGCAAGCGTCGTCGTACCCGCGTTTTCCCACACTTTGTCGTGCCTTAGTTATTTTTCCTAACTCCACAGTTGTAATTTATAATTCTGACGACAAAATGCAAGCGAATCGACTCGCAGGCAGGCCGGATCCGAAGGAGAAAGAGAATGACCTATTTCGAAGGATTCATTGCTCCCGTACCCGAAGAGAACAAGGACGCGTACCGGAAGCATGCGGCGGGCGCCGCGGCGCTCCTTCGCGAGCTGGGCGTGGTTCGCCACGTCGAGGCCTGGGATAGCGACGTGCCTGAAGGCAAGGTCACCGACTTTCGCAAGGCGGTCGACGCAAAGCCGGACGAGAAGGTCGTCTTCGCCTGGTTCGAATATCAATCGCGCGAAGTGCGCGATGCCACCAATGCGAAGATGATGAGCGACCCGCGCTTCGAACAGTTCGCCGAAATGCCGTTCGACGGCAAGCGGATGGTCATGGGCGGCTTCGAGGCGATCGTCGAGGAAGGCGCCGGACAGGGCGGTTATGTCGACGGATTTGTCGTCCCGGTGCCCGAAGGCAAGCGCGAGGCGTATCGGCAGCTCGCTTCGAAAATGGCCAAGGTCTTCCGCCAGCACGGTGCGTCGCGAGTCGTCGAATCGATCGCGGACGACGTCGATCATGGTAAGGTCACCGACTTCTACCGCGCGGTGAAGGCGGAAGATGGCGAGACCGTCGTCTTTTCCTTCATCGAATGGCCGGACAAGGCGACCCGCGATCAGGCCTGGCAAAACATCATGGCCGACGAGAGCCTGAAGCCGGAAGGCGACATGCCGTTCAACGGCCAGCGGATGTTCTGGGGCGGATTCGACACCCTCCTCGACACCGCCGAGCAGCCGGCAATCCAGGCCGGGGCGCCCATCAGCGCCTGAGCGCCCGGCAAATTCAAGAAACCAAAGGAGGCGGACATGAGCGACGTTCGCACGGATACCCAAGCTGCGCCCGCGAGGCAGAACCGCGGCAACCCGCAAGGCGACTTCATCTGGTACGAGCTGATGACGCCCGATCCCGACGGCGCGAAGGCGTTCTATGACAAGGTCGTCGGCTGGACCGTCGGAGAGCCCATGCCGGGGCCGATGGATTACCGGATGATCGGCCGCTCCGACGGCGGCAACGCAGGCGGGATTCTTCGACTCACCGACGACATGGCGAGCCATGGCGCGAAGCCGATCTGGCTCGGCTATATCCATGTCCTCGATGTCGATGCCGCCGTCGAGGCGACCGAGAAGGCGGGCGGGCAAGTCTATATGGCCGCGTCGGACATTCCGGGCGTCGGCCGCATCGCCATGGTCACCGACCCTCAGGGCGCGCCCTTCTACCTGATGAACCCCACTCCGCCCGCCGACAAGCCGGACGCGAAGAGCGACGTCTTCTCGCCGACCGAGCTTCAGCGGGTTGCGTGGAACGAGCTCAACACCTCGGACCCGGAAGCCGCGCGCCGCTTCTACGGCGAGCAGCTCGGCTGGACGAGCGACGACTTCATGCCGATGGGCGAAATGGGAGAATATCGCTTCTGGAAGCAGAACGGCGTCCAGATCGGCGCCGTCTGCGGCCTGATGGGCCAGAGCCAGCCGAAGTGGCGATACTATTTCCGCGTGCCGTCGATCGCCAAGGCGAAGGATGCCGTCGAACAAGGCGGGGGCAAAGTGACGAACGGGCCGCACGAAGTTCCGGGCGGCGATTACGTCATCACAGGAATCGATCCGCAGGGTGCGGAATTTGCCCTTGTCGGCGGCAAGTAGGAGCGAGACGATG
>JBDZVP010000012.1:0-5102 GCA_040255765.1 Sphingomonadales bacterium | reverse complement strand
CCCCGACAAGGCGGCGGCGAGGCGGGCCTTCGAGGCGATGATGACGATGGGCAAGATCGACGTCGCAAAAATTGAAGCGGCGGTGAGAGGCGAGACCGCGGATGCGTAAGCTCACCGGCGCGGTCTTCACCTCGCTTGATGGGGTCATGCAGGCGCCGGGCGGGCGCGAGGAGGACCCCACTAGCGACTTCCGGCATGGCGGCTGGGTGCAGCCGCTGTGGGGCGCGGACATGGGCCCCTTCGAGGGCATCATCATGGGCGAGTACGACCTGCTTCTGGGCAAGCGGACGTACGACATCTTCGCGGCTTACTGGCCGTACAACCGGGACGATCCGATCGGGGAGAAATTCCAGCGCATCAACAAATATGTGCTGACCCATTCGGACGAGCCGCTGCAGTGGGAGAACAGCCATCGGCTGTCGGGCGATACCGCGGAGGCAGTGGCCGAGCTAAAGCAAAGCGAAGGCCGCGACCTGCTCATCCAGGGCAGCAGCACGCTCTACCCGCCCCTGCTCTCGGCGAGGCTGATCGACCGGCTGATGCTGATGACGTTCCCGGTGCTGCTCGGCGAGGGCAAGAGCATCTTCGATGGCTCCGAAAAGGCCGGGACGATGACGCTCGCCGAGCATTTCGTGTCGGATTCCGGCGTGGTGATGACGATCTATGAGCCAGCCGGCGAGGTCGAGACCGGGACGTTCGAATCCAAGCCGCCGAGCGAGGCCGAGCTGGAGCGGCGCGAGAAGATTCGGCAGGGCAGCTGGTGAGCCTCGTCCTCTTTGGCCACCCTTTCTCGTCCTACACCTGGAAGGTGTTGATCCCGCTCTACGCCGACGAGACCGAATTCGAATTCCGCCAAGTCCCGGAGAACGCGGACAATTACGCCGAGCTCAAGCGGATCTGGCCGTTCGGCAAGTTCCCGCTATTGCTCGACGATGGCAAACCAGTGGTCGAAACCACCCCGATCATCGAGCATCTTCAGGCGCACCATCCCGGACCCAACACGTGGATTCCAGACGGCGAACTGGGACGCCAGGTGCGGTTACTCGACCGCTTTTTCGACCTCTACGTCCAAGGGAATATGCAGCCCGCCGTGAACAACGCGCTTCGCCCGGAAGGCATGGCCGATGCTTATGGTGAGGAACGTGCGCGGAAGAGCCTGCGCATGGCCTACGACTGGCTGGAGTCGAACCTCCCGTACAGCGACTGGGCGGCGTGCGAGAGCTTCACGCTAGCGGATTGTGCTGCAGCGCCGGCGCTCTTCTACGCCGACTGGGTCGAGGAAATCGGGCCGGGGCGCCCGAAGGTCGCGGCCTATCGGGCGCGGTTGCTGGCGCATCCTGTCGTGGCACGCGTCGTCGATGAGGCGCGGCCCTACCGGCCCTACTTCCCGCTTGGCGCCCCTGACCGCGATTAAGCGAAGGCTTTCGCGGTCTTGAGCGTCTGCCAGGCTTCGATCACTTGCGAGAGCTTTTTCTCCTGGCTTCGGTCCCCGCCATTGCGGTCGGGGTGGAAGCGCCGGACCAGCTTCGAATAGCTCGCCCTGACGGCGTGCAAATCCGCGTCGTCGCCGAGGCCGAGAATGCCGAGCGCCCTTTTTTCGTTCCGGGTGAATCGCTGCGGCGGGCCGCGATCGGCGCGGCGGAAGTTGGCCGCGATCGCGTCGAGCGGGTCGGCGAAGTCGTTCCACGCCGGCATCGGGTCGGCACCATTGTGGGCGAAGCGGCGGCTCGGCCGCTCCCATCCGGCGAGCGGGCTTTGGGCGTCGCTGATCTCCTCAGCGCTCATTCCCTGGAAATAATTGTATTTCGAATTGTGCTCGCGGACATGGTCCAGGCACAGCAGCCGGTATTCGCCAGGTCCGTCGAAATTCGCGGGCTGGAGGGTTGCCTTAAACTCGCCCACGCGCTCGCAGCCCGGAACGGCGCAGCGCCCCGTAGCCCCTTCGACTTTGCCGTGCATCTTTGCGGATTTCATGCGTGGTCCTGTCGCGCGCCCCAGTTCAGCACATAAGTCGCACCCGCCGGAAGCGCCTCCCATTGCTCGCGGAATTCGGTGATGTTCTGCCGCACCGACTGGATTGCGGCATCGGTCAGCGGAAATACCGGAACGAGGGACTGCTCGCACCCGCTGCGGACCATGGCGCGGAGCATATCGGGGTCGCCGCCGCCGCCCCACAAGTCCGCTTCGAAGCATTCGACGATCCGCTCCGCCTGGATCACCGGTACGAAATAGGAAGCAGGTTTGGACGTCCGCGATGCGCTCGCGTGGCCTGCGGCCTTGGCGAGATCCTGGACCTCTTCGGGATGTTTGCCGCTTTCCACCAGACCCCAGAATGCGTCACCAATGCCAAGGCCGGATTCGACGAAGAAATGGACGGCATCATGAGGAATCGGGCCCTTGTGCGGGAAGGTGGTGCGTACGGCCGATCCATCGGCCCGCAGGGCCTCAATGCTGTCCGCCACATCGCCTTTGGTGATCGAGATTTTCACGCGGTTCCTCGCTTGCCGAACCTCGCTATATAGGGAGTATGAACGTCGCTTCCACGGGACCGGTCGCAACCGAAATGCTGCAGCGCCTCACCTCCGCTTTTCCGGAGGCGAAAGTCGAACTCATCGACGACAGCGAGAAGCACCGCGGCCACGGCGGCTACAACCCGGCGGGCGAAAGCCATTTCACCTTGCTGATCGAAAGTCCCGACTTCGTGGACAAGTCGCGGGTGGAGCGCCAACGGATGGTCCACGCAGCGCTCGGCGAGCTCGTCGGCAACCGGGTCCACGCGCTTTCCATCAAGGCAAAGGCACCCGGCGAATGACTGACGACATCCTCCTCTCGCTCGCGCCCGTCACGCACGACCTCGGCGGATTCAAGGTTCATCGGACGCTTCCGCACAAGCAAAGGACGATGGTCGGACCCTTCATCTTTTTCGACCAGATGGGCCCGGCGCATTTGTCAGCCGGTCAGGGCATCGATGTCCGCCCGCATCCGCACATCAACCTGTCGACCGTGACGTTCCTGTTTTCGGGCGCGATCATGCACCGGGACAGCATCGGGTCGAAGCAGCGAATCGAGCCCGGCGCGGTAAACCTGATGACGGCCGGGCGTGGAATCACGCACAGCGAGCGCTCGCCGCCCGACGAGCGCGCCGAAGGCCCGCATCTGTCGGGAATCCAGACCTGGCTGGCGATGCCCAAGGCGAAGGAGGAGATGGCGCCGGCGTTCGAGCACACGCCCGAGGCCGACCTGCCGGTGATCGACGTCGACGGCAGCGAGTTGCGGCTAATCATGGGCGAGGGCTGGGGAGCAAGTTCCCCCGTCACCTGCCACGCCCCGACGCTCTACGCCTCGATCGTCGTCCCGCCCGGAGGTTCGTTCGAAGTTCCCGCCGATGCCGACGAGCGCGCGCTCTATCTCCTCGACGGCGATGCTACCGTCGGGGGGACCGCAATCGAGCCGCAGAACCTCGTGCTCCTGGCACCCGGCCATAAGCCGGTGCTCAAGACTCGCGAAGGTGCACGGCTGATGCTGTGCGGCGGCGCGCCTATGGACGGCGAGCGGATCGTCTGGTGGAACTTCGTCTCGTCCAGTCGCGACCGGATCAACGAAGCCAAGCGCGCCTGGAAAGCGGGCGAGTTCGCGCTTCCGCCCGACGACCATGACGAGTTCATCCCGCTTCCCGAGATTCCGATGACGGTGAGCTATCCCTGAGGGACAGCCGCCGCTACAGCCCCGCGTAATGACGACCACCGCCCGATCCAAATCCCGTTCCGCAGCGCGCCTCGCGGCAGTGCAGGCGCTGTACCAGCGGGAAATGGAGAACACGCCGCTTCCCCGCCTGCTGAAGGAATTTCACGACCACCGGATCGGAGCGACGATCGAGGACGAGCAGTATCACGAGGCCGAGATCGACTTTTTCGACGACATCGTGGCCGGCGTGGACGCGCGAAAGGGCGACATCGACGAAGCGATCGCGGGCAAGCTGGCCACAGGCTGGACCCTCGAACGGCTGGACCGCCCGATGCGCGCGATTTTGCGGGCGGGAACCTACGAGCTGATCGCCCGGCCCGACGTTCCGGTGGGCTCAGTCATTTCCGAATATGTGGACATCGCCCACGCCTTCTTCGACAAGCGCGAGAGCGGATTCGTCAACGGCCTTCTCGACGCCATTGCCAAGGAAGTCCGCAACTAGGCGGTTGCGGTGAGGCGGAACGCCTCCCAGACTCAGTGCAATGAAAGAAGCCGAAGTCATCGACCGCTTGAGGCGGATCGCCACCCATCCGGGAGCGCGGGGGCTTCGCGACGATGCCGCGGTGCTCGATGGACTCGTGATCACTCACGACAGCGTCGCGGAGGGTGTCCATTTCTTCGCCACCGACCCGCCGGCAAGCGTCGGGTGGAAGCTGGTCGCGGTGAACTTGTCCGATCTCGCTGCCAAAGGCGCCGAGCCGGTTGCTGCGCTGCTCTCCTTTTCCCTGTCCGACAGCGACTGGGATTTCGGGGTCATCAACGGGATCGAGGCGGCTTGCGAAAGTTACGCGGTCTCGCTGATTGGCGGCGACACGATCGCGCTGCAACAGGACGCGCCGCGCGTGTACGGACTGACGGCGATCGGGCGGGCCGGTGAAAACGTGCCGAGCCGATCAGGTGGAAAAGCGGGCGATCGGCTCTGGGTCGCCGGGACCCTTGGCGACTCCGCCGCGGGCCTCGCCCAGCTTATCGACGATCCAGCCGCCTCCGGGCCCCTCGTCGACATCTACCGCCGTCCAATCCCGCTGCTAAAAATGGGGCAGGCGCTTGCCGCGGCCGCGACGGCGATGATGGACGTTTCGGATGGGCTCCTGATCGACCTCAACCGTCTGTGTTCGGCGAGTGGTTGCGGCGCGGAGATCGACCTCGACTCGCTGCCTTTGTCCTCCGCTTTCGTCGCCGACCGGGGGGACGACCGGCGCGCCCGGCAGTTCGCGGCGACCGGCGGCGACGATTATGCGTTGCTTGCCGCTCTGCCGCCCGACCTCGACCCGGTAAGCCTTTCTTTACCGAAAGCGCCGACCCTTGCCTGCATCGGGCGGCTCGTCGCCGGAAGCGGTTTGAAGCTCCACGACCGC
>JBDZVP010000095.1:2995-6294 GCA_040255765.1 Sphingomonadales bacterium | reverse complement strand
GAAGTTCGAGAAGGTCGAGCAGCCCATGTAATGGAAGATGGTCTCGCCCTTGTAGGAAAAGCGGCTGGTGCCGTCGGGCATCAGGCCCTTGCCCTGGGTCGCGCGGATCGCTGTGCACAGGTTGGTCTTGCCGGAAAGGCACGACTTACACTGGCGACATTCGGGCGTGTACAGCGGGATCACATGGTCGCCCGGCTTCACGCTGGTGACTCCCGGCCCGACCTCGCGGACGATGCCCGCCCCTTCATGGCCGAGGATCGAGGGGAATATCCCTTCGCTGTCGAACCCGTCGAGCGTGTAGGCGTCGGTGTGGCAGATTCCGGTCGCCATGATTTCGACCAGGACTTCGCCCTGCTTCGGACCCTCCAGATCGACCTCGACGATTTCGAGCGGCTTCTTGGCTTCGAACGCGACAGCTGCGCGGGTCTTCATTGACTCTTCTCCGTAAGGAAGCGGCGGATCCAGCCAGCTACGCGCGCGCTGTCATTGGGCGCGTCGAGCGAAGCGATCGCGGCGTCTGGGTTCGACACGCGGTCGTAGCGGGCCTCGATCAACGCCTTGGCGAAATCGGGGCTGAATTCCGGGTGGAACTGGAAGGAGATCGCCGGCCGGTCGGTCCATGCGAGGCCGGCGTAGGGCGTGAAGCCCGACTGGACGACGACCTCGCTGTTGGGCGGCTGGATGACGACCTGGTCCTGGTGCGAGGCGGGAATGGCGATGGTCCGCTCCCCGTCCATCCACGGCGCGCGATGCACGACAGAATAATGGTGCAGGCCGGCACCCCAGCCCTTGTCCGATTTCTCGACGTGGCCGCCGAGCGCTTCCGCCATGATCTGGTGGCCGAAGCAGATGCCGACGATCTTCGCCCCATGGGCCGAGCGGATGAAGTCCGACAGCGGTGCGATCCACGGATAGGGATCGTAGACCCCGGCGGGCGAGCCGGTGATCATGTAAGCATGATGGTCGGCGGGATCGGCGGGGAGGTGCCCGTTCTGCGCGTCATAGGTCGCGAGTTCGAACCCGTCGCCCAACATCTGCCCGAACATCTCGGAATAATCGCCGAACTTGCTTTCGAGGTCACCGGGCGGCCGGCCGGTTTCGAGGATTGCGAGCTTCATGGCCAACGCCTTGCCACCTCAATGCCGTTCGGCCAATGCTGATTTTCTGCAAGAGAGGCTCCGATGGACGCACGCCTTGAAGGACGGCACGCGCTGATTACCGGCGGAGGCACCGGCATCGGCGCGGCTGCGGCGAGGGCGCTTGCCGGCGAAGGCGCGAAACTATCGCTGCTCGGCCGGCGGACCGGGCCGATCGAGGCCACGGCGATTGCGACGGGCGGCACCGCATTCCAGTGCGACGTCACCGACCCGCAGGCCATCGAAAGTGCTTTCGATCAGGCCCGCAGTGCGAATGGCCCGATCGAGCTACTCGTGGTCAACGCCGGGATCGCCGAGAGCGCACCCTTCCACAAGATGACCCGCGAAAGCTGGGACCGGATCGTCGCCACCAACCTCACCGCCGCCTTCGACTGCGCTCGGGCGGCCATCGGCGACCTGCTCAAGAGCGAAAACGGGCGGCTGGTTTTCATCGCCTCGGTCGCATCGCTTCGGGGCGTGCCCTACGCCGCCCATTATGCGGCGTCGAAGCATGGCCTGCTCGGCCTGACCCGCTCGCTCGCCGCCGAATATGCCAAGACGAACCTGACGGTAAACGCGGTCTGTCCCGGCTATGTCGACACGCCGATGACCGACCAGAGCGTCGCGCGCGTCTCCGAAATTACCGGGCGAAGCGAAGAGGATTCGCGCGGCGCCATCACGAACATGAACGCCAGCGGCCGTCTCGTCGATCCGGAGGCCATTGCCAATATCATCCTGATGCTCTGCCTGCCGCTGAGCCGCGACATCAACGGGGCGGCGATCACCATCGACGGCGGGACCAGCGCATGAGCTTCGATCCGGCCAACTATTCGCCTACGCATTTCTTGTGGGACTTCGACGACGGCGTGGCGACGATCACGCTCAACCGGCCGGAGCGCAAGAACCCGCTGACCTTCGAAAGCTACGACGAGCTTCGCAAGACCTTCTGGGAGCTCGACGAGACTTATTCGGTCAAAGCCGTCGTGCTTACCGGCGCAGGCGGCAATTTCTGCTCGGGCGGCGACGTCCACGAAATCATCGGCCCGCTGACGACGATGGATTCCGACGGGCTTCTGAAGTTCACTCGGATGACCGGCGACCTCGTCCGGGCCATGCGCGCCTGCCCCCAGCCGATCGTCGCGGCGGTCGACGGCATTTGCGCCGGCGCCGGGGCGATCCTGGCGATGGCGAGCGACATCCGCTTTGCCTCGCCGAATGTGAAGACCGCTTTCCTCTTCACCCGCGTCGGCCTCTCCGGCGCCGACATGGGCGCCTGCGCGATCCTTCCGCGGATCATCGGCCACGGCCGCGCCGCCGAGCTGCTGTTCACCGGCCGCAACATGAGCAGCGACGAGGGCTTCGCCTGGGGCTTCTGGAACCGCCTCACCGAACAGCCTCTCGCAGAGGCGCAAGCGCTCGCCCGCGACCTCGCGAGCGGCCCGACCGTCGCGCACGCGGTCACCAAGAAGCAGCTCGACGCCGAATGGCACGTGTCGATCGAACAGGCACTGCAGATGGAGGCGGAGGCGCAGGCGGTGTGCATGGAAACCAACGACTTCAAGCGCGCTTATGAAGCCTTCGCTGCAAAGCAGACGCCGGTGTTCAAGGGCGATTGATGCCCGACCGCAGCTTCCTTTCCTGGCCATTCTTCGAGCCGCACCATCGCGTGCTTGCCGACAAGCTTCAGGACAGGTGCGCCAAGGGGTTGCCCGAACCGACCGGCGACCTCGACGAGGATTGCCGGGCGCTGGTCCAGGCGCTTGGTTCGGCCGGTTTCCTCAAGCTCTGTGTCGCCGACGGCAAGCACCGGCCGGACGTGCGAAGCCTTGCCATCGCACGCGAAACGCTCGCCTATCATAGCGCACTCGCCGATTTCGCGTTCGCGATGCAGGGCCTCGGCTCGGGCGCCATCTCCCTCTTCGGCACAGTCGAGCAGAAACGCGAATGGCTCCCCAGGGTCGCGAGCGGAGAAGCGATCGCCGCCTTCGCGATGACCGAACCCGGATGCGGGTCGGACGCGGCGAACATCCAGACATCGGCCATGAAGGACGGGAACGAATGGGTGCTAGTCGGCGAGAAGACCTACATCTCCAACGGCGGGATCGCGGATTTCTACGTGACCTTCGCGCGAACCGGGGAAGGCGAGGGCGCGCGCGGGCTGTC
>JBDZVP010000095.1:1537-2895 GCA_040255765.1 Sphingomonadales bacterium | reverse complement strand
CGCCGTCTCGGCAACGCAACCCTCGCCGACAATGCGGTGACTCAGGAAAAGCTCGCTGACATGGCCCTCGCCATCGATGCGTCGGCGCTCCTGATTTACCGCGCCGCCTGGCAGCAGGACATCGGCGGGGCCGACAATCGCCGCGCGGCAGCGATGGCGAAGCTCCATGCGACCGAAAGCGCACAACAGGTGATCGATGCCGCCGTGCAGATGCACGGGGGCGCCGGAGTCACGAAGGGTGTGAAGGTCGAGGAACTCTACCGCGATATTCGCGCCCTCCGGATTTACGAAGGCGCGAGCGAAGTGCAGCGGCAGATCATCGCCAGGGATTTGCTGAAGGGGGCAGGCAAATGAAAGTACTTCAACCGGCCGGCTGGCCGCGGCCGAAAGGCTATTCGAACGGGATCAGCGCGAGCGGGCGGATGATTGTCACCGCCGGGGTGGTCGGCTGGGACGAGAAGGAGAGCTTTCCCGACTACCGGCTCGACGGCCAGTTCGCGCAGGCGTTGCGCAACACGCTCGCGATTCTCGCCGAGGATGGCGCGGGGCCGGAGCATATCGTCCGGATGACCTGCTACGTCACCGACCGAAGCGAATATCTCAGCCAGCGCGACGAGATCGGCGCTTACTGGCGCGACATCATGGGCTCCAACTATCCCGCCATGGCACTGGTCGTGGTCAAGGAGCTGGTCGAAGCCGCAGCCAAGGTGGAGATCGAAACGACGGCGGTGGTGCCCGACTGAAATGTACGACTCTTTCGTTCGTGACCGCCTGCCGCCGGCGGACCTGCTCCCGGAATTCCGCTTCGACCTGCCGGAGGTGCAGTACCCGGAGCGGTTGAACTGCGCGGCGGAGCTGCTGAAGGGCGGAGTTCCGGAATCTCCGGCTGTCATCAACGAGCACGGCCAGTGGACTTACGCCGAACTCGACGATTTCAGCGGCCGCATCGCACGGCTGCTGGTCGAGGAAGAGGGGCTGGTTCCCGGCAATCGAGTCCTCCTTCGCGGGCCGAACACGATGACGATGTTCGCTGCGTGGCTCGGCGTGCTTAAAGCCGGTGGCGTGGTCGTCGCGACCATGCCGCTTCTCCGCCCCGGCGAGATGGCGACTGTGATCGAGCGCGCTCAAATCTCCCACGCGATCGTCGACAGCCGCTTCATCGGCGACTTCCGCCAGGCGGTCGACCAGACGCACACCGTCAAGCACATCGTCAAATATGACGGCGACTACGGACGCGGGGAGCTGGAGACTCGCTGTGCTTCGCTCGACCCGCTCCCGCCTGCCGACACCGGCCGCGATGACCCGTGCATCATCGCCTTCACCAGCGGCACGACGGGCGTACCCAAGGGCTGCGTCCA
>JBDZVP010000095.1:0-1437 GCA_040255765.1 Sphingomonadales bacterium | reverse complement strand
CGTGCATCATCGCCTTCACCAGCGGCACGACGGGCGTACCCAAGGGCTGCGTCCAGTTCCACCGCGACGTGCTCGCGCCGTGCGACACGTTCGCGAAGCATCTAGTCGGTCCCAAGCCCGGCGACGTCTTCCTGACCAGCGCGCCGATGGCCTTCACCTTCGGGCTCGGAATCACGCCAATGTTCCCGTGGCGGTTCGGAGCGGCGGCGGCGACGCTCGAGCAGGCGAGCCCGCGGGCGCTGCTGGACGCGATCGTGAAGCGCGGCGTCACCCACCTCGGCACCGCGCCGACCGCATACAAGGCGATGCTGTCGCAGCCGACGCTGGACGCGGCGCTGGAAACCCTGCGCTACTGCATCTCCGCGGGCGAACATCTGCCCGAGGCGACCTGGCGGGCGTGGAAGGAGCGCACCGGACTCGCGATCACCGACGGCATCGGCTCGACCGAGATGATGCACATCTTCGTTTCCGCCGCGGGCGACGACATCCGCCCCGGTGCGACCGGCAAGGCAGTACCGGGCTACATCGCGACCGTTCTTGACGACGACGGCAAGCCGATGGCCGAGGGCGTCGGCCGCCTCGCGATCAAGGGCCCGACCGGCTGCCGCTATCTCGATGACGAGCGCCAGAAGAATTACGTCGTCAATGGCTGGAACGTCACCGGCGACACCTATCGCCGCGATGCCGACGGCTATTATTGGTACCTCGCCCGCAACGACGACATGATCGTCAGTTCCGGCTACAATATCGGCGCGCCGGAAGTGGAGAATGCGCTGCTGTCGCACGACGCCGTCGCCGAATGTGCGGTCATCGGCGTGCCCTGCCCCGAGCGCGGGCAGAAGGTGAAGGCATTCGTGGTTGCAGCGCCAAGCTTCGCACCGACCGATGATCTGGTCGCGGAGCTTCAGGCGCATGCGAAAGCGCAGATCGCGCCCTACAAATATCCGCGCGAGATCGAGTTCGTTGACGCGCTGCCGAAGACCGCGACGGGAAAGCTCAGGCGCAGCGAGTTGAGGAAGACACCGAATGCGTAATCATTTGATCTTTGCTGCGACCGTGACCGCCATGCTTAGCGCTGCAGCCATTGCTGGCCCAAAGCCGCCTTGGACAGTTCCGGAGAGTGACTTCGGGGGAGCCGAACCGCTCAACATAAGTGAATGGTATACCTTCGAAGACTACCCGCTGGATGCGATCAAGAACGATCAACAGGGATTCGTCACGGTTTCCTTCACAATTGGGATCGATGGTCGAATGACCGATTGTCGAGTCATCCGATCAAGCGGTTTTCGAATACTCGACCGCATCCCCTGCAACATCTTGACCCGTCGTGCGCGGTTCAAGCCCGCAGTCGACGCGCAAGGACAAGTTCGATCCACTCAGGGCACGACATCCATGCTCTTCTGGATGCCTTACGAGTAGTCACTCAAACTCCACAAT
>JBDZVP010000094.1:2698-6389 GCA_040255765.1 Sphingomonadales bacterium | reverse complement strand
ACCGTCGCCCAGGTGTCGACCATGGTTCCTTCGCCGACATAAGCGCCGATATTGACGAAGCTCGGCATCAGCACTGCGCCGGGCGCGACATAGGCGCCGCGGCGAACGATGCAGCCGGGCACCGCCCGGAAACCGGCGTCCTTGAATTGCTTCTCGCCCCAGCCCGCGAATTTCGAGGGCACCTTGTCCCACCAGTGAGCTCCGCCCGGGCCCCCGGAAATCGCTTCCATCGGGTTCAGCCGGAAGGAAAGGAGCACGGCCTTCTTCAGCCATTGGTGGACAAGCCAGCCGTCTTTCGTCTTCTCCGCGATCCGCGCTTCGCCGCGGTCCAACATCGCGAGAGCCTCGTCGACCGCGCTCCGGACATCGCCTCGGGTTTCCGGGCCGATCGACTCGCGCTCTTCCCATGCAGCGTCGATCGCTTGCTCGAATGCAGAAGTCATCGTTCCCCCAATATCCGCTCGAGCCAGTCGCTGACGTCTTCAATGCGCTCGTCGATGAAGTCGCCGACCCCGTGAGTACCGCGCTCGGAGCCGTTGTCGACCCATATGGTCGTCATCCCGAGCGCTTTCGCGGGTTTGAGGTTTGCAGCCATGTCGTCGGCGAGAAGGGCGGTGCCGGGATCGATGGCAAAGCGGCTGCAAAGCAGTTCGTACCCGTGCGGATCGGGCTTCGGCCGATAGCTGCTGGCGTGGATGTCGTGGAGATTGTCGAAGCGGTCCTTCACCCCGATCGCCTCGAGCACTCGCCCCGCGTAGGACGCGTCTCCGTTGGTGAACACGAACTTGCGGCCCGGCAATCGATCAAGCGATTTGCCAAGCCGTTCGTTCGCCTGAATTCGGTCGAGCGGGATCGCATGAACGCTCTCGAGGAAATCGTGCGGATCGACCCCGTGCTCCTTCATCAAGCCGGAAAGAGTAGTTCCGTGCGTGTGGAAATGCTGCTTTTGGACCCTCCGGGCTTCGACCGGGTCGCAGGAAAGCAGCTTCTGGATGTAGGCTCCCATCCGCTCGTCGATGAGATCGAACAGCCCGCTCGATGCGGGGTAAAGGCAGTTGTCGAGGTCGAAAATCCAGTTTTCGATGTGCGAAAAGCGCTGGTCCATCGTCTGGGCCGGGATTAGCCTATCTTCAGCAAAATGAAAGCTTTGTTGAGACATAGAAAATTAGGGGAAGCTGTGATTTTTCAGTGACTTGGGCGGAGTGAGGGCAAAATGAATCATCGCTTATTCGCGGGCAGCGCGCTCGCCGTCTCTCTTGCGTTCGCGGTTTCGGCCTGCGGTGGCGGCGGTGGCGGCTCGCGCCCGGCGCCTTTGCCCTTTACGCCGACCCCGACTCCAACCCCAACTCCGACGCCCACCCCAACGCCGACTCCGACCCCGACACCTACTCCCACTCCAACTCCGCCGCCGGGGACGAATTTCGACACCGCCGAGTATCAAAACTCCAACTACGCCGTCGCCGCGAATGCGATCGCCGCTTACAATCAGGGCGCGACCGGCAAGGGCATCAAGATCGGCGTTGTCGACAGCGGCATCAATCCGAAGCTCAGCGAGTTCGCGGGCCGGATCGACCCGCTGAGCGGTGACGTGTTCGGCAAGCGCGGGGTCAGCGACGAAGGTGGTCACGGGACTGCAGTTTCGGCCGTCGCCGCAGCGGCTCGAAACGGCTCGAACACGCTCGGCATCGCCTTCGACGCGACCATCATTTCCCAACGCGCGGATACGCCTGGAAGCTGCGGCACCGAAGACGGCTGTTCTTTCGCCGACAGTGCGATCGCCGTCGGAATCGACAATGCGAGGATCGCCGGCGCCAAAGTCATCAACCTGTCGCTGGGCGGGTCCCAGCCCGGCCAGGAGTTGCTCTCGGCAATGCAGCGGGCCGTGAACGCCGGAGTCGTGCTCGTCATTTCGGCCGGCAATGACGGAGCGCTCAACCCCGACCCGTTCGCATTGACGCCCGCGCAAAAATTCCCGGGACAGGTGATTATCGCCGGCGCGCTCAATCCCGATAACGTCACGATTGCCAGCTTTTCCGACCAGGCCGGAAGCGGCGCCGACTTTTACCTGATGGCAGTCGGGGTCAGCGACCGGGCGCCCGACCAGACCGGCACCGAATTTCTGTGGTCGGGGACCAGCTTCTCGGCGCCGGCGATTTCGGGTGCAGTCGCTCTTCTTGCCCAGGCCTTCCCCAACCTGACGGCCAGGCAAATCGTCAATATCCTGTTCTCGTCCGCCAATGATCTCGGCAAGGCCGGCGTCGATTCCGTCTACGGGCACGGGGCGCTCAACATCGCCGCCGCTTTCCAGCCGATCGGCCAGACCAGCCTCGCCGACAGCAAGGTCGCGGTCAGCACCAGCGACAATGGCGACCTTCCGGCGGCGGCCGGCGATGGGCAGGGCGGCGAATCCTTCGGCGCGATTATCCTCGACGGCTATGATCGAGCGTTCGCAATCGATCTCGCCAGGACTCTGCGCCAGGCGGAGATCGATCATCCTCTGACCCAGGCGATCCAGAGCGGGGTTCGCGTGAACAGCGTTTCGGCGGGCCCGCTGACCATCGCGATGACGGTCGCGCAGCGCCATGACCTGCGGCAGGGCTATTCGATCCTTCCGCTCGGAATCGGCCCTGACGATGCTCGCCAGTCGCGGCTGATCGCCGGCGCAGCCATTGCGCGGCTCGACAAGAACACGGCTGCGGCCTTCGGTTTCGCCGAGGGCGCGAAGGCGATGGAGCGGCAGCTCACCGGAGCGCAATCCGGCGCGTTCCTCATTGCGAAGGACGTTGCCGGTAACCCCGGCTTCGCCGCGAAGCGCGAGGGGAGCGTGGCAGTGCGCCGCAACTTCGGCCCGGTCGCGCTCACATTGTCCGGCGAGACCGGCAAGGTGTGGACCGAAACGCCGACCAGGGCGACGGACTCGCCGTACCGCTGGACTAGCGTGACCGCCGACAAAACGCTCGGCCGAACCTGGCTCTCGGCGGGGCTCGGCAGGCTCGACGAGAAGCAGACGCTCCTTGGCGGGCGGATGTCGAGCGCGCTCGGCGGCGGCGGGGCGAGCAGCCTGTTCCTCGACGTCGAGGCCCGGCACGATTTCGGAAGCGGGATCAGCGCCGGGGCCATGGCCCGGCACGGCTGGACCAGCTTCGCCGCGGGCAAGCTTCAGACCGATGCGTTCGCCTTCGACCTCAGCAAGGCGGGGCTGCTGGGGACGAACGACCGGCTCGGCCTTCGCGTGTCGCAGCCTCTGCGCGTTTCGAAGGGCGGCTTCGGAATGATGCTCCCGACGGCGTTCGACTATACCACCATGACCGCGACCGACAGCTGGACGACGTACTCGCTGACTCCGAGCGGGCGCGAGATCGATACCGAGCTAAGCTACGGCTCGCCTTTGTGGAACGGGTCGGCGTGGCTCGGCGGCAATCTCTACATGCGCCGGCAGCCGGGACATATCGCAGGCGCCGCAAACGATTACGGCGCGGCGATTCGGTTCACGCTCGGGCTGTAACCGCTAAACCGTGAAGCTCTCACCGCAGCCGCAGGAGCCGGTGGCGTTCGGGTTCTCGAACACGAAGCCCGCGGCGAAATCGTCCTCGCGCCAGTCCATGATCGAGCCGACGAGATAGAGCACCGACGCTCCGTCGACGTAGAAGGTGCCGCCGGGAGTCTCGATCTTCTCGTCGAAAGGGTCGGC
>JBDZVP010000094.1:0-2598 GCA_040255765.1 Sphingomonadales bacterium | reverse complement strand
TCGCGAATTCCCGGCACCGACAGGACCCGCATCTCGACTTCCTGCGGGAGCGATTCCGCGACCGGGCAGTGCGGCGTCGTCAAGGTCATCGTGACCTCCGCGTCGCCGTCCTCGGAAATCTTGAGATCGTAGATCAGCCCGAGCTCGTAAATGTCGACCGGGATTTCCGGGTCGTAGATCGACTTCAGGGTCTCGATGACGCGGTCGGTCAGCTCGTCGTTGTCGGCTGGCGCTTTCTCTTCGGTTTCACCCGACAGGAAGCCGGCAAGGTAATCGCGCTTGCGGGCCACGTTCTCGGGAACGCGGGCGCGCGGCGGGGCGGGCACCGACTCCACCTCCTCGACCTCGATCTTGCGTTCCTCGTTCATCACCCAAACACTCGCTTTACCTGTTCGATTCCCTTGACCAGCGCCGCGATGTCGCTGCTGTCGCTGTGCGCCGCGAAGCTCGCCCGAGCCGTCGCCGGGACCTTGAGCCAGTCCATCAACGGCTGCGCGCAATGGTGGCCGGCGCGCACCGCGACGCCTGCGTCATCCAATATGGTGGCGGTGTCGTGCGGATGCACCCCGTCGACGTTGAAGCTGACGATTCCCGCGCTGTCCTCGGGTCCGTAGAGCGTCACGCCGGGAATGGCGGAGAGCGCCGCGCGGGTTTCGGCCACGAGCGCGCATTCATGGGCGTGGATCACGCCCATGCCCAGCGCTTCGACCCAGTCGATAGCGGCATGGAGGCCGACCGCGCCGACGATATGCGGAGTTCCCGCTTCGAAGCGTGCGGGCGGATCGAGATAAGTGCTTTCCTCGAACGTGACGCGGTCGATCATCGACCCGCCGCCCTGCCACGGCGGAAGCGCGCCGAGCTCGCGGCCCCACAGGCACCCGATTCCAGTCGGCCCGTAGAGCTTGTGGCCGGAGAAAGCGTAGAAGTCGCAGCCGAGCTCGGCGACGTTCACCGGAAGGCGGGGAACCGCCTGGCATCCGTCGAGGAGGAGCAAAGCGCCTTTCGAGTGCGCAATCTCGGCGGCGCGCTTCGCGTCGACGACGGAGCCGAGCACGTTGGAGATGTGGGCGAAGGCAACGACGCGATGCTCTTCGGTCAACATACGGTCGGCTGCGTCGAGATCGATCTTGCCGTCGCTGGTGAGCGGTACTGCATCCACCTCGTAACCGGCGAGCTGCCAGGGCACGATGTTGCTGTGATGCTCGAGCTGCGACAGCAGGACCCGGTTGCGGCCCTCCTTCGGAAGGACGCGAGCGACGAGGTTGATCGCCTCCGTCGCACCGCGTGTGAAGACGACCTCGTCTGGCTTGCCGCCGATCAGCTTCGCCGCCGCCGCCCGCGCCGCCTCGTAGCGCTGGGTCATGTCGCTGGAGCGCTGGTAAACACCCCGATGCACCGTCGCGTAATCGGGCCCGTAAGCCTGGGCGATGGCGTCGATCACGGCCTGCGGTTTCTGGGCGGTGGCTGCGCTGTCGAGATAATGCCAGTCGCCGACACCTGGGAACTGGTCGCGGACCGACAGATCCTCCCTGTCGCGAAGCGATGGGGAGGTGGCGGCACGAAGTGCCGACGGAGGGGCCCCTCCACCACTCAGCTCCGCTGAGCGGTCCCCCTCCCCACGAGCTGCGCTCGCAGGGCGGATCATGCGACGACCCTCCGCAACGCCTCGCGCGCTGTCTCGCAGATCGCCTCCGGCTGACCCGCGCTGTCCCACAGGCCGGTGATGAAGCCTTCGAGGAGCAGTGCTCTGGCTTCCGCCGGCGGTAGCCCGCGCGAGCCCAGGTAGAAGAGCTGGTTGGCGTCCAGCTCGCCGACTGTCGCGCCGTGGTTGCACTTCACGTCGTCGGCGAAGATTTCGAGCTCGGGCTTGGCGTTCGCGGTCGCTCCGCGATCGAGAAGTATCGCCTTCACCGATTGGTTGGCGTCCGTCTTCTGCGCGCCATGCGCGACATCGATCTTGCCGAGATAGCTGCCGGTCGCCTTGCCGTTCAGTACGGAGCGGACGACCTGGTGCGAGCGGCCGTTCGGCTCGAGATGCCGGACATTGGTGATGATCTCGTTGGTCGAGAGATCGGTGCCGATATTCGCCGCGAAGAAGTTGAATTCAGCGCCGTCCGCGAGATCGACCTGAAGATCGATGCGGCCGTACTGTTCGGCCGTGTTCAAGGCGAACAGCCGGAAGCTCGCGCCCGCCCCGAGGCTTACATTCACCCGCCGCACCTGCACCGCGTCAGCGGTTGGAAGCCACACTTGCTCAAGCGCCTGCCCCGGAAGCACCGCGATCCGCTCCGGCTCGCCGAGCTGCTCCCAGACGGGCTGAAGCGCGTCGAGGTCGGCGTAGCGCCACACTTCCTGTCTGCGGTTGGGGAAGGGGGCGGTCATTTACGCAGCCGCCTCCGCATAGCCCTCGCGCTCGAGCTCCTGCGCAAGCTCCGGCCCGCCCGAGCGGACGATCCTGCCCGCCTGGAGCACGTGCACCTTGTCGGGCCGCACATAGTCGAGGAGCCGCTGATAGTGGGTGATGAGGAGCACGCCCTTGTCGGGCTTGCGCATGATCGAATTGATGCCCGCGCCGACCGCCTTCAGCGCGTCGATGTC
>JBDZVP010000093.1:0-6437 GCA_040255765.1 Sphingomonadales bacterium | reverse complement strand
AGGACCGCGCGAAGCTTTGGGAGCAGGTCGGGGCGGCCGGATTCCTGAGCGATGCGGAGAAGAGGACGATGCTTGGGTTTGCGGCGGAGCCCACCCCCGGCCCCTCCCGCGAGCGGGAGGGGGGATGATGACTAACGATGCGTTGCTGGCGACGCTGGTCGCGCAGGCGAACGGCAGGGCGCTCGACGTCGTGACGTTGCGGGCGTTGGTCGAGGAGGCGAGCCAGGCGGGGGCGCGACGGGCGCTGGGTGCGCTCGGCCTGGACGACGAGCGGGCGCGGCGGGACATGGATGAATTGCGTGAGCTTCTGGGCGCCTGGCGCGATGCGAAGCGGACCGCGTGGCGGGCGGTTGTGACCTGGGCGGTTCGGATCGCGCTTGCGGCGCTGCTGATCGGGATCGCGGTGAAGTTGCGGCTTACGGGGCTGATCTCGTCGTGAGGTTTGCGGGTTACGCGGCCGTGTTCGACCGGCCGGACAGCGGCGGCGACGTGGTGAGGCGGGGTGCTTTTGCCGGGGCGTTGAAGCGGGCGGCGGAGGTGCCGCTGCTGTTTCAGCACAAGGGGCAACCCATTGGGCGGATCGAGCATCTGAGCGAGGATAAGCGCGGGCTTCGGGTGATTGCCGAGGTGGCAGACGGGCGCGCGCGCGAGTTGTTGCGGCGCGGGATGCGCGGGCTGAGCTTCGGCTATCGGGTACGGGAGGCGGGCTCGGCCGGTGGCGTGCGGGAGTTGCGGGCGCTGGACCTGGTCGAGGTGAGCCTGGTGGCGCGGCCGATGCAGAAGCTGGCGCGGGTGCACGCGGTGGAGGCTTAGCCTCGCTGAGATTTCGGCCTTCGCCGGGATGACGAATGTGAGGGCTGCGGGAATCCGCGGCCCTTTTTGTTTGGATTTCACACAGGAGAGAAGCGGAATGGTGGAAGTGAAGGCGGATGTGCTGGAGGAGTCTTTCGAGGCGATCGAGCGCGATGAAGAGGGTGTTGCGGCGCTCAAGGCGGAGCTGGATGTGCTGAAGGCGAAGATCGCCTCGGGCGCCATTCAGGGGCAGCGGCCGGCACTGGATGGGGTCAAGTCGCATGACGCAAATGTATTTATTGAACAATATTTGCGCCGTGGAATTGAAGCCGGTCTGGAGACCAAGGCGATCGGAAATTCTTCCGATTCCGTCGGTGGTTACGCCGTGCCGAAGGAAATCGACGAGCAGATCGACAACACGCTTCTGGCCATCTCGCCGATCCGTTCGATCGCCAATGTCGTCAAGGTCGGGAGCGCGGGCTATCGCAAGCTGATCGCCAGCGGCGGCACGCCTTCAGGCTGGGCGGGGTTCGAGGCGGACCGACCGGAAACGGGGACTCCGACCTTCACCGAGATCGTCCCGGCGTCGGGCGAACTCTATGCCAATCCGGCGGCGAGCCAGCAGATGCTCGATGACGCGATGTTCGATGTCGAAGCCTGGCTCGCGCAGGAAATCGCGAGCGAGTTCGCGCGGGCCGAGGGCGCGGCGTTCGTGGGCGGCACGGGACTTAACCAGCCGCTCGGCTTCCTGAGCTCCCCGACATCGACGGCGCTCGACGGGGTTCGGCCGATGGGAACCCTGCAGACGATCGGGACCGGGGCCGCTGGAGCTTTCCCGGCGAGCGATCCGGAGGATGTGTTGATCGACCTGGTCCAGTCGCTGCGGTCGCCTTACCGCCAGGGCGCAGTGTTCGTGATGAATTCGGCGACTGCCGCGGAAATCCGCAAGTTCCGGACTGCGGATGGCGCGTTCATGTTCCAGCCGAGTCTGGTGGCGGGCCAGCCGTCGACCCTGCTCGGCTATCCGCTGATCGAGGCGGAGGACATGCCGGACATGGCGGATGGGTCGCTGTCGATCGCGTTCGGTAACTTCAAGGCCGGCTACGTGATCGCCGAGCGCAACGCGACCACGATCCTTCGCGATCCGTACACCCACAAGCCCTACGTCCACTTCTATGCGACCAAGCGTGTGGGCGGTCAGGTCGTGAACTCGGAAAGCATCAAGCTTCTGCAGTTCGCTTAACAAATATCGATTTCCCCCGGCAAGCGAGCGTATTGCGCTCGCCGTGCGTTGTCGCGAGGCAGCGCACGAGCCGAGGGGATCGATCCATGGACGCTGGCAGGATTCCAGGCGTCACGCGCCGATCAATGATGCGGATGACCGGCGCCGCGCTGCTCCTGCCAACGGTTCCCCTTTCAGCTCAGGATTTGGAGAAACGGCGGATGTTTACGCCGATATTCGTTGACCTTGTACGGAATTACACCAGCACGAAAGGCACCGGGGATTTCGTCCTCGAAGGCGCGGTAAGCGGCTATCAGAGCTTCGCAGACGCCGTGAAGCCGGGCGAAAGTTTCTATTATTCGGCCAGCGGAATCGACAAGCCTGCGGAGTTCGAAGTCGGCCGCGGCACGATGCGGCCGGACGGAACGCTCAGTCGTGAGCCTATCGGCGGCACCGCGACTGATTTCACGACCGGATACAAGTCCGTGGCACTGATTGCCGCAGCCGAGTGGTACGCCGCGATCCAAGCGGGCACGGCGGCCGCACCGGCGTCGGCTCAATCGAGGCAAGCGCTCGCGCAAGTTACTGACAAGTCGAAACCCGTGCTTCTCAATGAGGCGCGGCGGGAAGGTACTTTCACCTTCGACGGTTCCGATCTCTCGGCGCAGGTGACAGCGGATCCGCAGCAAGGCGTCTTCGTCGCTCCTGCATCGGATGCCAGCGGAGCATCGGGCGCTTGGGTTCGCAAGTTCGACGGCGACGCAGACCCGCGCTGGTTCGGGGCTGTGGGTGACGGTTCGACCAGCGATCATGTGCCGATGAACGCAGCGGCCAAGGTTGCCGCGATGCTTTCAAAATCGCTCTGCATTCCCGAAGGTCACACGTTCATCGTCGAAAGCGACGCCAACTACGCCACGGCGGACGGCCTGTTCGTTCCGGTTCCCGCCGATGGCGGTCCTCTGATCATTCGAGGCGGCGGAACGATCAAGCGCAAGGCGGTCAGCGCCGGCAACATGAAGAATGGCTGCCGGGTCGTCACCCTGGCGGCCAGGGACGGGCAGGATTATCTCATCGAAGACATCACAATCGACGGCAACGAAGGCAACGTCCCCTACGACGCGGGCAGCCCCTACCAATATGAGCAGGGGGCCAATATCGCCTGGCGCGGAAACGCGTCCAAGCTCGGCAAGATCGTCGTTCGCAACGTTCGCACGACCGGGGCCGTCGGTGACGGCCTGTTCCTCAACTTGCCATGCGCTCAGGCCTTCGTGAGCGATTATGTCGGGTCTGGAAGAAACCGCCGGACCCGCTCTTGCATCCAGCTTGGCGTGACGGACCTTTGCACCGTCCGGTCGATCGATGTCGTGAACCTGGAGAGCGAACCGGTTTCGCCGAACCCACCGAACAATTTGCTGGTCATCGATGGCGCTATCGTGCGCGGCAGCCTCGACCTTGGCGGCTACAGCACGGACAGCCGAATCAACATCCAGGCGCGTGGAATCAAATGTACGCAAGAGCAGGTCAATTCCGACCAGAGGTTCAACCTCGCCTTCCTGAACGGCACATTCGAGGATTGCGAGATCAGGGGCACCGACATGACTCGCGGGCGGTCCCAAATTTATGCTTGCAGCGCAGTGTTCAAGGGAGGAAGACTCACCATACCGGTAAATCCTGTCGATCCAACAATGGCGATTCCGGTTCGAATCCCGGTAATGGCGCAGACCGACTTTCTTAAGTTCGTCGGAACGAGCTTTTCCGCCCCCGCCGGCATTACCTCGACCGCAGGCTATGCCATTCCGGCCGCGGCTGGTGGCGGCAATACCCAATGGACTGGCGGCTATATCGCTCCAAACTACATGAGCACGACCGGAACCGAGCGCATCGAGTTTCACGGCTGCGAGAGCGACGGCAACCTGCCGTTTTTCGCGCTCGGATATCGCGCGGGGACGCTGGTGCTGGACGGCGGCAGGTTGCGCGCGAAGACGGCGATCGTCCGCTATACCAGCGGCGGCGGTTATATCACCAACCTCGACATCGCGAACCCGCAAGGGTGGACCGCGAGCGCGCTGATCATGTTCAGCGGGGCGGCCGGCGCCGGAAGGATCAACATTTCCGGCACCTGGGACGGCGAACTCATGCCCGCGACACTCGACAGCACCGATCCGGTCGGGATCCTGCCGTGGAACGTGAGCGCGACGATGCTCGTGGACGATAGCCCCGAGGGGCGAATTCGCGGCGCTCCGGGCCTGAAGGCGCTGAAGCGTTCGCCCGCCAGCGGGCAAACCGTCGAATGGAGTTACGAACAGGGATCCATCGCTGGCTCCAGGACATGGGCGGCGGTCCGGACCGCCGCCTAAGCTGCCCGGAGCAAAACGGGAAGGGCCCCAGCAATGGGCCAATCGAGATCAAACCGGAGAAGAGGATGACCATTGGCAATGCCTCGCTCGGCGAGCGCTCGCTGAGCGACCAGGGGCGGAGTCCGAACGACGAGATGCCGCCGCCCAAGAGGCGAGTCATCGCGAAGTCCGACCGGCAGACGGCGCCAGAGCTGCGCTGACCCTGGCGCGGATTCGAACGAGAGGTTTCAAGAATGACATTGTTGCTCAAGGACCCGGAGGCGGCGCTCGATTATGCCGTCGACTGGGGCAAGGAATATCTGACCTCGGAAACGCTTGCGGGAAGTCACTGGCAGGTCGCTCCGGTGGAAGCCGGCGGACTCTTAGTCACCGGCAGCCGTTTCGACGAGACGGTCGCCTCGGTGACGGCGGCCGGTGGAATCGCCGGTCACTTGTACCAACTGACCAACCACGTGGTGCTGTCGTCCGGTCTGACCGACAGCCGATCGATCGTGCTTCGAGTGGAGAAGCGCTGATGACCGACACGATCCCGGCAGAGCCGATTGTCACTCTGGCCGAAGCGCAAGCCTTTGCGCGGGTAGAAACGGGGGAGGAGGAGGCGCTGCTGGCGGGACTGGTGCGTTCCGCGAGCAGCCTTTGCGAAGCTTTCCTGGGGCAGGTGGTGATCGAGCGCGAGTTCAGCGAGACGATCGCCGCAAGCATCGAGTGGCAGCGTCTGAACGTGTTTCCGGTGCGGTCGATTTCCGGAGTGTCGATCGGCGGCCGCCAATTGGCCGCGACGGCATTCGCGACCGACATCGACGCGAACGGTTGCGGCTGGGTTCGGCTTGCGGATGCGAGTGCCGTCGGAACAATTGACGTCAGCGGCACCGCCGGAATGGCGATTGGCCAGAACGGAGTTCACGAGGCGATCCGGCAAGGCGTGCTCCGGCTGGTCGCGCATCTGTTCGCGGCGCGGGACGGGGCAGGCGGGGAAATCCCTGCCGCGGTCACCGCGCTCTGGCGGCCGTTCCGCCGGGTGAAATTGGCATGAGTGAGTTTGCCGGCACTCTCCGCCAGCGAATCCGGATCGAGCGACCGTTGACGACGCGAACTCCGGCCGGGGTGCAGGAGTCGGGTTGGGAGCCGGTCGCGAGCTGCCTTGCGGCAGTGGCGCTGGAGGGCGTTGGCTCGCAAAGCGAAGGGCAGGCGCTGAGCGCGATGCCGAAGCTGCGCGTGACTATTCGCCGGAGGGACGGCGTGGCGATCGACCAGCGCATCCGCTGGGGAGCGCGTACCTTGATGATCCGGCAGCTGCTCGACGACCCGCTTCATCCGGACCGGTTGGCGCTGAGGTGCGAGGAGGCGCGGGCATGATGGAAAAGCTGGTCGCGCGGGCGGAGAGGATCGCGCGAGCTGTGCAAATGAAGCGGCTCGAGCAGATCGCGGCATCCATGCGCGGCTGCGGCCTCGCTGTCGAATCGGACCCGGCGTCCGTCACGGTTCGGGGGCAAAGGCTGGTTCAGCGATGGCTCGTGGATCCGCTCCTGAGATTTGCGGGGAGGTACGGCGGATGAGTGCGGGTGCGACGCTCCAGGCGGCGCTTGCGGCGGCGATCGGTTCCGTGAGCGAATTGACCGGCGTGTTCGACGGGCCACCGGCGCGGGCCGCATACCCTTATGCGGTGATCGACGCTTCCACCGAGGGCGACTGGAGCCACAAGAGCGGGGCCGGGCGGGAGGTGCTTGTCGCCGTCACCCTTTGGGATGACCAGCCGGCGCGGTTGCAGAGGCTATCCGACTCTGTGGAAGCGAAGGCACTCGCGACGACGGTCGAGGTGGATTGGCAACTGGTGTCGCTCAACCTCGTCCGGCGGCGGACAATCCGCGATGTCGCCGGGCCCTGGGCGACCGCGGTAGATTTTCGGGCGCGGATGCTGGCGCTGGGCTGAGACAAGCCCTCACCCCGCTCGGTTCGCGAGTCCGCCCTCTCCCGCCTGCGGGACAGGGTTCTTTCAAACAAGAGGAGAAGAGTATGGCGGCGGAACGCGGCAGCGCATTCCTGCTGAAGATCGGCGACGGCCAAAG
>JBDZVP010000092.1:5592-6662 GCA_040255765.1 Sphingomonadales bacterium | reverse complement strand
CCGAGCCGCACTGCCGGTAAAACAGGCTTTCGACTACGTTCACCCCGCGCGTCGAGGCGAGCTTCACCAGCGCGAACATGACCGCCAGCAGCAGCGCCGTCAGGAGGCGAAGCGCGATCCCGGCGAGCGGGCGTTGCTCGGTTGGCCGGTCGGTATTGAAGGTCTGCGCCGCCACTAAAGCCCCTCCCCTTGATGGGGAGGGGTTCGGGGTGGGGTGAGGTCTTCGGAAAAGCCGGTGCGGTCTCCACCGTCACCCCCACCCTGCCCTCCCCCATCGAGGGGGAGGGTTCTCACTTCTTGTCCGGAGCGACGTAGGGCTTGAACGCGCCGCCCGGCACCGCCGAGGCGACCGGGCTTTCGAAGCCGTTCGCGCCGACCGAAGAGACGCCGAAGATCCAATCGTCGACGCGGATGTGGGGGAGGACCTCGGCGCGTTCCTGAAGCAATCCTTGGCCAGCTGATCGACACTGCTCGTAATGCGCGATGACTTTCCCTTCGGTGGGTTTCGAGAACTCCCAATTGTTCGCGTCGGTTCGACGCCAATGGATAACGTAATGATCTACCGGATTGGAGCCGACTGGCCGACATGGAACTCCCCATTTGACCGTTGTGTCGGTACTGACAGCGCCTTCAACTGAGGCGGGCGGCGGCGGCGGGGCGCTGGCGATTGCGGCGAGCGCGGCGATGTTCAGCTTCGCCACCTTCTCCAGATAGGCGAAGTCCATGTGGCCGATGGTGTCGCCGTAAACGACGCCCTTCTCGGTCCTCAAATCCTGGTGCTGCCAGTTGTAATTTTCGACCGCTACGCTGAGCCGCGCGGCGGGATATCCGAGCTCGAGGAACGGGATATGGTCTCCCCCACGTCCGAAGCGATCGGTGCGCCAGATCTGGCGGACGTCGAGTCCGATATTGAGGTGATCCGCGAGCCCGTCGAGGAAGCGCGAGATGTTGCGCGACGGCGCGTCATTCTCGCCGCCGAGGCTGTGGGTCGCCGCCATCAAGTCGACTTCACCCTGGCTGCGCGGCCCTTCCGACAGCACGCGCACATGCGTGTCGTCGCAGACGCCGTC
>JBDZVP010000092.1:0-5492 GCA_040255765.1 Sphingomonadales bacterium | reverse complement strand
ACCGTCTCCAGCCCGAAGCTCTTGAACTGGCCCTCGGTCCAGTTGAGCGCCGCGCCGATGCCGCGCTTCGGGTCGGTCTGCGACGACAGGGTATGGCGCGTGCCGAAGCTCACCAGCTTCTCGACCGTATTCTTCATCTCGGCACCGCTCACCGGGGCGATGATCTGCTGGAGCTGCGCATAAGGCTCCGCCGGAACCGGCGCCGGAGCGGGCGCCGCGCCGATCAATGCGGCTGACGAAAGCAAAGCTGCAAAAACTTTCATGGACCTCTCCCTCGCCCCCGCAACTGGCATTTGGAGAGCCTCGGGTCTAGGGGAGCCGCGCACCCAACAGACTCAGATTCAGGACGAAAACACATGCTGCGTGACATCGACCATTTCATCGCCGGCGAAGCTTATTCCTCGGGCGGTCGCTCCGGCGACGTCTTCGACCCCAACCGCGGCGAAGTGCAGGCGAAAGTGAAGCTCGGGACCGCCGCCGACCTCCAGAAAGCGGTCGACGCCGCCAAGGCCGCGCAGCCCGCCTGGGCAGCGACCAATCCGCAGCGACGCGCGCGCGTCATGTTCAAGTTCCGCGAGATCGTCGAAGCGCACATGGACGAGCTCGCTCACCTGCTTTCGTCCGAGCACGGCAAGGTCATCGCCGACGCCCGCGGCGACGTCCAGCGCGGGCTCGAGGTCATCGAATATTGCTGCGGAATCCCGCAGGCGCTGAAGGGCGAATATACGGTCGGCGCGGGCACCGGGATCGATGTCTATTCGATGCGCCAGCCGCTCGGTATCGGGGCGGGGATCACGCCGTTCAACTTCCCGGCGATGATCCCGATGTGGATGTTTGGGCCCGCGATCGCCTGCGGCAACGCCTTCATCGTCAAGCCGTCGGAGCGCGACCCGAGCGTTCCGGTCCGCCTCGCCGAGCTGATGAAGGAAGCGGGCCTTCCCGATGGGCTTTTGAGCGTCGTCCACGGTGACAAGGAAATGGTCGATGCGATCCTCGACCATCCCGACATCGCGGGGATCAGCTTCGTCGGATCGTCGAATATCGCGCAGTATATCTACTCGCGCGGCACGGCGAACGGGAAGCGCGTGCAGGCGTTCGGCGGCGCTAAGAACCACGGGATCGTCATGCCCGACGCCGATCTCGACCAGGTCGTCAACGATCTCGCCGGAGCCGCCTTCGGCTCGGCGGGCGAGCGCTGCATGGCGCTTCCGGTCGTGGTGCCGGTCGGCGACGAAACCGCGGACAAGCTTCGCGAAAAGCTCATCCCGGCCATCCAGAAACTGCGCGTCGGAGTCTCGACGGATAGTGAAGCCCATTACGGGCCGGTCGTTAGCCAGGCGCACCGCGAGAAGATCGAGCATTACATCCAGATGGGCATCGACGAGGGCGCGGAGTTGGTGGTCGACGGCCGCAACTTCACCCTCCAAGGGCACGAGAAGGGCTTCTTCATCGGCCCGACCTTCTTCGACCGCGTCACCCCAGACATGCAGAGCTACAAGGACGAGATTTTCGGCCCCGTCCTGCAGATGGTCCGGGCCAAGGATTTCGACGAAGCGGTGCGGCTTCCGTCGAGCCATGAATATGGCAACGGAGTCGCGATCTTCACCCGCAACGGCCACGCGGCGCGCGAATTCACGGCGCGGGTCAACGTCGGCATGGTCGGCGTGAACATCCCGATTCCGGTGCCGGTCAGTTACCACAGCTTCGGCGGATGGAAGCGCTCGGGCTTCGGCGACATCGGCCAGTACGGACAGGAAGGAATCCGCTTCTGGACCAAGAACAAGGTCGTCACCCAGCGCTGGCCCGACGGTATCGCCGACGCTGACGACAAGAGCGCCTTCCACATCCCGACCTTCTGATGGCGCCAACGGCTGTTCCGCTGTAAATGCCTCCCGTCATTTCGATGATGGGGGGCAGTTATGATCCTGTTGGCAGTTGCGGCCGCGGCGATGGCGCAATGGACCGGTCCGCGGACCGTGGAATATCAGGGGCCGGGTTATTTCTGCGGTGGAGGCTATGCGATCCACCTGGCTCAAGGCGAGCGCGCCCTCGTCCTTCCGCAGGGACAGGCACCGCAGGCAACTCGCCTCGTCCTGTCCGGCGGCGAAGTGAATATCGTTACCGGGGTCAGGAGCGAGCCGGGCCGGGTCGTCGATAAGAATGGCCCCAACTCGGTGATCGAACAGGATGAGGGCGGTGCGATCGCCTATCTCATTTCCGACGAAACACCCTACGGGTTGCGAGTCACCAGCGACGCCTTCCATGGATTCAAGAAGGACTCCTGGTTCTTCAGGAAGGCCAATTTCGAGTCGGACTCCGACCGCTCCGTCTCCTGCCTCTCGGCCTATAGCCACTAGCCGCTGAAACAAGCGGGAGCCTCGGCTCGTTTGTCGCGAATGGCCAACCTGCGCACCATCCTTCTTGCAACTTCCCTATTGCTCGCAGCCTGCGGCAAACCAGCTGCCGTCGCCGAGGGCGCCGACAATGTCGAAGGTCTTCCGGCTGCGAATAGTGCCGCGCCCAGTCCCACCGGCGCTCCGCCAGCAAATGCATCCACCGCCACACCGGCCCAAGGGGGCGCTTCTGCCGCCGCCATCCCCGCTGCACTTCAGGGCCACTGGGGCCTCACGCCACGCGACTGCACCTCCACGCTCGGCGACGCGAAAGGACTGCTGATCGTCAATCCGACGGAGCTTCGATTTTACGAATCTCGAGCGGTTCCCGCACCCGGCGTCCAGACCTCGGCGGATTCGATCAGCGGAAATTTCGCCTTTACCGGAGAGGGCCAGGAATGGGTGAGGCATGAGACCCTGGAAGTTCGCGGCGGAAAGCTGATCCGGACCGAGCGCGACCCGGTGGCGAGCTTTAGCTACGTGCGCTGCTGATCGCCCACCATAAAAACCAGGCGACCCAAAGAAGCACGATCCAGCTGATGCAGAGCGGAAGCGCGAGCACCACCCAGATGGGACTGAGGTTGGATCCGGCAATGACACCAAGAACCGCGATCGCAACGGCGGCGCCCATTGCGATTGCCGAAAGCCAGGCCGCCGACCTCCAGCCGCCGCGAAACACCGCCAGTGCAGCAACCTGCAGAACCAGCCACGCGCCCCCGGCCAGCATGATCCAGCTATCGAAACTGCCCCCCATCGGCAGCATCGTAGCGCCATCGGCTGGACATTGGGACTCGTCTGCTGACACGGACGCGAAGCGCGGCTAAGGCCTCGGCCATGCATCAGTTCGAGCTTACCGACGACCAGCTTCAGATCCAGGAAATGGCGCGCAAGTTCACCGCCGACGCGATCACCCCGTTCGCGGCGGAGTGGGACGAGAAACATATCCTCCCTAGGGACACGATCCGGGCCGCCGCCGAGCTTGGCTTCGGCGCGATCTATGTTTCCGAGGAAAGCGGAGGGATCGGGCTCGGCCGGCTCGAAGCCGCGCTGATCATGGAAGCGATGGCGTACGGCTGTCCCTCGACCAGCGCCTTCATCTCCATCCACAACATGGCTAGCTGGATGATCGACCGCTTCGGCAGTGACGAAGTGAAGCAGAAATACCTTCCGTCGATGATCACGATGGAGCGGTTCGCAAGCTATTGCCTGACCGAGCCGTCGTCTGGTTCCGATGCGGCGGCGCTCAAGACCAAGGCGGTGCTGGACGGCGACCATTATGTCGTCAGCGGCTCCAAGGCGTTCATCTCCGGCGGCGGCGAGAACGAGATTTACGTAACGATGGTCCGCACCGGCGAGGACGGGCCGAAGGGGATCAGCTGCCTCGTCATCGAAAAGGACATGCCCGGAGTCAGCTTCGGCGCGCAGGAAAAGAAGCTCGGCTGGCATTCGCAGCCGACGGCGCAGGTCAATTTCGACGAGGTGCGGGTGCCGGTCGCCAACCGCGTCGGAGCCGAAGGCGAAGGCTTCCGTATCGCGATGATGGGTCTCGACGGCGGAAGGCTGAATATCGGCGCCTGCTCGCTCGGCGGCGCCCAGCGCTGTCTCGACGAGGCAATCAACTATACGAAAGACCGCAAGCAGTTCGGCCAGCCCATCGCCGATTTCCAGAACACGCAGTTCATGCTCGCCGACATGGAGACCGAGCTGCAGGCCGCGCGCTACCTGCTCTACGTCGCCGCGGCGAAGGTGACCGCCAACGCGCCGGACAAGACCCGCTTCGCCGCGATGGCGAAGCGCCTTGCGACAGACAGCGGCTCGGCGATCGTCGACCGCGCGCTGCAACTCCATGGCGGCTACGGCTATTTGATGGACTATCCGATCGAGCGCTTCTGGCGCGACCTCCGGGTCCACTCGATCCTGGAGGGCACCAACCAGATCATGCGCGTGATCGTCAGCCGGGATTTGTTGCGGCAGTGACGGACGATGTCCTGATTTCCGTGGAGCGAGGGATCGGGCGGCTGCGGCTGAACCGGCCCAAGGCGATTCACGCGCTGACCACCGAAATGTGCGAAGCGATGAGCGCGGCGCTTTTGCGCTGGCGAACGGATTCGAACGTCGAATGCGTCGTCATCGATCATGCCGAGGGCCGCGGCTTTTGCGCGGGCGGCGACGTGGTGATGCTCGCCAAGAGCGGCGCCGGCGACGGGCACAAGGCCAAGGCGTTCTTCTTCGCCGAGTACCGGCTCAATCACCTTCTCTTCACCTACGAAAAGCCCACGATCGCGATCATGGACGGGATCACGATGGGCGGCGGAGTGGGAATATCGCAGCCGTGCACCTATCGGGTCGCGACGGAGAATACCCGGCTGGCGATGCCGGAAACGAGCATCGGGCTGTTCCCGGACGTCGGCGGCGGCTGGTATCTGCCGCGCCTTCCCGGCCGGGTCGGGCAGTTCATGGCGCTGACCGGTGCGCGCCTGGACGGAGCCGAATGCCATTATCTGGGGCTTGCCACCCATTACGTGCCGCAAGCCTCGCTCGAAGAACTGGTCGACAGGTTGGCGAAAGCACCGGCGCGGGCAAGCGGAACGCTTGGCAACATGGCCGCCAAGGCGCCTGACGCAAAGATCGAGTCCAACCTTCCGGCGATCACCAAATTGTTCGCGTCCGACCGGCTGGAGGACATCATCGCCGCGCTCGAGAATGACGACGGCGAATGGGCCAAGAAGGAACGCAACACGCTCGGGACCAAGAGCCCGCTGTCCTGCAAGGTTTCGCTTCGGCTCCTTGCCGAGGGCGCGAACCGGGCGACGTTCGCCGACGAGATGCGCGCCGAATATGCGCTCGCCAGCCGGGTCGTGAAAACGCATGATTTCAAGGAGGGCGTGCACGCGCTCCTGATCGACAAGCATAACGAGCCGAAGTGGGATCCGCCGACGCCCGATGGCGTGACCGAGGCGATGCTCGACACCTTGTTCGCTCCGCTTCCCGCGGGAGAGGAGTGGAGTCCTTTTCCCGTCACCCCAGCGTAGGCTGGGCTCCACGTTGGCTTGCGTTGGCTGACGTGGGCGGGTGTGATTAGACATGGATGCCAGCCTT
>JBDZVP010000091.1:5501-6901 GCA_040255765.1 Sphingomonadales bacterium | reverse complement strand
AGCCCGTCGATCTTCGGCTCCGCCGTCATCGGCACGGCCGCGCTCTCGGGCAGGTTCAGAAAGCGCTTCACTCGAGCGACGAACTCCTCGACCTCCTCGCTGGAAAAGGCGTTTTCGAGACTGAGCATCGGCCGCGCGTGCGTGATCTTGGCGAGCGCTCCGGTCGGCGCCGAGCCCACCTGCCGGGACGGCGAATCCGCCCGGATCAGATGCGGAAAGCGCGCCTCGAGTTCTGCATTCTCGCGAACCAGGGCGTCGTACTCGGCATCGGAAACCTCCGGCGCATCCCGGTCGTGATAGAGCCGGTTGTGCCGAGCAATCTCTTTCGCCAGCCGCATCAGGCGGTTGGCCGCCTCGGCTTCGGTCAACTCAGTGTTCATGCCCGCCGAAGAGTTCCTCGAGCAGGTTGATGAAGCTGGTCCACGACCGCTCTGCGGCGAGCGCGTTGTAGGCGACACCGTCGATGTTCAGATCGCTGGCATGGGGGTTGGTGAAACCGTGACCGACGTGGCCATAGGCATGGATCTGCCAATCGGCGCCGGCCTTGGTCATCTCCTTGCCGAGAGCCACCACCATGTCCGGCGGCACCATCGGATCGTCCCAGCCGTGGAAAGCGACGACCTTGGCCCTGATCTTTTCATCCGGAAGGCCCGGCGGGTCGAACAGGCCGTGAAAGCTGACCGCAGCCGCGATTTCGACGCCCGTGCGCGCCAGGTCGAGCGCGCACTGCCCTCCGAAGCAATAGCCGGCGACGACGATTTGATCGCCCGGCACTTCGTCGAGTCCGCGAGCGATCTCGAGCACATGAAGCAGGCGGCGCCTAAGCGCTGCCCGGTCGGAGCGAAGCCGGTTCATTTCGCCGAAGCAGACGTCCCGTTCCGCGCCGTGAAATTCCTTGCCGAATATGTCCGCGACGAACGCATTGTAGCCGAGTTCAACGAGCTGCTTTCCGAACCCGATCTCCAGGTCGGTGACCCCCATGACCGTGGGGATCAGGATGACGGTCGGCCGCGCGGCGTTGTCGCGCCGTCCGACGAATACGCTCTCAAGGCTCTCGCCCTCGAACTCGTGAGTAACGCGGCGTTCCTTGCTCATGCTGCCTCCAATAGCCGCGCGGCCTGGGCCCGCGCTTCATCCGTTACCAATGCCCCCGACAGCATTCGCGCGATCTCCTCGCGCCGTTCCTCGGGGGTCAGGCGGCGGACGGTGGTCGTCGTCGACCCGCCGTCATGCGCCTTCTCGATCCTGTAGTGATGCGCGGCCCGGGCCGCCACCTGCGGCGAATGGGTGACGACCAGCACCTGGCTGTCCTTGGCAAGCCGCGCCAGCCGCTCTCCGATCGCGCTTGCGACGGCGCCGCCGACGCCGCGGTCGATCTCGTCGAAGATCATGGTCGATGC
>JBDZVP010000091.1:0-5401 GCA_040255765.1 Sphingomonadales bacterium | reverse complement strand
TCCGCCAGGCGCGAATATTCGAGCCGCGCACTTTTGAGCTCGGTATCGAGTGCTTCGATCCGCTCTCCCCCGGCCTCGATCTCTGTCAGCTGGCCGCGCATCTTCTCGCCAAGCTCCGCAAGCTGGTCCGGCTCGACCCGATGCTTTCGCGCCAGCCCGCGGATATCGAACAGCCGCGCCTCGACGGCTTCCAGCCGCCCCGGGTCGAACGCCAGAGCATCCGCGGCCCGGGCAATCTTGTGCTCGGCGTCGTGCGCTTCGATCAGCGCCCGGTCGAGCGCCGCGAGCGCCTCGGCAAGCAGCGGATGATCGATCGCGCCACGCTCGATACGCCGGGCAACCTGCCGAAGCTGGGCAAGCGCGCCTTCGCCGCCGCCGAGAAGCTCGTCCAGTCCCTCCAGCGCTTCGCCCGCCTTGGCCCCCGATTGCATCGCCGAGCGCTCTTCGGAGAGCCTCGTCTCCTCCCCCGGCTGCGGATCGAGGGCCTCGATTTCGCCGACCGCAAACGCCAGATAATCGCGATCGCGCTCGGCTTCGGCGGCTGCCGATCGGGCCGCTGCAAGCTCCTGCTCGATTCGCGTCACGCGCTCCCAGGCCGCTTCGACACCGGCAGTGTCGATCGCCCCGAATGCATCGAGCAAGGCTCGGTGGCCGCGCGGATTCAAAAGCCCGCGATCGTCGTGCTGCCCGTGGATTTCGACGAGCAGCGAGGCAAGGTCGCGGATCGCTCCCGCAGGCACCGCAGAAGCGCCGACGAAGCCGCGGCTTCCGCCGTCGTTCTTCAGCGTTCGCCTGAGAATCAGCGGCTCCCCCGGATCGCTGTCGAGGCCCTGTTCTTCAAGTAACGAATGCGCCGGGTGACCCCGCGGAAGCTCGATTTCCGCGGTAACCGATGCCGAAGCCGCTCCCTGCCTTACCAGCGCGGTGTCGGCGCGAGCGCCGAGCGCCAGGCCGAGCGAATCGAGCAGGATTGATTTTCCCGCCCCGGTCTCGCCGGTCAGCACTCCAAGGCCGGGCTCGAACTGGATTTCGA
The DNA here is from genome assembly GCA_040255765.1 of Sphingomonadales bacterium. Classification (GTDB taxonomy): domain Bacteria; phylum Pseudomonadota; class Alphaproteobacteria; order Sphingomonadales; family Sphingomonadaceae; genus Sphingomicrobium. The sequence goes on along the minus strand of JBDZVP010000091.1, from coordinate 4,368 downwards.
GCTGGTCGATGAGAACGACGTTGCGGATCGCGAGCTGCCTCAGCATGGCTCGCTGCTTACATCATCCCTGCGGCTGTTGCTGCGGTTGTTGAGATTGGTCGGCCGGCGGCTGCTGCTGCTCGGGCTGCGGCTCTTCGCCTGGCGGCTGGACGAGCGGCTGCGGCTGCTGCTGGTGGGTCGAAAGCGGCGGCTGCGGAGGCGGCTCGGGCGCTGGCTGCACTTCCTGCGGCGCGGGGTGCCGCTGCATCATCCGATAGGCATATTTGTACCATTGGCTGCTGGGATAATTTGCTCCCAGCACCGCGGCTGCCTTTTGCGCCTCGCCGGGAATTCCGAGACGGAGATAGGTTTCCACCAACCGCTCCAGCGCTTCCGGCGTGTGGCTGGAGGTCTGGTAATTGTCGACCACCGTCCGGAACCTGAAATTGGCGGCCAGCCATTTGCCCGAGCGTTCGTAGAAACGGCCGATTTCCATTTCCTTGCCGGCAAGATGGTCGGTCAACAGGTCCATCTTCAGCCGTGCGTCCGATGCATAACGGCTGTCGGGATAAAGCCGCACGAGCTCGCCGAACGAGTCGAGCGCCTGCTGCGTGTTGCGCTGGTCGCGGGTGACGTCGCTGACCTGCTCGTAATAGCTCATCGCGACCAGATAGTGCGCGTAGGGCGCGTCCTTGTTGCCAGGGTGGATCGTCAGGAATCGCTGCGCGGAGCTGATCGCGTCGGGGTACTTCTTCGCGAGATAATAGCTGAACGCACTCATCAGCTGCGCCCTTCGGGCCCAGACCGAATAGGGGTGCTGCCGTTCGACCTCGTCGAACAGCTTGGCGGCCTCCAGATTGTCCCCCTGATCCAGCCGCTTCTTCGCGAGCGAGTAGAGCGTATTGACGTCCCGGGCGACATAGCCGGTGTCCGTACCTGCCTTGTTGCGGGCGCAACCGCCGGCGGAGAAAAGCAGCGCGGCGGCGACCGATACGGCCGCGATACGGGTCATCTTCAACATGCGATCCTCATTAGCGTGGCCTCGACCTGAGACAAGCGTGACTGCGCGGGAAAGAACGAACCTCTGCTGAACGGACCGGGGCCTTAGGCCGTCTGCTGCCCAGGACCCTCGACCGGCGTCTTGACGAAGCTGTCCGGGCTGACCCCGAGCCAGACGAGGACCGGCGTCGAAACGTAGATCGACGAATAAGTGCCGACGACCACGCCAAGGAAGATCGCGAGCGAAAGCCCGAAGATGACTTCCGGCCCGATCGCCATCAGCACCGCCAAGGCGATGAGCACGGTCAACGAAGTGACCACCGTCCGTGCGAGTGTCTCGTTGAGCGACAGGTTGAGCAGCGGAAGAATCGCCATCTTGCGATATTTCCGCAGGTTCTCGCGTATTCGGTCATAGATCACGACGGTGTCGTTGAGCGAATAGCCGACGACGGTCAGGAACGCGGCAACGACGTTGAGGTCCACCTGCAGGCGCGAGAAAGCGAAAAAGCCCAGGATCATCGAAACGTCGTGCGCGATCGTCACCAGGGCGCCGACTCCGAACTGCCATTCAAAGCGGAACCAGATGTAGATCGAGATCCCAATCATCGCGAAAATGATCGCCATCGCGCCATTTTCGGCGAGCTCCTCGCTGACCTTGCCCGAAACGGCCTCGACGGAATCGATTTTCGCGCCCGGGTAGTTCGCGGTGATCATGTCTTTGGCCTTGGTCGCGGCGATGTTCGCGGCCGCATCGCCGCCTTCCGGGACGGGCAGGCGGATCTGGTAGGTTTTCGGCCCTCCGAATTCCTGGATGCTGGATTCCCCGAGGTGCAGCGAATCGACACGGCCGCGCAGCTGCTCGACGTTGATCGGCTGCTCGAAGCTGACACGGATCATCTGTCCGCCGACGAAGTCGACGCCCATGTTGAAGCCGCGATAGGCGGTGTAACTCAGCGCAAAGATCGTCATCAGGCTCGACAGGATGACGGCCACGTTCCGCCACCGCATGAAATCGACGTTGGTGTGGTCGGGGACGAGCTTCAAAAGACGCATTGGTCAGTGCCTCAGATGGGAAGCGTTTTGGGCCGCTTGTTGCGGAGCCAAATCGCGACCAGCATTCGGGTGAAGAAGACGGCGGTGAACACCGAGGTGATGACCCCGATCAACAGCACGACTGCAAATCCGCGCACGGGGCCCGATCCGAAATAGGCCATCAGGGCCGCGGAGATGACGTGGGTGACGTTGGCGTCGTAGATCGCGTGCATCGCCTCGCGATATCCGATGTCGACGGATTCGATGATCTTCCGGCCTCGCCTGTGTTCCTCGCGTATTCGTTCGTTGATCAGCACGTTCGCATCGACCGCGGCACCGATGGTCAGGACGAAACCGGCGATTCCGGGAAGCGTCAGGGTGGCGTTGAAGATCGACATGATCCCGAGGATCAGGAAGCCGTTCACGACCAGCGCGATGTTCGCGTAAACGCCAAAGCGCCCATAGGTAACGAGCATGAACAGGATCACGCCGGCAGTGCCGATGAGGCTGGCAACTACGCCCTTGTGAATTGAGTCCGCGCCGAGATCGGGACCGACGGTGCGCTCCTCGATCACGTTCAGCTTCACCGGTAGCTTGCCCGAGGCAAGGCTGATCGCAAGCTCGTTTGCGGTCTTGACGGTGAAGCCGCCGCTGATCTGCGCGCTTCCGCCGAGGATCGGTTCGTTGATGTTCGGGGCCGACAGCACCTTGTCGTCGAGGATGATCGCGAACGGCTTGTTCACGTTCTCCTGGGTCACCCGCCCGAAGCGGCGGGCGCCGTCCGAGTTGAACTTGATTTCGACGACCGGCCTGCCGTCCTGGTCGAAACCCTGGCGGGCAGTTTCGAGCTGGTCGCCCGAGACGATCACGCGCCTCTTGACCGCGATCGGGCCGGTCCCGTCCGCTCTTGGAAGGATCTGGCTTCCGGCCGGCGCTCGGCCCTGCGCGACCTGGTTGGGATCCGCGGAGAGGTCGACGAGCTTGAATTCAAGCCGCGCGGTCTGGCCGATCAGCCGCTTCAGCTCCTCGGGATTTTCGACCCCCGGGACCTGGACCAGGATTCGGTCGCTGCCCTCGGTGATGACCGTGATTTCCTTGGTTCCGCCGGGATCGATCCGGCGCCGGACGACGTCGCGCGCGACGCTCATCGCGTTCTTCAGCGACTGCTGAGTCCCCTGTTTCGTCGGGGTCAGGATGACGCGATTGAGATCGACCACCCCGACATCCCAATCGCGGGTGCCCGTCAGGCCGACGCCCTGGGTCACCGCGCGCATTCGCTCGACGGCGGCGTCGACCTGGGCCGGATTGGTGACGAGGAAGGAAACCCGTCCGCCGCTGGTCGATACATCCGAGATCGAGATGGCGGGCTCGCCGCGGTTCATCTCGCTCGTGACCGTGTCCTCCATCGTCTGGAGGCGCTGCTTATTCAGGTCCTGGAGGTCCGCTTCGAGCAGAAGGTGGCTCCCGCCGGCAAGATCGAGGCCCAGGCTGATCGTCGACTGCGGAAGGAAGGACGGCCAATATCGGCGGGCCTCGTGAGGAAGCAGGCTCGGAATCGAAAACAGGATTCCGAGCAGGACCGCGGCCCAGATGGTCATTATCTTCCAGCGCGGGAAATCCAGCATCGCCGCAATTCCCTAGTCGTTGGCCGGCTTGGCGTTCGGCTTGACCACCTGGGCGATTGTCGATTTGACCGCTCGGACCTTCACGCCCTGCGCAATTTCAACCTCGACTTCGGCCTCGGCGACCTTGGTCACCCGGCCGCGCAAGCCGCCGCCGGTGATGATCTCGTCGCCCTTCTTGACGCTTGCGATCTCGGCCTGATGCTCCTTCGCCCGCTTCTGCTGGGGTCGAATCAGGAGCACGTAGAAGATGACGAAGATCAGCAGCCAGGGGGCGATTCCGATCAGCATCCCGGCAGCTCCGCCCGTGGGGGCTGAGCTTGCTGCTGCGAGTGATAGAGAAAGTGCGGTCATTCGCTGTAGAAGACTTTCCTTAGATCAAGGATGGTCGGGGCGACTGGATTCGAACCAGCGACCTCCACACCCCCAGTGTGATGCGCTACCAGGCTGCGCTACGCCCCGACTGCCGTTGTTTTTTACGGCGAGGCGCATCTAGGCAGGCGCATGGGCGAAGGCAAGCCGAAGCGGACACGATCAAGGCGGCGGAGAATGAAGGTGACGCTTGCGGGGCGGCTCCTGACGCTGCTTCTGGCGATACCGGCCGTTTACATGGTCGCGGCGCTGATCGGCTCGTTCGTTCCGGTCAACCGCGGCTGGACCGAGCCTGGCCACGGAATCACCGTCTATCTCGCCGACAATGGAATCCACTCCGACATCGTCATGCCGGCCGATGCCG
>JBDZVP010000011.1:24335-35002 GCA_040255765.1 Sphingomonadales bacterium | reverse complement strand
GTGACCTTTGCGCCGCTTGCTAGCAAGGCCTCGACCGTCGCGAGCCCCGAGCGCGCGAGGCCGTAAACCGCATAGTGCTTGTCCGCGAAGGCGCGTGCCGTGATCACCGCAGCTTGAGAGTCGAAAGACCCGCCAGCGCCAGCACGAAGCTGATGATCCAGAAGCGGATGACGATGGTGGGTTCCGACCAGCCGATATGCTCGAAATGGTGATGGATCGGCGCCATCAGGAACACGCGTTTCCCGGTTCGCTTGTAGACGAACACCTGGATGACAACCGACAGCGCCTCGACCACGAACAGCCCGCCGACGATTGCCAGAACAAACTCGTGGTGGGTCGCCACCGCGATCGCGCCCAGCGCGCCGCCGAGCGCGAGGCTTCCGGTATCCCCCATGAAAACCGCCGCCGGCGGCGCGTTGAACCACAGGAAGGCCAGCCCCGCGCCGACAATCGCGAGACAGAGAACTGTAAGGTCGCCCGCCCCCGGCACGTGCGGGACTCCGAGATAGCCTGCGAACTTCGCGTTGCCGACGACATAGGTGATGATCAGGAAGGCGAGGCTGGCGATGATCACCGGCATCGTCGCAAGCCCGTCGAGCCCGTCGGTCAGGTTCACCGCATTGCCGAACGCGACGATCACGAACGCGCCGAAGGCGATGTAGAACCAGCCGAGATCGGCGACCGGATGATTGACGAACGGAAGGTGAAGCTCGGTCCCGCTGTAGCGGATCATCAGCCAGGTCGCGAAACCGGCGACGATGAATTCCAGGGCGAGCCGGGTCCTGCCCTTCAATCCGGCGTGATTGGCCTTCTTCACCTTGTCGTAATCGTCGAGGAATCCGATCAGCCCGAAGCCGGCGGTGACGATCAGGCAGCCCCAGACATAGGTGCTTCCAAGGTCGGTCCACAAAAGCACCGACCCAATCACCGCGATCAGGATCAGCAGCCCGCCCATCGTCGGAGTTCCGCGCTTGGCGAGATGCGATTGCGGGCCGTCGGTGCGGATCGGCTGGCCCTTGCCCTGGCGGGATCGCAGGTAGGAGATGAACCACGGTCCGAGCAGGAGCCCGATGAGGAGCGCGGTCGCGCTCGCCGCGCCGGCCCGGAAGCTCAAATAGCGGATGAGGTTGAGGATGCCCGGAAAATCGAACTGCTGGGCTAGGAGGTAGAGCATTCCGCTATCTCTTTCGTGAGTCGGTCAATGACCCGGGACAGTCCGACCGAATTCGATGCTTTGACCAGGACGGCGTCGCCAGGACGCAACAGCCGGGCCACCGCCTCGGCGGCGGAGTCGGCGTCGGCTACTTTGGTGACATGCACTTGTCCACCGAGCGCCTCGGAGAGCGGCTTCATGTCTTCGCCGACGAGGACCAGCTCGTCGACATTCGCCGCAAGAACCGCCGGTGCCAGCCCCGCGTGCAACTGGTTTGCGTGGGCCCCGAGCTCGCGCATCGGGCCGAGCACCGCAATCCGCCGCTGGACTCCGGTTTCGCTTCCAAGGCTCTTCAGGGTCGCGGCCATCGACGCGGGATTGGCGTTGTAGCTTTCGTCGATCAGCAAGGCCTCGCCGTCCGCGAGTTCGAGCCGGTGACGCTCCCCGCGCCCCTTCAGTCCGCCCATCTCCGCGAGCGCAAGCCCGGCAAGCCCGACGTCTCCGCCGATGGCCTCGACCGCGCTCAGCACTGCAAGCGCGTTCGACACCCAATGCTCGCCGCGCTGGGAAATCGTGAAGGTCAAATCGTGATCGAGAAGCGCCGCAGTGATCAGGCTCCCGCCGTCGTCCGACCGAACCGCGTGAAGCGCGTGCACGTCCGCATCGCCGGTCCCGAAGGTCACCATCCGGTCGGCATGGCGCCGCGCCGCCTTCACCAGCCGGTCGCGGTGCGGCGTGTCGTTGGGAATGATGGCGATCCCATCCGGCTCAAGGCCTTCGAAAATCTCGGCCTTGGCGTCAGCGATCGCCTCTTCCGACCCGAGGTTCTCGATATGGGCAGGCGCGATCGCGGTGATCAGCGCGACGTTGGGCCGGACGAGCCTGGTCAGCGCAGCGATTTCGCCGGCATTGTTCATCCCCATTTCGAGGATCCCGAATTCTGCGTCGCGCGGCATTCGGGCGAGGCTGAGCGGGACCCCGGTGTGGTTGTTGTAGCTCTTGACCGAGCGGTGGACCTTGCCAGGCCGCCAGCGGTCGAGGGCGGCGTAAAGCGCCTCCTTGGTGCTGGTCTTGCCGACCGATCCGGTGACTCCGATGATTGTCGCCCGGCTGCGTTCGCGGGACGCGCGGCCGAGGGCCTGGAGCGCTTTCGTAACGTCCTCGACCAGCACGTGCGGATGGTCGATAGGCTTCGCGACGATCAGCCCGGAAGCCCCCGCCGCGATGGCCTGGCCGATGAACTGGTGCCCGTCGTGAACCGTGCCAGGCATCGCGATGAACAGGTCGCCCGGCGCTACCTCGCGGCTGTCGAAGGTCACTCCGCTGACTTCAAAACTGCCGTGCGCCGTCCCGCCCGTGGCGCTTGCGATCTCGCCGGAGGTCCAAAGCACGCTCATTGAAGTTCCTCCCTGCGAGCGCAGCTCGTGGGGAGGGGGATTATCGAACGGAGATTCAATGGTGGAGGGGTACGGCGCCATACCCCTCCACCAGCTACGCTGGTCCCCCTCCCCATCGCTTTGCGATAGGGAGGAACTTTGATCCCCAGCAGGCTCATGCAGCGCACTCCCGGGCCACGAGCGCATCGTCGAAGGGAAGCACCCTCGTCCCGATGATCTGCCCGGTCTCGTGCCCCTTGCCGGCGAGAAGAACGATATCCCCGCCCGTCGCCATCTCCAGGGCTCGGGCGATAGCATCCTTGCGCCCAGCGACCTCGATCGCGCCCGGCGCTCCTGCCAGGATGTCGGCGCGGATCTTCGCGGGGTCCTCGCTCCGCGGATTATCGTCGGTCACGATCGCCACGTCCGCCAGCCGAGCCGCGACTTGGCCCATCGGCGCCCTCTTGCCCTGGTCGCGGTCGCCGCCGGCTCCGAACACGATAATCAGCTTACCCTCCACATGCGGTTTCAACGCCATGATCGCGGCCTCAAGCGCGTCCGGCGTGTGCGCGTAGTCGACGTAGACGGGCGCTCCGGCGCGGCTGATGACCGCCCGCTCCAGCCGCCCGCGAACCGGGGCCACCCGCCCCATCGCCGAAAAGACGGCGCGCCACTCGCCGCCGGTCGCGAGCACAAGCGCGGCGGCGGTCATCACGTTCGACGCCTGATAGGCGCCGATCAGCGGAAGCGCGAGGCGGTGCTCGTTGCCCTCATGCTCCAGGATCAGGGTCTGCCCGAGCGGAGTGGGAGTCTGCTCGACCAACCGGATGGTTTCGCCCTTCCTGCCGACCGTCATCACTTGGAGCCCGCGAGCTTTCGCCCGGGCAATCACCGCGTCCGACTCCGCATCGTCCGTCCAGATCACCGCCGTCTTCCCCGGCTCGATAACCTCGTCGAACAGCCGCATCTTGGCTTCGAAATAGGCGTCCATCGACGGATGGTAATCGAGATGGTCGCGGCTGAAATTGGTGAAGGCGGCCGCCGTTAGCGGAACCCCTTCGGCGCGATACTGGTCGAGACCGTGGCTCGACGCTTCGTAAGCGACATGGCTGATCCCCATCCGCTTGAGGCCCGCCATGTTGCTGAGGAAGGTAACGATGTCGGGCGTCGTCAGCCCCGTCTTCACCTGGTCATCCGACGTCGTGACCCCCAGAGTGCCGATCGAAGCCGACCGGTGCCCGAGCATCCGCCAGATCTGCCGGGTCATTTCGACGGTCGAGGTCTTGCCGTTGGTACCGGTCACTGCGACGACGGTTTGCGGATAGGGCCCGTAATATTTCGACGCCAATTGCGCGAACAGCCGCCGCGGCTTCTCGTCGGCGAGGTGTACGGCGCCTTCCACCCTGGCTTCCGGCCGCGCGACGACAGCGACCGCGCCTTTCTCGACGGCGGCGGGAATGAAGTCCTCGCCGTTGAACATTGCGCCCCTGAACGCCCCGAAGACGTTTCCCTTCGTCACCTTGCGGTGGTCGATTGCAAAGCCGGTCACTTCGGAATCGCTATCGACTTCGGAAAGGTCTCTCAGGCGGATCAAAATTATTTGTCCTCTTGGACGTACGGAAGCACTTCGGACATGTCCGGTTCGCGGTGCATGTCCGGTGCGACGCCGAGCATCGGCGCGATCCGGCTGATCGTCTTGCTGACCACCGGAGCGACGTTCCAGCCGGCGGTGGTGTATCCGTAGGTTTCCTTCGTCGCTTTGGGTTCGTCGAGCATCACGACGATGACATAGCGCGGGTCGTCCATCGGGAACACACCGGCGAAGCTGGTGATGTTGATGGACTGGCTATAGCGGCCGTTGATGACCTTCTGCGCCGTGCCGGTCTTGCCGCCGACTCGATAGCCGGGCGCGTTGGCGTTCTTGCCGGTGCCCTTCATCACCACCAGCCGGAGGAGCGAGCGCATCCGGTAGCTGGTGTCGGCGGTGAACACCCGCCGCCCCTTTGGAAGCGGGTGGTTCGGCCCGATCTTCAGGATCGTCGGCGGATGATAGACGCCGCCGTCGAACAAGGTCGCATAGCCCATCGCGAGCTGCAGCGGGGCAACCGCGATTCCCTGGCCGAAGCCGACGGTCATCGTCTCGAACGGGCCCCAGGTCGAAGGAGTCAGCGGCCGGCCGCGCTCCTTCAGCTCGATCTCGACACGGTCGAGGAAGCCCATTTTCTTGAGGAACGCCTGCTGGCGCGCGGTTCCGAGCTGGTCGGCCATCTGCGCCATCCCGATGTTGGAGCTTTCCATCATGATCTCGGCGACCGTGCAGCGGCGTCCGAACGGATGGGTGTCGTGAATGATGTGGCCGTAGGCGGGCAAGGCGTCGGGGCAATTATACATTTGTCCCGGACCGCTGACGACGCCGGAGTCCATCGCCATCGCAAGCGTGAACGGCTTGAACGTCGAACCCAGCTCGTAAACGCCGAGGGTCGCGCGGTTGAACATCTGGTCCGGGGTAATCTTGGCGGGCGCGTTGGGGTTCATCGCCGGGAGCGAGGTCATCGCGAGGATCTCGCCGGTATGGACGTCCATCACCACACCCGCAGCCCCGATCGCGGAGAAATGGGTCATCGCTTCCTGGAGCTCGTGCTCAAGCGCCTGCTGGACGGTCATCGAGATCGACAGCTGCACCGGCTCGCCGCGCTCGGCGGCATCGGACAGATGCTTGTCGAAGGCTCGCTCGGCCCCGTAGGCGCCGTGCCCGTCGATCGTCGTGAAGCCGATCACGTGGGCTGCAAGGAACGTCTGCGGGTAAAGCCGCTCGGGCTCACGATCGAGCGCGATTCCCGGTTCCCCGAGGGCATTGACCGCCTCGACGAGGTCGGGCGCGGCCCGGCGGCGGAGGTAGAAGAAATTCTTTCCCGACCGGAGCATCGCGAAATATTCCGCCTCGCTCTTCTCCGGGATCAGCTGGGCGAGCTTGCGCGCGAGTTGCAGCTTGTCGCCGATGACCTTGTTGGGATGAAGGCCGATGCTCCACGCCTCGATGGTTCGAGCCAGCGGCTGTCCGTCGCGGTCGACGATGTCGCCTCGCTCCGGAATGTAGGCGGCGACTCCCGGCCTGCTGCCGGCGTGGTCGCCAAATGCCGCGAGGTAGAGAATTCGAAGCGCGATCAGTGCGATGACGCCAGCGTAGACCAGCATCCCGAGCATCAGCCGCTGGTGCATGAGCGAGAGAATCTGGCGGCGCTGCCCGACAAGCCGGAGCCGCTCGGGGCGCGGAGCGACGAGGGCTGCTGTCGGGGCGTTCATCGATCCGTGCGAATTCTCTTGGCTGTTGAATGCTCGTCCGGAAGCGGCGCGAGCGGATCGACCTTGGCGGTGCGAATTTGCCTTGTCACCGGCTTCGTTTCGGCTGTGGCGGCCTTTTCCCCAGTTTTCTTCTTCGCTGCTTTTTCAGCGGAAGCGACGGCCTTCTCCGGTTGCGGCTTGGGCGGCTCCAGCCTCACGGTTGCGACCTGCTTCGGCGCCGGCGTTTCGACTTTCAGGCTGGCCGTGTGAAGGAGTTCGGTGGCGGGCGCCGCGACATCGGGATCGCGATCCTGCGCCAGTGCCTGGTTGGGCGGCGGCGCGGGAGCGGCGGCGAGCACCACCGGCGCCTCGACCGGGTGGCGCTCCGGCCTGACGAGGCTCGCGAGCTGGAACTTGTCGCCGAGGATTTGGCTTGCCTCCGGCGCCGAAAGGTCGAGCGCCCGGGCGTTCCACCGCTCGAGCTGCGTCAGCCGGGAGCGAGTTCCGACTTCGGTCTGGAGCAGGCGGATATCGGTCTGGGTCTGGACGATGCTGCTTTCGACATCCTCCAGCGCGGCACGCTCGGAGGCGACGCGAAGCGAGACCAGGTAGCATCCGAGCGCCGCTCCAGCCACGGCGCTCGCCATGAACACGGAATGGAAGCTCCGGACGCTCATTTCTTCTCTCCTTTGATTTGCCGCGGCTTTGCTGAAGTCCGGGTCGCGCTTCTCAGCCGCGCCGAACGCGATCGGGGATTGCCGGCCAGTTCGCGCTCCGTCGGGGAAACCGGCTTGGCGACCTTCTCGAACGTCGGTTCGTTGGGGTCGGCAAGCACGGGACGGTGACGCGAACCGGCCGGCGTCCCACCGCTTCGCTCGCGGAAAAAGCGTTTGACGATCCGGTCCTCGAGGGAATGGAAGGTGACGACCGCAAGACGTCCTCCGGGGCGCAGGGAACGCTCGGCCGCCACCAAACCCTGTTCGAGCTCATCGAGCTCGGAATTGAGATGAATCCGGATCGCCTGGAAGGTGCGGGTTGCCGGGTCGCTTTTCTGGCCCTGCCGATAACCGACGGCGCGACGGACGATCGCCGCAAGCTCGGCAGTCCGCTCGATCGGGCGGGCAGCGACAATCGCCCGGGAAATGGTCCGCGCGCGGGGTTCCTCGCCGTATTCGCGGAGCACGCGGGCAATTTCCGCTTCATCGGCCTGGTTGAGGAACTCCGCCGCGGTCGGCCCGCTTTGGTCCATTCGCATGTCGAGCGGCCCGTCCGCCGAAAAGGCGAAGCCGCGCTCGGCACGGTCGAGCTGCATCGAGCTGAGCCCGATATCGAGAGCGATCGCGTCCACCGGCCCGATGCCGCGCTCGGCAAGCACCCGGTCCATCTGGCTGAACCGCTCTTCGACGAGGGTTAGGCGCTCCCGGTCCTTGGGGTCAGGGACGAGTGACGGTCCTTCCGCGATCGCATCCGGATCGCGGTCGAAACCGATCACCCGTCCCGCCCCCACCGCAAGCATTGCGCGGGTGTAGCCACCCGCCCCGAAGGTGCCGTCGACGACGGTGTCGCCGGCCTGGATCTGGAGCGCGTCGATGACTTCATCGAGGAGGACTGGCGTGTGCTGGGCTCGCGAGGTCACAGCTTCAGCCCCCGCTCTTCGAGCCGGAACCTGGCGATGTCCTTCATGTCGTCGGGGATCTTCGGCTCGGCCAGGAACAGTTTCGGGTTCCAGATCTGGAAGGTCTCGCCGGCTCCGAGGAAGAGGGCGAGATCGGCGATCTCGCCCTTCCGGCGCATCATCGGGGGAATGACGATCCGTCCGGATGTATCGTAGGGCACTTCCTCGGTAGCGGCGAAAGCCATCAAATTGCGTTGCTGGTAATCGAGGGCGGCGTCGGAATCGCCCTCCTGCTTTTCGAACAACCGTTCGATCTTGGCGTGCTTGAGCGCGGCGTAAGCGGGGTCGTAGGCGCTGAGGGCGGGGAAGGCTTCGTGCTTGGCAAGGGTGATGGTGCGCGCATCGCCGCGCCGCTCGATCACCGAGCGCAGGAAAGCGGGCACGGAGACACGGCCTTTCGCGTCCACCGCGTTCAAAGCACTGCCTTGGAACAGATGCTCAAGCGCCACGTCGATCCCCTTCGCAGCGCACAGCTTCCCTGTTCGCGGGTGAGCGGCATCGCCGCCGGCCCGCGCCGGATTCACAAAAGAGGGTTTAGCCCCGCGCTACAGCAAGTGTTGGTAACTCAACCGGCCGCGGGATACAATGGATATTCATGCCATTTGGCGGGATTCCATGCCTAGACTTGGATTTCCGCGGCTTTTTTGCCTCAGTTTCGCGGTCTGTTCGCTTCCTGTTCTTGTTTTCCTGGCTGTGGATAAGTCTGTGCGCAAGCCCGGCGCCGGCGAATCATCGCTCGAGGCGGTTCAACTCGCGAAGGAGGAGCGCGAAGTTGGGCGAAGCCGAGTCGGCAACGTCGATGAAGTCGGCATCGCCAATCACCGTCGCCTCGCCGCTCCCTACGCTACAATGCGCGACGAAGCCGCCTTCAACCGAGCAATTCCCGCCCGTTGCGACCAGCACGCCAGGCGAGGCGGTTTCGATCCTCGCGATCCCGGCGTCGATTGTCCTTGGCCCTGATGAATCCGGCGCGTCGAGACGGAGGCCCCAATGCCCGAGAAGGCCCGTGTCGGCAAAAGCGAGCGGCGGGCGAAGCGGGCTTGCGAGCGGCCACTTGCTCGGCCACTCCAGTGCCGGATCGGCAAGAACGAGAACGTGTCCGCCGCTCCGAACCCAGGCGTCGAGCTCGACGAGCACTTCCGCCGGCTGGGCCTGCGGCTGAGCCATCAGAAGCAACCGGTGACCGTCCAGGCTGGCGCGATCGGCGACGCTGACCGGCTCGATCCTGTAGCGCAATTCGAGCGCGGTCCGAACCGGCTCGGGCTTGGACTCCAGCGAGAGTTGCTCGGGGAACAGTATCGGCAGGCTGGTGAGCAACAGCAGCTGCGGCCTTTCGCTCGCAGGCCGGGGCGGCAATCCCGGCCTGGGTCCCTCCATCAGGATCGCCGCGAGGATTGCCGCAAGCAGAATTCCCAGGCCGAGGATGGCGACCGCCAACCGCCTCCGCTTCGGGATCACTTCGTCTTGCTGGTGCTGTTCCGGGCGGGCTCGGAGGTTTCCGGACCGGGCGCGACCCCGAGTTCCGCAAGCGGTTCCTTGGGAGCGCTCGCAGCTTCATTCCTGGCGGCCGCGGCGACATCATCCTCGTCGCGCCCGGAATGGCTGACGATGCTTCCGAGCAGGATGATCAGGAAGGCGACTGCCAGCCCGGTGAGGCCATAGCGGATCCGCTCTGCAGTCGTTGCGGCTCTGTGGGGCATCTTCGCTCAGAAGCTATGGCTGGCTTGGACAATAAACAAGAGTGGAGGCATCGACGAACCACGGCCTCGCTTCGACCAATGCGGGGCTTGCCCTTGACGAATGGTTTTGGAGACGCGAATTCGCGGCACCATGACTCGCACCCCGCTTATGCTCGCTCTTGTCGCCGCCGCTGCGCTTGCCGGTTGCAACAAGGAAAGTCACACCATCGTCGCCGGACCCGATGTCGGAGACAATAGCGCCGACGTGAACCTTGCCGACGTGAAGCTTCCGCCGACCATCACGGCCAGCCACATCTATCGGTGCAAGGACAATAGCGTGATCTACGTCGACTGGCTTAGTGACAACACCGCACGAGTCCGCACCAGCCGAACCGAGGTCGGGACCACCGTTCCGGTCGGCGAAGGCCAGCCGGTCAAGGGCACGCCCGACGCGAAGTCGATTTCCTACAACGGCAAGAGCTGCAACGTCTAAGCCAGTTCGAATGCTTGTCTGACGAAGCCCCCGGCCGCCGAGCCGGGGGTTTTCTTTTGCGCGCTTGACTCGCCTGGCCCCGCCCGCACACCTTCGCTCCCAAGGGGGAGCGGCATGGAAATCGACAGGCGCAGTTTCACCAAGGGCGCAGTCGCGTTTGCGGCGTCGAGCGCGCTGAGCGGCCGGGCGGTGGCCCAGATCGCGCCGATGCTGTCGCCGCAGCAGCGGGCGATGGGCGCGATCGAGGACTATGCGGAGGCGCACCGGCGCTGGTTCGGCCTTCCCGGAATGACCGTCAGCGTGACGTCGCCAAGCGGCTTTTCGTCGGTGGTGAATACCGGCTTCGCCAACCTCGAGGCGGAGGCGCCGATTACCGCCGACACGCTGTTCCAGGTCGGATCGATCAGCAAATCTTTCACCGCCGCGCTTCTCCATCAATATGCGTCGGAAGGCCGATTGAGGCTCAGCGACCGGATCGTCCGGATCCTGCCCGCCAGCCCGCTTCCGGCGAACAGCCCGATCGAGGTCCAGCACCTTCTCGACCATGTCGCCGGAATCCCCGGCGACGCGCCGCTGTTCGTGTCCGGCGGGCTCTGGACCGCTTACGCGCCCGGAAAGCACTGGCACTATTCCAACACTGGCTACGAGCTACTCGGCGACCTTGCCGAACATATCGGTGGCAAGCCGCTCGACCGGCTGCTCGCGGAGCGGCTGTACCGACCGATGGGAATGATCCGCTCCCGAGGCGCGATCGAATCGGCCGATCGCACCCTCTACGCGCAAGGGTACGAACCCGCCGACCTGGCGATCCCGTTCGTCCGCGGAACACCGCTTCGCCCCGCGGCATGGATCGACAGCACCTCCGCGGCGGGAAGCACGGCGTCCACCGCCGCCGACATGATCCGCTACCTGCAGGGGGTAGCCGGTGCGGCGCGCGGGAACGGAGGGATGGGGCTCGGGCCGAAGGCGGGGCTCGGCTGGACCGGCCATAGCGTTTCGAGCGGCTCTC
>JBDZVP010000011.1:0-24235 GCA_040255765.1 Sphingomonadales bacterium | reverse complement strand
TTCTGTTCCTCCTTCCACGTCGACACGGGCAACGGAATCGGCTCGTTCGCGAGCACGAACTTCAGCGCCTTCCCCGAATATCGCCCGCGTAAAGTCACCTTGTTCGCGGTGCAGGCGCTCGCCGCCGCGGAGGCCGGGCAGCCGCTCCCCGATCCACCGCCGCTCGCCAGCCCGGTGACTCAACCCGGCGATTATGTCGGGCGCTACTCCAGCAGGGCTCGCTCCTTCGAGATTCGCTCCGGACCGGGACTTTCGATCGAATCGAACGGACGAACCGCGCCGCTCGAACTCGCCGGCGATGACCTGTTCGTCACCTCACACCCGGCTTTCCGCGACTTCGCCTTCAAGTTCGACCGAGAGGGAAAGGCGGTCGCCGCCGCCTTCTGGGGTCCCGACACATTCGTCCGCGACGGCTCGGCTCGGAAGCTCCCGCCAGGCGACCCGGCGCTTGCGCGCTACGCCGGCCGCTACATCAACGATAGCCCGTGGTGGCCGCCGCTCGTAATCGTCGAGCGCGGCGGTCGGCTGTGGGTGGGCACCGACACGCCGCTCGTCCCGGCGGGCAAGAACCAGTGGCGCGTGGGCGACGACAGCTGGACCCCAGAGCGCGCCTCCTTTGCAAACATGATGAACGGCAAGCCACAGACCTTCATCTTCTCGGGCGTGGAGTTCGCAAGGCAGGACGTCTGAGCCGCAGCCTAGCACCCGCGCGCGCGGGCGGCTAAGGGGCCGCGCATGGACGTCCTCGAAGCTTCACGAATCACACCTGAAATGGTCGCCGAGCATGGGCTCAGCGACGCTGAATATGCCAGGATCCTGAAGGCGCTGGGCCGGGAGCCGAACCTTGTCGAGCTCGGCATTTTCTCGGTCATGTGGTCCGAGCATTGCAGCTACAAAAGCTCGCGCGTCCACCTCAAGAAGCTGCCGACCGAGGCACCGTGGGTAATCTGCGGCCCCGGCGAGAATGCCGGTGTGATCGACATCGGCGACGGAGACGCCGCGATCTTCAAGATGGAGAGCCACAACCACCCGTCCTACATCGAGCCCTACCAGGGCGCCGCGACCGGCGTCGGCGGCATCCTTCGTGATGTCTTCACCATGGGCGCGCGCCCGGTCGCGAACTTGAACGCGCTCCGCTTCGGGTCGCCCGACCACCCCAAGACCCGGCATCTGGTCGCCGGCGTGGTCCAGGGTATCGGCGGCTACGGCAATTGCGTCGGAGTCCCGACGGTGGGCGGCGAGGTCAATTTCGACGCCAGCTACAACGGCAACATCCTTGTCAACGCGATGACGGTGGGGGTCGCGAAGACCGACAAGATTTTCTACTCGGCCGCCGCCGGGATCGGCAACCCGGTCGTCTATGTCGGCTCAAAGACCGGCCGCGACGGGATCCACGGCGCCACCATGGCGAGCGCGGACTTCTCCGAAGACAGCGAGGAGAAGCGGCCGACCGTGCAGGTCGGCGACCCCTTCACCGAGAAGCTCCTGATCGAAGCCTGCCTTGAACTGATGGCCTCGGACGCGATCGTCGCCATCCAGGACATGGGCGCCGCCGGCCTCACCTCGTCCTCGGTCGAAATGGCGTCGAAGGGCGGCGTCGGAATCCGGCTCGACATGAACAGGGTGCCCGTTCGCGAGACCGGAATGACGCCCTATGAGATGATGCTGTCGGAGAGCCAGGAGCGGATGCTGATGGTGCTGAAGCCCGGCCGCGAAGCCATGGCCGAGGCGATCTTCCGCAAGTGGGAGCTCGATTTCGCGGTCATCGGCGAGGTGACCGGTACTGGCCGGATGGAGCTCGAGTGGAACGGCGAGACTGTCGCCGACATCCCGCTCGATCCGCTCGCCGACGAGGCCCCGCTTTACGAGCGGCCGTACGAAATTCCGAGCGCGGCCGGACCGCTGACGGACATTCCCGAAAGCGCGGACATCGCCGCCGACCTGTTGAAGCTGATGGGCTCGCCCAACCTCGCGTCGCGGCGATGGGTGTGGGAGCAATACGACCAGACAGTCGGCGCCGACACGATCCAGACGCCCGGCGGGGACGCGGCGGTGGTCCGGGTGCACGGCTCGAAGAAGGCGCTGGCAATGACCGCCGACGTCACGCCTCGCTATTGCTTCGCCGACCCGGTCGAGGGCGGCAAGCAGGCCGTCGCGGAAGCCTATCGCAACCTCTCCGCGGCCGGAGCTAGGCCGCTTGCGATCACCAACTGCCTTAACTTCGGCAACCCCCAGCGGCCCGAGATCATGGGCCAGTTCGTCGGCTGCCTGACCGGCATGGGCGAAGCCTGCCGGGCGCTCGACTTCCCGGTCGTGAGCGGCAACGTCAGCCTCTACAACGAGACCAAGAACGACGACGGCACGAGCCTCGCCATCCTCCCCACCCCTGCAATCGGCGGTGTCGGAATCCTCGAGGACTCTTCCAAGATGGCGACGATCGGGTTCAAGGGCGAAGGCGAGACTTTGCTCCTGCTCGGCCATTCGACCGGCCATGTCGGCCAGTCGCGCTGGCTGGAGGTCTGCCACGGCCGCAGCGAAGGCCCGCCGCCCCCGGTCGACCTCGCTGTCGAGCGGCGGCTCGGCGAGCTGCTCCGGCGCCTGATCGGTGAAGGGGCGATCACCGCCGCCCACGACATTTCCGACGGCGGCGCGCTGGTCGCGATCGCCGAGATGGCGCTAGCCGGGAACATCGGCGTCGAAGTCAGCCTTCCGCAGGTTCCCAACCCCGCGGCGATCCTGTTCGGCGAGGACCAGGGCCGGGCGCTTGTCACCACGACCGATCCGGAAGCGGTCGTGGCACTCGCAACCGAGGCCAACATCTTCGCGGCGGCGATCGGCAAGACTGGCGGCAACGCGGTTTCCGGGCCGGGCTTCACTGCACTGCTCAGCGATCTCCGCGCGCCGCATGAGGGCTTCTTCCCGCGGCTGATGGGCGAGGCTGCGGCACTGGCCTAGACATCGCGTTGCGGCGCGCTAGCGTCTGCGCCGAAGGGGCGATTTTCATGCTGAAAGCGATTGGGCTCGCGACTCTGGTCGGCGGCACGCTCGACATCCTGTTCGCGGTCACCCTGACCCTGATCTACGGCCGCGATCCGGCGAACATGCTTCGATACGTCGCTTCCGGCCCCTTCCCCGATGCAACGTCAATGGGCGCGGGCGGCGCCATGCTCGGTATCCTCGTGCATTTTGCCCTGATGGCGGTGATGGCCGCGATCTTCGTCCTTCTGGTTCGGTTTCGGCCGGCCGTTCTCGACACGCCGTGGAGGACGGCCCTCGCTTATGGAGTGCTCACTTATTTCGCGATGAACTGGCTGGTCGTTCCGTTGCGCTTCGGCACCCCGCTGCCGCCGAGCGCGCTGTCTATCGCGACCCAGTTGTTCGCGCACATCGTCCTGGTCGGGCTGCCCTTCGTCGTCATCGCGCGCCGCTTCCGAACAGACATCCACGAACTATAGTTGCAAATCGTTCGCATTATCGGTTATGGCGACCGCCATGATCGTTTGCGTCTGCAACGCCATCGCCGAGGACGAAGTCCGCTCGCTTGCCCGCGCGGGCGCCCGAACGCCCGAAGAAGCTTACGCCGTGCTCGGGCATGAGCCGCAATGCTGCAGCTGCCTTCGCTACGCGCAGGACCTGATTGACGAGGAGCGGGTGCAACAGCGCCAGCATCTTCGCGCCGTCGCCTGACTTGACCTTCGTTGCCGCCGCGGCGCATGGCACTCGTGCGACGCCAGGAGAGCCGGAATGAAGGGCGACCCCAAGGTCATCGAATTCCTCAACGAGACGCTCAAGAACGAACTCACCGCGGTCAACCAGTACTGGCTTCATTACCGGCTGCTTGACAATAAGGGCGTGAAAAAGCTCGCGGAGTTCGAGCGCTCCGAATCCATCGACGAGATGAAGCACGCGGACAAGCTCGCCGATCGGATCCTGTACCTTGACGGGCTTCCCAATTTCCAGGCGCTTGGCCGGCTTCGGGTCGGCGAATCCGTCGAGGAAATCCTTCACGCCGACTACGACCTGGAAATCGAGGCGGTCGCACAGCTGAAGGAGGCGATTGCTTATTGCGAGAGCGTTCGCGACTACGGAAGCCGCGACTTGTTCAGCGAAATCCTCGATAATGAGGAAGAGCATGTCGATACGCTCGAAAAGCAGTTCGAGCTGATCGGCCAGATGGGAATCCAGAATTACATCCAGCTCCAGTCCGAGGGGGCCGAAGACTAGCTTCGAAACGGCGGGGGCTGAGCCATGGCGACCACTGCACCCGACCGCATTCTAACGCTCGACGTGATCCGGGGAGTCGCGGTGATGGGGATCTTCTCCGTCAACGTCGTCGCCTTCGCGATGATCGAATCGGCCTATTTCAACCCGGCGTCCTACGGCGGACACACGGGTGCGGACCTGACGCTCTGGGCGACCAACATGGTCCTCATCGACGGCAAGATGCGAACGCTCTTCTCGATGCTGTTCGGGGCGTCGATGCTGCTGGTGATCGAGCGGGCCGAGCGCGGCGGGCGATCGGGCTGGTGGACCCATTTCCGGCGAATGGTCATCCTGTTGGGTTTCGGTCTTTTCCATTATTACTTCATCTGGTTCGGCGACATCCTTACGCTCTATGCGGCGAGCGGCCTGATCGCCTTCCTGTGCAGGCGGATGGGCGCGGAGAAACTGGTCGCGCTCGGAGCGGCGCTGCTGGTTGGCAGCATGGCGCTTTTCGGCCTGTTCCTTCACGGGCAGTATCTGGCGGAGTTCGCCGCCCACGCCCCTGGCGCGACTGCCAGGGCGGTCCGGGAATGGAACGATGGGCTCGGCGGCGCGCTCTCCCCGTCCGCAGCCGAGATCGCCAAGGACAAGGCACTTCACCTCGGCAGTTATGCCAATTACGTAGCGCACAATCTCGCGTATTGGACGAGCGTATTCGGCGACAACCTACCCTTTCTCCTCGACACCGTCGGCCTGATGCTGCTCGGCATGGCGGGCTACAAATCCGGTTTCCTGACCGGCGAATGGGAGGATTCGCGCTACCGGCGAGTCGCCGTTCCAGCCATCGCTGTCGGCGCTATCGGCGGGATCGCGACCGTCGCTTACGACATTTGGTCGAACTTCTACGTCGTCGGGATGATGAGCGCGTTCATCGTCTTCGAGACGCCGTTCATCACCATTATGGCCGTCGGCTATGCCGCGATGATCGTCTTGCTATCACGGCGCAACGGATCTCTGACCCAGCGCATCGCCGCCGCCGGCCGCTGCGCCTTCACCAACTACCTCGGCACCAGCATCATTGCCTCTCTTGTATTCTACGGCTGGGGCCTCGGCCTCTACGGAAGCGTCTCGCGCTGGCAGGCCTGGCTTCTGGCGCCGTTGGTGTGGGCGATCATGCTGCTGTGGTCGAAGCCGTGGCTCGAGCGCTTCCACTACGGCCCCTTCGAATGGGCGTGGAGAAGCTTGTCGCGATGGAAGCTTCAGCCGATGCGGAGAAGATCCTCCCTGCCACCGCAGGTGGTGGGGAGGGGGACCGCTCACCCCGGACTTTGATCCGGGCGGAGTGGTGGAGGGGCCCCTCCGTCAGCGCTTCGCGCTGCCACCTCCCCATCGCTTTGCGACAGGGAGGATATAATCGTTAAATCCGCCCGAAATTCTGGTTGGTCGCCTTGCGGCCGAAACCGGCAGGGCCCGCGCGGTTGCGCGCCATCAGCGGGTTCGTTGCCTTGTCGAACTGGTCGACCGTCTGCTCGAACAATTTCCTGAGCTCGACCACCTTGGCGACGAGCTCGTCAGGGAAGCGATGGCTCTCGACGCAGAAGCGCGCCGTCGATTCGATCAGTTCCGCCACCTTTGCGAGCGGCTCGGCGCCGAGCTGGCGCGACTCGCCTTTCAGGGTATGAGCCGGGATCACCAGCGCGGCCGTGTTCTGCTCGCGCATCGCCTGCTCGATCTGACCGAGCGATTTCGTCCCGTCCTCACGGAAATAGCCGAGAATCTTTATGAATCCCGGCCCGAGTTCGGATCGGCTGCGCTCGAAATGTACCCAGTCGACGAGGTCCTGGACGTCGCTCACCAATTTCTCCTCGCGCCCGCGAACGGGCAGTGGTTCCACTTCCCTCGCAGCTACGCCGAAAATGTAAAATTTCGTTTATCGCGCCTTGTCGAAGGGATTTTTCGGCGACCGCATCGTCAGCCGGAGCGGCACCGGCCCAAGCCCAAGCTCCCGCCGCAGCGAGTTCAGCAGGTAACGGCGATAGCTCTCGGGAAGCTGGTCGACCCGAGTCCCGAAGATGACGAAGCTGGGCGGCCTCGTTTTCACCTGGGTTATGTAACGCAGCTTGATCCGCTTTCCGCCGGGAGCCGGCGGCGGGTTGGCCTCGACCGCTCCCTCGAACCAGCGGTTCAGCTCGCCGGTCCCGATCCGGCGCGCCCATTGCTCGCGAAGCTCGAATGCGGCGCCGAGAAGCTGGTCGATTCCTTTCCCGGTTTTCGCCGACACCGTCAGCACGGGGATGCCCTTGATTTGCGCTAGCCCTTCTTCGAGCGCGGCCTTGATTCCGTTGAACAACGACGACGCGTTTTCAGCGACGTCCCACTTGTTGATCGCGATGATCAGCCCCCGGCCTTCCTCGATCACCAGATCAGCGATCTTCAGGTCCTGCACCTCCAGGCCGCGGGTCGCGTCGAGCAGCAGGATGACGACCTCGGCATGTTCGAGCGCGCGTCGGGCGTCGGCGCCGGACAGCTTCTCCAGCTTCTCCGTAACCTTCGCCCGCTTCCTCAGGCCGGCGGTGTCCACGATCCGGACGGGCCTCCCCTGCCATTCCCAGTCGAGCGTGATCGCGTCGCGCGTGATCCCCGCCTCAGGCCCGGTAATCATCCGGTCCTCGCCGATCATGCTGTTAACGAGCGTCGACTTGCCGGCGTTCGGGCGTCCGACAATCGCGATCTTCAGAGGCCCTTCTCCCTCTCCAGCTTGCGGGAGAGGGTCGGGGTGAGGGCCGTCGCTCTCTTCCACCAGCGGCCGCAACGCCTCGAACAGGTCCACGACTCCCTCGCCATGTTCGGCGCTCAGCGGCACCGGATCGCCAAGCCCCAGCCGGTAAGCGTCGAGCACCCCGGCTTCCGCGACCTTCGCTTCGGCCTTGTTGGCAACGACGACGACCGGGGTCTTGCCAGTCCTCAGCCAGCGCGAGATTTCCTCATCGAGCGGGGTCACGCCTTCGCGTGCATCGATCAGGAACAAGGCGGCGTCGGCGTCGCGAACCGCGGCCTCGGTCTGCGCCCGCATCCGGCCCGGCAGCGTGTGCGGGTCCTCGTCTTCGTAGCCGGCGGTGTCGATCACCCGGAATTCGAGGCCCAAAAGCTTCGCCTCTCCTTCGCGCCGGTCGCGGGTCACGCCGGGCTGGTCGTCGACGAGCGCGAGCTTCTTGCCCACGAGCCTGTTGAACAGGGTCGATTTCCCGACGTTGGGCCGGCCGACGATTGCGACGATGGGCAAGGGCATCGGGCCTCTCTAAGCCCGCGCCGCGAGCCGTCCAGTCCTACCGGAAGGCGTGAAGCCGTCCGTCGTCGTCGAGGACGTAAAGCATGTTGTTTGCGGCGACCGGCGGAAGGCTGATACTCGTCTTCACGCTGGTCGCTCCTTCGATTGCCCCGTTGTCCGGGTTGACGAAGGTGATGGCGCCGTTGGTGCTGGTGACGATCAGCCGCCCGCCGGCAAGGATCGGACCGGCGTAGTTGATCGGGCCGTTCTTGCTCTTGGCGTTACGGAACTCGGGAAGCTGGGTGATCCAGCGCACCTTGCCGTTGTTGCGAGCGATCGCCATCAGCTTGGCATCGCTGGTGACGACGAACACCCAGTCGCCTGCAACCGCCGGAGTGGAAATCCCGGCGAGGTTGAGCTCCCACATGCGCTGGCCGGTGATGAGCTCCATCGCAACCATCCGGCCGCCCTGGCCGATGGCGATCACTTGCCCGTTGTCGATCACCGGATCGGCATCGATGTCGGACAAAGAGGAAACGCTGGTACGGATGCTGGTCCGGGCAAGCGCGTCCTGCCAGACGACCCGGCCGTTCTCGTAACGATAGGCGTTGAGTTCGCCTGACGAAAAGCCGGCGACCACGGTTCCCTGCGCATATGCGGGCGACGCGACGCCGAAGATTCCAGCGATTTCGAGAGCTGCTGCCTCGCTCCAGTTGGTCGAGCCGTCCTCGAGCTTGAGGGAGTAGATCTGGTTATCCTGGCTCATCACGTAAACCGCATCGCCGGCAACCGTCGGAGAGCCGCGGAGCGGTCCGCCGGGGCGAACCTGCCAGGCGATTCCGCCGTTGCTGGCGTCGAGAGCGGCGACGAAGCCGAGTCCGTTGGTCGCGTAAATCCGGCCATTCGAGTAAGCGAGGCCGCCGCCGAACAGCGCCGCGCTATTGCCTTTCTCGGTTCCGAACTGGCTGCTCCAGACCGGTGCGCCGGTCTGCGCGTCGAATGCGCGCACGGTCGCCAGCGTATCGATCGTGTAGACCCGCCCGTCGGCGACGACCGGGGCTGCTGCAAGCCTTGCCGCAAGCGACGTGCCCTTTCCGATCGAGGCCTCCCACGCCTGGTTTAGCGAAGCGCCGAGCGCCACCGGGCCCATCGCCTTCGACGCATTGCCGCCGGACTGGCTCCAGGCCGGGTTCACCACCGGAGCGGGAAGGCTCATCGGAAGCGCCGCGGTCGCCGGATCGACGGTCACGTCGCTCTCCGCCGCAAGCACCGCGATTCGCTCGCCGAGAACCGGCGTCGATGCCTTCTTGTGATTGAATATTCCGCAGCCGCTCGCCGCGATCGCAGCGGCGGCGATGATTCCAAACCTCAAGTGCCTGACGTTCATTCGTTGGTTCCTGGCTGCGCGGGTTGTTCGGTGCTGGCGTCGACACCTAGCGTTCCGGCGATCTGGACGGCCCGGTTCCGGACCGTTTCGGGGACCTGCTTGTCCGCGGCAATTGCAGCGAACAGCCGCCCGGCCTGATCATTGTGGCCCTGCTTGATATAGGCCATCGCGGTCAGTTCACCCGCCGAGCCGAACCACGGGTTGCCCGGCTTGGTCATGGGCTCGAGCCGCGAAATCACCTCTTCGGGTTTCAGCTTGTCGAATTCCAGGGAAGTCGACCTGATCAGCGCGAGGTTGCGATACGGATCGGGAATGCCCTTGTCCGCGGCCACCGCATTGTACTTGGCAAGCGCGGTCGCGCGATCGTCGGAGTCGAGCGCGATCGCCGCCTCGGCCAACAGGGCCAGCGAGCGGACGACGTCGCTATTCGCATTTTCAAGCGGCTGAAGCCTTTTCTTGGCGGAGTCCGTCTTGCCGGCGCCAATGTCGTTGTAGATCGACATCAACTCTTCGGATTGGGCGGTCGCCCTCTCGTGCTGCTTCTTCTGCCAGTACAGATAACCGCCGACGGCGATCAGGAACAGGACGACCGCGCCTATCAGCCACGAGCCGTATTTCTTCGCGAAATTTTCCATCTGTTCCCGGCGGAGATCGTCATCGACCTCGCGCAGGAAAGCTTCGTCAGGAGGAGTATCGGGACTTACAGCCAAGGACAGCCTCGAGCAGGAAAACGGAGGGATTCAAGCGCCGCTTCCTTCCCCCACGATAGATGAACGGAAGCTGGCGGGGGTTCGTCTAGCGGGTGATGCGGCAAAGGCAAAGTGCGAACGCGCTGATCCTTCGCGTCTATTTCGGTCGATAGGTCTGGTCCGATGACGGGAAACTGCGCGAACGCACTTCGCCGGCGTAGGTCTCCGCGGCCTTGCTGATCCGCCCGGCCATGTCGTCATAGCGCTTAACGAAGCGCGGGGTGCGCTCGAACAAACCAAGCATGTCGTCGGTCACCAGCACTTGCCCGTCGCAGTCGGCCGAAGCGCCGATGCCGATGACCGGGACCGCGACTTCCCTGGAAATGCGGGTGGCGAGCTCTTCCATCACGCCTTCGACGACCATCACGAACGCTCCGGCCTCGGCAACGGCACGGGCATCGGCGAGAATCTTCTCGGCCTCGATATCCTCTCGGCCGCGCACTCCATAGCCGCCGAGCATGTTCACCGCCTGCGGGGTCAGCCCGACATGGCCGATCACCGGGATCCCGCGAAGCGTCAGGAAGGCGATCGTCTCGGCCATCGCCTCCCCGCCTTCGAGCTTCACCGCCGCGCAGCCGGTCTCCTTCATGATCCGCGATGCGCTGTCGAAGGCCTGCTCGGGCGACTGTTCGTAGCTTCCGAACGGCATATCGACGCCCACCAGGGCGTGCCAGCTTCCCCGGACCACGGCGGCGCCGTGTGCGCACATCATGTCGAGCGTGACCGGAATCGTGGACGGAAGGCCATAGATAACCTGGCCGAGGCTGTCGCCGACCAGCAGCATGTCGCAATGCGGGTCGAGCAATTGCGCCATCCGCATCGTGTAGGCGGTCAGCATCACCATTGGCTGCTCGGTCTTCCCGCCCGTCTTGCGGGCGCGGATCGACGGCACTGTCATCCGCTTGCCCGGAACCGGCGACGGAGTCGCGCGGCTGGTGTCCGTATCGATCGTGACCTTCGACATTCGGCTGCCTCCTAGCCATTCGCGGGTTCCCGCGCAAAGGCCTATCGCAGGCACCGGCGTTGCTGCGATTGCAACAAGGCGGTAACTTCAGTTCGGGGGGAGGTCAGGCGCATGCGAACGCTGGCTATTTCGGCGATTGTGATTGCGATCGCGGCGGCGGGTCCGGCCGCCTCCAAGCCGCGAAGCTCGCTCCCCACTATCCACACGCTATTGTCGGTCGTCAGCGATGGGCATCGCGAACCCGACGGCTCGACCTGGTTCAAGACATGGAGCGAAGGCGCGCGGTTCGTACTCCCCGCCAACGACGATCCGTCAACCGAGAAGCTGTGGAACGTGCTGCTCGTATCGAGCTCCGACTCCCGGGCGATAGAGATTGGCTTCGATGCCGCCGGTGCGAACTTCAATACGGACACCGGGACGATCGACTTCCCGGTTTGCTCCGCCAGGCTCGACGATATCATATTCACGCGCTCGCCGGCCTGCGCCGCTAACCAAATGGATGCGGAAAGGCTTTCTTCGCCAGCGAAAGCCGCATTGGGCTGGGCCGAAGTCGCGAATGGCTCTCCAGCGGCGGCGTTACCCCTCCTCGACAACGCAATTGCCGACCCGAAATTACCGCAGCCCTTACAAGTTATCGCTCTCATCGCCCGCTCGTCGGCGAACAGCCAAGTCGCTTATCGCGCCCGGCCCACGAGCGAAGATTCGGACCGGGCGTTTGTTGCAGCGTTGATCGACGATCGCCGCCTCGCCGAGCTGCAGCCGACGGATGTGGAGCACCGCTTCTCCGAAGCTGCCGACCTGTTTGCGCTAGGCGATTATGACGGCGCTTCGCGACTCTATGACGAAATCCTCAAGCTCTGGCCGGATGAAACCTATCGAGTCACCGTTCGCCGGGCCGCTCTCGCTCGCACTCTTGGCCAGAACGAACATTCGCTCGAACTCCTCAACTCGCTGGTCCCGGGAAGCGCCGGCGAAGACCTGGGCATGAAGTTTTACTACCACCGGGGCTGGACCTTGATGAAGCTCGATCGTTTTGACGAAGCGATCGCCGATTTCACCGAGGGCCTGAAATCGCAGCCAGACTGGCAGTGGGCCTACATCCTTCGCGGCTGTTCCTACGCAAGCATGGGCCAGATCGAATATGGCTCTGGTGATTTCGCGGTCGCTGCGCATTTCCTCGAGGCTCTTCCATCGGCGCGTTCAAGTGCCCGGGTTCAACATGATGCAGCGCTTGCAAACTCGATCGCCCAGTCTTTGAAGAAGCGCGCCGAGGCGGGCGAAACCAGTCCCGTCATGAATTTATGCGACGGCTTCTGGGATCAGTTGGACAACGGCCGGCCCAGAAGTGCGTTGCTGGACGCGGGCGCGGCTAGGCCCGCTGGCTGAACGCTTCAGGCCGGCGATCTCAACGGTTGGCCGTAACCGGCGGAACTTTTCGCGGTTAACAGCCGTCGGGCGGGCAAGTGCGGCGCGGATCGCGCGTCGTGATGACGAATTGGAGATTTTCGATGCTCGATCGCCGCTGGGTGACCGACGTCGCGCTGGCCGCCCTGATTGCGTTTCCGGCCGTGCTGCCCGCGTCGACAGCCGTTAGGACCGCAGCCGTTCACAGCGCGCCGCCCGCCGCCCCCGCTTCTACACCCGCCAGCCCAGCTCCTTAATTAAGCCTGCTGCACCGGCATTTGGATGGTCGCGCTAAGGCCCGGCTTGCAATCGCCGAGCACGAGTTCGCCGCCGTGGAGGTGCGCGATGGCCTCGGCGAGCGCGAGCCCCAATCCCGCGCCTTCCAGCGATCGGCTCGAATCCAGCCGACGGAATCGTCGCTTGGCCTCGTCGCGATTGCTTTCGGCGATCCCCGGCCCACTGTCGAAGACCGTGAGGTCGAGCCGGTCGCCATCGCGAATTGCGCGAAGACCGATCTCGCCACCCGACGCGCCATATTTGATCGCGTTCTCTATGAGGTTGCTGAGCGCCTGCGCCAGGAGTTGCCGGTGCCCGTTGACCTTCAGGTCGCCGCGCGACCGATGAAGGATGAGCGAAGCGCCGGCTTCTTCGGCGACGGGCTCGTACATTTCGGCAAGCTCGGCAACGAGATCGCCGGCATCGAACCACGCGAACTGGTTCCGGCTGGTCAGTGCCTCCGATCGCCCGATCTCGAGGATCGTCGTCAGGATTCGCATCAGCGAATCCGCCTGCTGGATGATCCCGGCGAGCAGCTGTTCGCGCTGTTCCCCCGACGCGGTCAGCGCGGCGTCCGCAGCCGACCGGATCCGCCCGACCGGCGATCGCAGGTCATGCGCTAGCGAGTCGGTGAGAATCGACACTTCGTCCATCAGTGTGTTGATGCGATCGAGCATTGCGTTGATCTGGCGGGCAAGCGCGTCGAACGGATCGCGGGTACCGTGGACCGGCACGCGTTCGCGGAAGTCCCCGCTACCGATCCGGTCAGCAACCTTCCCCACGGCCCGCACGCTTCGCCCGACATAGCGGGCGACGATGATCCCGCATGCAAGGCCGAGGAGCAAAGCCAAGGCAAGCCCGATCCACAGCGATCGCTGAAGGGTTTGCCGAAGTGCCAGCCCCTCGCCTGCAACGCGCGCGCTGATCAGCCATTGGCCGCCGCGCATGCGATGGAGATAGACCGCCGCTTCCCTGGGCACGCCTTCGTCCTGCAGCCGGACAAGGGCGGTCCGATAGCCTTCCGAAAGGTCGGTCTGGACCAAGGCGAAATCGCCGAATTGGGGGCGCCCGTTCCGATCGAGCAGCCCTGCCTTGGCCTGGGGATCGTCGGCATCGACATCGTCCATCGCGCTCTGCAGCGCGTCCAGCCCTCCTTCCTGGTAGATATCCGCGAGGAAATAATTCTGGTCGGTGACCTGGCGGCGAAGAGTCGCGATGCTCTCGTCGTACGTGCGCCAGTGGATGAAGCCGATAACGGCGACGTTCGAGGCAAGTGCGAGGATTGCCGCGAGCAGCGCGATCCGGACGCTCGTCGGCATCAGCCGCCCGCGCCTTCAGGCCTCGAGCCTGTATCCGGCCCCACGGACGGTGTGCAGAAGCGGCCGGTCAAACCCTTCCTCGAGCTTGCGCCTCAAGCGGCTGACATGGACGTCGATAACGTTCGTGCCCGGATCGAAGTGATAATCCCAGACTTTTTCCAGTAACATCGTCCGGGTGACGATCTTGCCCTCGTTGCGCGCGAAATATTCCAGCAGGAGATATTCGCGGGGTTTGAGATCGATCTTCCTGCCGCCACGGCGAACAGTCCTCGACAACGGATCGATCTCAAGGTCCGCGACCGTGATTTTCGGGTCCGCGGTGGGCCGGGATTCATTGCGGCGGAACAGCGCGTTCGCGCGCGCGGCCAGTTCCGCGAACGAGAACGGCTTGACCAGATAATCGTCGGAGCCGCAGTCCAGCCCCTCGATCCGGTCGCCAACCGAAGCCAAGGCCGAAAGGATCAGCACCGGTGTCGCAATCTCCGCCGCTCGAAGCGCTCGGAGCACGGCGAGACCATCCAGAAGCGGAAGCATCCGGTCGAGAATGATCAGGTCGTAGGACCCGTCGCTCGCCCGGAAAAGGCCTTCGCGGCCGTCGGTGACATGCTCGACGCTATGGCCTTCTTCCCCGAGGCCACGCGACAGATAGGCAGCGGTTTCCCGATCGTCTTCTACAAGGAGGATTTTGCGGCCCATTGGCTTCCCGCTGTCCCTTTCGGCGCTCCGCTTGCGACCGCCATGATGAACCGGCGGTGTCCGCCCGGCGTAACAGAGGGGAACCGCCGGGCGGACGCCCGCCGTCGCCTATTTGGTCGTTTTAGCGGGCTTCTTCGAGTTCGACTGCGCGGCCTTTGCCTTGCTGGTGGCCGCTGTCTTGCTTGCCACTTTGCGATGAGACGCGTGATGGCGCCGGGCGTGATGTTTCATCGCCTCGTGGTGACGGACTTCCTTCGTTTCCGTCTTCACCGATTCGCCCTCCGCCTTCGCCTGCTGGGCAATCGAAGGGGTCGTCTTCTTGGCACTGGCATTGGCAGTGGCCTTGGTCTTGGTCTTGGCCTGGGTCGTCGCCGGTTTCGCG
Organism: Sphingomonadales bacterium; assembly: GCA_040255765.1. GTDB lineage: Bacteria > Pseudomonadota > Alphaproteobacteria > Sphingomonadales > Sphingomonadaceae > Sphingomicrobium. The sequence goes on along the minus strand of JBDZVP010000011.1, from coordinate 9,587 downwards.
GTCGACGTTGCTGCGAGCGCCGGGGTCGCAATCAGCCCGAGCACCGCCAGAGGTGCGAGAAAGCGTTTCATTCCAGGTTCTCCTCACCGGCACGATTGCCGAAGCACGACGGTTAGCGGGTCGAGCTTCGCCGGAGGGTGACGGAGGAATTAAAAGCGGTTCACCTTTCGCGGCCGGCGGGAATCACCCCTCGATGATGACTTCGGTGCCGACCTTGGTCATCCCGTACAGCTTTTCCGCGAAGGCCTTGGGCAGGCGCACGCAGCCGTGACTCGCCGGATAGCCGGGGTTCGGCCCGGCGTGGAAGGCGATTCCGGCGTGGTCGTACATCTGCATGTAGGGCATCGGCGCATTGTCGTACTTGCGCGAATAGCCGAGCTTCTTCTTCAGGAAGACCTTCCAGAATCCGAGCGGCGTTTCCTTGCCTTTCTTGCCGCTGGAGATGGTCGAAATGCCCACCAGCTTGTCGCCGCGATAGACGTAGAAGCGCTGGGTCAGCGTATCGATCACCACCTTGGCATCGCCGCTGTCGGGGATATCCGCGACCCACTTGTATTCGCCGGGCTTCAGGTGGAGCTGGCCAAACGCGGCGACGGCATCCTCGTGCGCCTGCGGGGCATTGCCCTGGGTCCAGCGATAGGGGAGTTCTTGCGGCACCGGCTGCGGCGGAGCCACGGCCACCCGCGTCGGCGGCGCGGTCGAGCAGCTTGCCAGCAGCGCCCCGGCAACCGCGATCGGAATCCAGTTGAGAGTCTTCATCGGCCAGTGAAACAGCCCAAGCCGGTCCCCGGGTCAATAGAATGGTAAACGCGAATTTAGCGGTTAACCGCCATTCCTGGTGACCCGCTTCTCAACGGGGTGACTTTCCCGAGCATTGTTCGTTCGCCATTGGGAAGTCCAATGCGAGTCGCCGCAGCTCCCAAGACCACGTCATGCCGCTGACCCGGGCGGCAACCTTCCGTTCGCTCCGCAATTTCAATTATCGCGTGTGGATCGGCGGGACGCTGGTCTCCAACATCGGCACGTGGATGCAGCGCACCGCACAGGACTGGCTGGTGCTGACGGAGCTGACCCGCAACAACGCGTCCGCGCTCGGAATCGTGATGGCACTGCAGTTCGCTCCGCAGCTCCTGCTGCTGCCGTGGACCGGGTTCGCCGCCGATCATTTCAATCAGCGCAAGCTTCTGATGACGACTCAGGCGATCATGGGCCTGCTCGCGTTCGGCCTCGGTCTGCTGACCGTGACCGGCGTGGTCCGGCTGTGGCACGTCTATGTTTTCGCGCTCCTGTTCGGTTGCGCTTCGGCATTCGACGCGCCCGCCCGCCAGACGTTCGTCGGGGAACTCGTCGGGGACGCCGACCTTTCCAACGCCGTCGCGCTCAATTCGACGGCGTTCAACGCCGGCCGGATGGCGGGGCCAGCGATTGCCGGTATCGTGATTGCCTCGGTTGGCACCGGCTGGGCATTCCTCGCTAACGGAGTTTCCTTTGTCGCCGTCCTGATATCGCTGACCCTTCTGCGAGGAGGAGAGCTTCGTCCGAACGCCCGGGCCAGCCGGGCACGAGGAAGCCTGATGGAAGGCCTTCGCTATGTCTGGGCGCGCAAGGACCTGACGATGATCCTGGTGATGCTGTTCCTGATCGGCACCTTCGGCCTCAATTTCCCGATCTTCGTCTCGACCATGGCCGTGAAGGTGTTTCACAGCGGCGCTGGCGGCTACGGCCTGCTCTCGTCGATCATGGCGATTGGCACGCTGGGCGGAGCTTTGCTCGGGGCCGGGCGCGAGCAGCCGCGGTTCCTCTACCTCCTCTATGGCTCGGCGATCTTCGGAGCTGGATTCGTCCTCGCCGCGCTCGCCCCCAATTACTGGCTGTTCGCCCTGACGCTGGTAATTATCGGCGCCGCGGCGCTGACGTTCCTCAACACCAGCAACAGCCTGATGCAGCTTTCGACGGAGCCGGCGATGCGCGGCCGCGTAATGGCGCTCCGGCTCGCGGTCGTCCTCGGCGGAACCCCGATCGGAGCGCCGATCGTCGGCTGGGTCGTCGACACTGCCGGTCCGCGCTGGGCACTGATGGTCGGCGCCTTCGCGGGCCTAGCCGCGGGGGCTGCCGGCTTCTACGCCCGCTCCAGATATGCGGTCCGGACCGTCGACCGCTCGCGCGGCGCAAGACCGGAGCCGGAGCTTCGCGAGGCGCAGGACCCGGCCACCCGCGAAGTTTAAGCGGCACTTGGAACCGGAGTGGCCGCGGCGGCGCTAAGGCAAGCGAAGAAGGAGTTTCGCCCCGTGCCCCAGTCCGTCGTCCTTTACCGAATGATCCTGCCCGAACACACGTGTCCGTACGGCGTCATGTGCGTGAAGATGCTCGAAGCCGCCGGAGTGGATTTCGAGGATCGAATCCTCCGCTCACGCCCGGAGGTGGACGCGTTCGAGGCCGAGCAAGGCGTCGACACCACTCCTCAGATTTTCATCGACGGCGAGCGGATCGGCGGCAGCGAGGCGCTGGAGCAGTGGCTGCAGACGCAGGCGGCCTGACCTACCCCATCGTGTAGAACATGACCCAGGGAAAGCCGATGAGGTAGACGACCGAGAAGATCGCGAAGGCGCCGTGATAGCGCGCGTTTCGAGTGAGCATTGCGATCAGGATCAGCACGGAAAGCGTTCCGATGCCGACCGGATAGGCCGGGCCGAGCGAACGGAAATGCGCGAGTCCCTTGAACAGGGTATCGGCGACATCGACTGCCTGTCCGGCGAGCAGCAGCCCGAAGAACCAGCCCTTTCGTGAATAGAAATAGTCCTTGAAGCCCTCATAGCCGACGAGGTCGCGCGGGAAGAGAAGCGCGCACCAAAGATAGATCAGCACCGCGTAGCCGAGAACGAACAGGTAGAGGGTGAACGTCCATTCGGCGGTCTTCGAAAGCTCGAACTCGAACCACCACCAGAAGATCGCCCGAAGGAAGATCGCGGCGACCCAGAGGAGGTGGACCCAATAGATTTTCTCGCGATGCGGATGCTGGACGAGGCCGCCGACGCCCTGGAGCAAATGCGTGATCCCGAGCCCGATGATCACCGAGGCCAGGACCATTACATAGTTGAACATCTCCATGGCCGCCCCCTCGTGACCGCTAGAGCAAGAAAGGGAGGAGCATCTTCGTTCGCGCTCGGTAAGCCGGGTAGCTATCCGGAAACCGCTCCATCATGAACGTCTCCTCAGCCCGCGCGCTGAACAGGAAATAGACTCCCGCGACAATTGCGATCGGCAACCACACCGGACTGAGCCCGATTGCCGAGCCGATCATCATCAGAAGCATTCCGGAATAGATCGGGTGGCGCACGAGACGGTATGGCCCGCTCGTCACGAGGTCGGTGTCCAACCTCCGTGTCGCCGGCGTTCCCCAGTAGCGCCCAATCGTTGCCCGCGCGGTGAAAGCGAGGATCGCGCCGGCCGTTGCGATGACCGCGCCGGTCAGCGCGAGCACGGGGTTTCGGAACGACTCCGCCTGCAAATCGCGCAGGCTCTGCGAACGATCCGTCGCCAGGAGAATCAGGATTATTGCCACGACGAGCGCGGCGTGAAACTTCCACATGCCCGGTCCGCGACCGGAGACCGTGCGGCCCCTGCTTCGTCTCCCCACTACCCCCGCGACTGTCCAGTAGATTGCGAAAGCCGCCCACAGCGCGACGATCCACCAGTGGCAGGCGGTGAGGATTACTCCCACTCGATCGTTCCGGGCGGCTTCGACGTATAGTCGTAAACGACGCGGTTGATGCCGTTCACTTCATTGACGATTCGGGTCGCGACGCGGCTGAGGAATTCGCTGGCGAACGGATAGACGTCCGCCGTCATTCCATCGACGCTGGTCACCGCTCGAAGCGCGCAGACGCTGTCATAGGTGCGGTAGTCGCCCATCACGCCGACCGTCTGAACCGGGAGAAGCACGGCGAACGCTTGCCAGATCGAATCGTAAAGGCCGGCGTTGCGAATTTCCTCGAGATAGACCGCGTCGGCCTTCCTCAGGATATCGCACTTCTCCTTCGTCACCTCGCCCGGGATCCGGATGGCGAGTCCCGGTCCCGGAAACGGATGGCGGTCGACGAACGCTTCGGGAAGCCCGAGCTCGCGCCCGAGCTCGCGGACTTCGTCCTTGAACAATTCGCGGAGCGGCTCGACCAGCTTCATGTTCATTCGCTCGGGGAGCCCGCCGACATTGTGGTGGCTCTTGATGGTGACGCTCGGACCACCGGTGAAGCTCACGCTCTCGATCACGTCCGGATAGAGCGTGCCCTGCGCCAGGAAGTCGGCGCCGCCGATCCGCTTCGCCTCGGCCTCGAAAACATTGATGAATTCGGCGCCGATGAACTTGCGCTTCTTCTCGGGATCGGTGACGCCCTTCAGCCCGCCGAGGAATTCCCTGCTCGCGTCCACGTGCACCAGCGGGATGTTGTAGCTTCCGCGGAACAGCGAGACGACCTGTTCGGCTTCCCCCTGCCGCATCAGCCCGTGATCGACGAAGACGCAGGTGAGCTGGTCGCCGATCGCCTCGTGGATCAGCACCGCCGCGACCGCGCTGTCGACGCCGCCGGATAGGCCGCAGATCACCTTGCCGTCGCCGACCTGCTCGCGGATCTCGGCGATCTTGGAGTCGCGGAAGCTCGCCATCGTCCAGTCGCCGGAGCAGCCGCAGATGTGGCGGGCGAAATTGGCGAGCAACTTGCCGCCGTCGGGGGTGTGCACGACCTCTGGGTGGAACATCAGGCTGTAGCGCTTCGCCCCTTCGTCGGTGGCGATAGCGAACGGCGCGCCTTCCGATTTGGCGACGACCTCGAAGCCCGGCGCGAGCGTCTCGACGCGGTCGCCATGGCTCATCCACACCTGGTGGGTCTCGCCGACTTTCCACAGGCCGTCGAACAAGGCCGACGGAGCAACGACCTCGACGAAGGCTCGCCCGAATTCCTTCTGGTCGGATGTGACGACCTTGCCGCCCAATTGCTGGTGAAGCGTCTGCTGGCCGTAGCAGATGCCGAGCAGCGGGACTCCGCTGTCGAACGCGATTTGCGGTGCGCGCGGGCTTTCGTGGTGAAGTACCGATGCCGGCCCGCCGGAGAAAATCACGCCCTTTGGCTGGAGCCGTTCGAATGCGTCCTCCGCCGAATTGAAGGGGGCGATTTCGCAATAGACTCCGGCTTCGCGGATGCGCCGCGCGATCAGCTGCGTGACCTGGCTTCCGAAGTCGATGATGAGGATGGAATCAGCGGGGTGGACCGTCATGGCGGGCGCTTAGGTATCGCGTCGCCTTGAGTCAAAGCCGCTTTGCCGGAACACAACGGCAGTTTCGGATATTTCAGCTCCATGGCTGAACCCCGCCGCCGCTTTCCAGCGCTCTCGCTTTTCCCGCTCGTTATCGCTTTGCTCGTCGCGGCAGTCATTGGCGGGCTCGTTGCCCGGCTGCTTCCGATCGGGCAAAGCCAAGCCGCTCCCGCCCTCGTCGCGCCTCCGGCCGATGTCTCCCTCGCCCCGCTGATAAAGAAGACAGCGCCGGCGGTGGTGACGATCGCCGTCCTCCAGCCTTCGCCCGCGCAGCAGAACCCGCTCCTGCAGGATCCATTCTTCCGCCGCTATTTCGGAGTGCCCGATGCAGCGCTTCAGCCCACCGTCTCCGCCGGCTCCGGAGTCATCGTCGACGGCAAGCGCGGCCTGGTCATCACCAACTTCCACGTGGTCCAGGAAGCGCAGGCGGTCGAGGTCGGCCTCAAGGATGGCCGGAAGGTCGCGGCACAGCCAGTCGCAATGGCGCCAAAGATCGACCTCGCGGTGCTGCGCATCGACGCGACAGACCTGCCGCAGCTCGAACTCGGCGACAGCGACAAGCTGAATGTCGGCGATTATGTCGTCGCCATCGGAAACCCGTTCGGTCTCGGCCAGACGGTTACCTCGGGGATCGTCAGCGCCACATCGCGGCCGCTGGTCGCCAATGACCCTCGCCGGTTCATCCAGACCGACGCACCGATCAACCCGGGCAATTCGGGCGGTCCGCTGATCGACCTCGACGGCAAGATCGTCGGGATCAACTCGGCCTTGTTCAGCCCCAACGGCGGCGAGGGCAATGTCGGGATCGGTTTCGCAATCCCGAGCAATGTCGTGAAGGAGCTTCTGTCCTCAATCCGGACTTGAGCCGAACACCGCGCCGGCGAGAAGCTCATAAGAGCGCAGCCGAGCGGCGCTGTCATAAATCTGCGACGTGACGATCAGCTCGTCTGGCTTTGTGCGGGCGACGAACTCGTCCACCTGCCGCCGCACCGTTTCCGGGTTGCCGATCGCCGAGCAGCTAAGGACGCTCTTCAGGATCGCGCGAGCCTGAAGCGGAAGGTCGTCCGCGTAATGGGCGACCGGCGGGCGAAGCTGCGTGGGCTGGCCGGTGCGTAGCGCGACGAATGCCTGCTGGACGGAAGTCGAGAGCAGCTCCGCCTCTTCATCCGTGTCCGCGGCGAACACATTGAAGCCGAGCATCACATAGGGCTCCGCAAGTTGCTCCGATGGCTCGAACCGCTTCCGGTAAAGGTCGATCGCCTCCATCATCATCTGCGGAGCGAAGTGCGAGGCGAAAGCATAGGGAAGGCCGAGCGCGGCGGCGAGCTGGGCTCCGAACAGGCTGGAGCCGAGGATATAGACTGGGATGTCGAGCCCCTCCCCCGGGATCGCCCGCACCCGTCCGTTCTCGCCCCGGAAATAACGCATCAGCTCGACGACGTCGTTGGGGAACTGGTTCTCGTCGACGGTCATGTTCCGCCGCATCGCATAAGCCGCCGCCTGGTCGGTGCCCGGCGCCCGCCCAAGCCCGAGATCGACGCGGCCCGGGAATAGGGACTCCAGCGTCCCGAACTGCTCGGCGACGATCAGCGGCGCGTGGTTGGGAAGCATGACTCCGCCCGAGCCGATCCGGATGGTCGAGGTGTTCGCGCCGACATAGGCGAGCGCCACGGCGGTCGCGGCGCTCGCGATCCCCGGCATCGAATGATGCTCGGCCATCCAATAGCGTGTGTAGCCGAGGCGCTCCGCCGTCCTCGCAAGCTCGGCCGCATTGCGGAGCGCATCGCCGGCGTTCCCGCCTTCGACGATCGGCGCCAGATCGAGAATCGAGAGCTTTACCATTCAGCCCCAGATGGTCCGCCGATCGCCCAATTCAATGCAAAAGCCCGCGCACCGGATTGGTCGAGCGGACTCGACAATGCAATATTTTTGTATCGAATTATCATTGATATTCGTTTGTCATTCATGGGCAAGCGGGTCACCTGCACCGCCATGGGCACCATCCCCGCGGACGTACTTCCCTTGGAATCGGCCGGCGCCGCCGGCACTGCCGAACATGACTCCGGACACAAGCCTGGCTTCTTTGTCCGCTGGTTCATGTCCACGAACCACAAGGACATCGGCACACTCTACCTGATTTTCTCGATCATCGCCGGGCTTATCGGCGGGTCGATTTCGGGAATCATGCGCTGGGAGCTGATGGAGCCGGGGATCCAGGTGCTCAACCAGGCGTGGCCGATCGGGGCCGGAACCGCCAATTTCGATGAATGGACCCATCACTGGAATGTCCTGATCACCGCGCACGGCCTGATCATGATCTTCTTCACCCTGATGCCGGCGATGATGGGCGGGTTCGGCAACTGGTTCGTTCCGTTGATGATCGGCGCGCCCGACATGGCGTTCCCCAGGATGAACAACATCTCCTTCTGGATGCTGGTCCCGGCCTTCATCCTGATGCTTGGATCGACACTGGTTTCGGGCGGCACCGGGCTCGGGGCGGGCACGGGATGGACGAATTACGCGCCCCTATCGACATCCGGCTCTCCGGGGCCTGCGGTCGACATGGTGATCTTCTCGATCCACCTGGCGGGCGTCAGCTCGATCCTGGGCGCGATCAACTTCATCACCACCATCTTCAACATGCGCGCCCCCGGCATGACCCTTCACAAAATGCCGCTGTTCGTGTGGTCTGTGCTGGTAACCGCGTTCATGCTTCTGTTCTCGCTTCCGGTGCTCGCGGGTGCGATCACCATGCTGCTGACCGACCGCAACTTCCAGACCACCTTCTTCGATGCTTCCGCAGGCGGCGACGTCGTCCTCTATCAGCATCTGTTCTGGTTCTTCGGCCACCCCGAGGTCTACATCATGATCCTTCCGGCGTTCGGGATGATCAGCACAATCGTCTCGACCTTCAGCCGCAAACCGGTCTTCGGCTATATCGGAATGGTCTATGCGATGGTCGCCATCGGCCTCATCGGCTTCGTCGTCTGGGCCCACCACATGTTCGTTACCGGCATGGGCATCGAGTTGAAGATGTACTTTACCGCCGCCTCGATGATTATCGCGGTCCCGACCGGAGTGAAGGTCTTTTCCTGGATCGCCACCATGTGGGGCGGATCGGTAACCTTCCGCACCCCGATGCTGTTCGCGATCGGCTTCATCTTCCTGTTCACCATCGGCGGAGTGACCGGCGTCGTCCTCGCCAACAGCGGCGTCGATACGTACATGACCGACACCTACTACGTGATCGCCCATTTCCACTACGTGCTGAGCCTCGGCGCAGTCTTCGGGATTTTCGCCGGCTTCTATTACTGGTTCGGCAAGATGAGCGGGAAGATGTACAACGAGTTCCTCGGCAAGGTTCACTTCTTCCTGATGTTCATCGGGGTGAACGTGATCTTCTTCCCGATGCATTTCCTGGGACTTGAAGGCATGCCGCGGCGGATTCCCGACTACACGCCCGCCTATGCCCATTGGAATTATATCGCCTCGGTCGGCTACATAATCATGGCCGCGAGCATCGGCGTGTTCCTGGTCAACCTCTTCTGGTCGCTCGCGGCCGGAAAGAAGGCGCCCGCCAATTATTGGGGCGAAGGCGCGACGACCCTCGAATGGACTCTCCCCAGCCCGCCGCCGTTCCACCAGTTCTCGACGATCCCCGAAATCCACTAGGCTCGATTTCGCGGGGCACGACCCCACTACCAGGGGCGTTCCTGTGGCATGACCGAAACCCCGCCAATCTTCACCATCGGCCATTCGACCCGTTCCATCCCCGAATTCGTCGACGTTCTTCGGAGCGGCCCCGCCAACCTCGTTGTCGATGTCCGGACGGTTCCGAAATCTCGCCGCAACCCGCAATATGGCGAGGCTGTCATCGGCGAGGAGCTGGCGCCTTACCAGGTCGGCTACACCCGGATCGCGGCGCTCGGCGGGCTTCGCGGAAAATCGCGCGAGGTGCCGCCGGATGTGAACGGCTTCTGGCAAAACCAAAGCTTCCACAATTACGCCGACTATGCCCTTTCCGACGAGTTCGCGGCCGCGCTCGACGAGCTTCTGTCGATCAGCTCCGAGCGGCGCTGCGCGATCATGTGCGCCGAAGCCGTGTGGTGGCGCTGCCATCGCCGGATCATCTCCGATTATCTGCTCGCCCGCGGCCGCACCGTGCTCCACTTGATGGGCGGGGAACGGGTCGAGCCGGCGCGGCTGACGCCCGGCGCAAGGTCCGAAGACGGCAAGGTCCTCTATCCGGCTGAATGAAACCCGGCTTGCGAACCGCC
>JBDZVP010000010.1:0-35220 GCA_040255765.1 Sphingomonadales bacterium | reverse complement strand
AACACCTTGCGATCTTCGGTCCCGACCGGGCCTTTGGGCATTTGCTCGAGGCACTGGCGCATGATCTTCACCGACTGGCGAACTTCTTCGCAGCGAACGAGGAAGCGATCGTAGCAGTCGCCGTTGGTGCCGACCGGGATGTCGAATTCCATCCGGTCGTAAACCTCGTACGGCTGCGAGCGGCGGATATCCCAGGGCACGCCGGACGCGCGGATCATCGGGCCCGAAAAGCCCCACGCGATCGCGTCGTCCTTGTGGACGATTCCGATGTCGACGTTGCGCTGCTTGAAGATCCGGTTGTCGTCGACGAGCGCGATCGCGTCTTCGAAAATCTGGAAGCGGTTATCGAGCCAGTCGCCGAGGTCGGCGAGCATCTTTTCGGTCAGGTCCCAGCGCACACCGCCGACCCGGAAGTAATTGGCGTGCATCCGGGCGCCCGATGCCCGCTCGTAGAATTGCAGCGTGTCCTCGCGAATCTCGAACAACCACAGGTTGGGCGTCATCGCGCCCACGTCCATGATGTGGCTTCCAAGGTTCAGCATGTGGTTGGAGATGCGGGTTAGCTCCGCCATCAGCACTCGGATATACTGGGCGCGGATGGGTATCTCGAGGCCCATCAGTTTCTCGACCGCGAGAACGAAGCTGTGCTCCATGCACATCGGCGAGCAGTAATCGAGCCGATCGAAGTAGGGCATCGCCTGCGTGTAGGTCTTGTACTCGATCAGCTTCTCGGTGCCGCGATGGAGGAGCCCGATGTGCGGATCGACCCGGTCGACGATTTCGCCATCCAGCTCCATGATCAGCCGGAGGACTCCGTGCGCCGCCGGGTGTTGGGGCCCGAAGTTGATCGTGTAATTGTTGAGCGATTCATCGCCGACCTCGGCGCCCTCGAAGGGAACTCCCTCGCCGCCTGCACCGACGCTCAGCTCAACCGTGCGGGTTTCGCTCATGCTGCACCCGTTGGACGGCGGCGGTTGCGACTCTTCGGCTTCGGCTCGGGCAACTTGCTGTCATCCTTGTCGACCTGGCTTTCGGCCTTCGCCTTGTTCGACTTGCGGGCCTGCGCGGTCGCCTTCTTGTCGGCCGGCTTGCCAGCGCCGGTATCCGAGGGCTTTTCGGTCGTCTTCGGGGTCTCGGCGGGTGTTTTCGGGTTCGTCTTCACGCCCCCGGTCGGCGGAGGAGCGGGCGACGGAGCGCCGGCTTCCTCGGGCATCGCCTTCTCGTCACCCGGAAGCCGGTATTCCGGCCCCTGCCACGGCATCAGGAAATCGAATGCGCGGAAATCCTGCGGAAGATCGACCGGCTCGTAAACCACGCGCTTCTCGGCTTCGGAATAGCGAAGCTCGACATGACCCGTGAGCGGGAAATCCTTGCGCTGCGGGAAGCCTTCGAAGCCGTAATCGGTGAGGATTCGCCGCATGTCGTGGTTGCCGCTGAAGACGACCCCGTACATGTCGTACACTTCGCGCTCGAGCCAGCCGGCGACCGGCCACAGCCCGGTGACGCTCGGCACCGGAGTGGTCTCGTCGGTCGAGACCTTCACCCGGATCCGCCGGTTCTTCGTCAGCGAGAGCAAATGGTAATCGACCTCGAACCGTTCAGCGCGGTCGGGATAGTCGACCCCGGCGATTTCCATCAGCTGCTGGTATTCGAGGCCGGGGGTGTCCCGAAGCGCCCTGAGCGCCTCGACAATGGAGTCGCGGCGGACGATCAGGGTGATCTCCGCGACGGCGTCCTTCGCCTCTAGGAGGGCATCGCCGATCGCCGCGGTCGCGGCTTCGATCACACCCTCGTCGGATGCCATTCTCGGCACATGAGGAGCAAAACGGACGGCCATTAGCGCTCGATCGTACCTTCGCGGCGAATCTTCCGCTGGAGCTGTAGAATTCCATAGAGCAGGGCCTCCGCCGTCGGCGGGCAGCCCGGGACATAGATGTCGACCGGAACGATTCGGTCGCAACCACGAACCACGGAATAGCTGTAGTGGTAATAGCCGCCGCCGTTGGCGCAGCTTCCCATCGAGATGACGTAGCGCGGCTCGCTCATCTGGTCGTAAACCCGGCGCAGGGCGGAAGCCATCTTGTTGCACAGGGTTCCCGCGACGATCATCACGTCCGACTGGCGCGGGCTTGCGCGCGGAGCGGCGCCGAAACGCTCAAGGTCGTAGCGCGGCATGTTCACGTGAATCATCTCGACCGCGCAGCAGGCGAGGCCGAAGGTCATCCACCACAAGGAGCCGGTGCGGGCCCAGGTGAACAGGTCCTCGGTCGTGGTGACGAGGAATCCCTTTTCGTCCAGCTCGGAGCGCATGCCCTCGAACTGCTTCATCTCCACTCCGCCGGGGGTCAGGCCCGCTGCGCGCGCCAGCTCCTCCTCGGTCGGCATCGGATCATGCCGGGGGTCGAGCATCACTCCCATTCGAGAGCACCCTTCTTCCAGGCGTAGGCGAGTCCCAGCCCGAGCTCGGCCAGGAAAATCATCATCGCAAGCCAGCCGACGATCCTGGTGATTCCAAGCGACACCGCCCATGGGAACAGGAACGCCGCTTCGAGGTCGAAGATGATGAACAGGATCGCGACGAGGTAAAAGCGGACGTCGAATTGCGAACGGCTGTCGCCGAATGCTGGGAAACCGCATTCATATTCGGAGAGCTTCTGCGGGTCAGGCTGATGGGTGCCCGTGAACCGCGACGCGATCATCGGAAGGACCACGAAAGCGCCGGACAGGGCGAGCGCCACAGCCAGGAACAGCAAAATCGGCAGGTAACCGGCAGCGACGCTTGCCAAGGGAAACTCCAGGGGGCTCGAAAACTTGGCGGCGCTTTAGGACAGGCAGTTGCGGGTCGCAACCCGTCCGCGCCTCCGGAAAAAGCCTATCTCAGCGCTCCAGCGACAAGCTTCTGAAGCTTCGAGTGAATCGCGGCGGACGCGGCGATGTATTCGCCCCGCTCGTACGCCCGGTCGGCACCGCGATAATCGGTGACGAATCCCCCCGCCTCGCGGACGAGGAGAAGGCCGGCCGCCGTGTCCCACGGGTCGAGGTCGTCTTCCCAGAAGCCGTCCATCCGTCCAGCCGCGACCCAGGCCAGATCCAGCGCCGCCGATCCGAAGCGGCGAATCCCCGAGACCTGCGGGCCAACCGCTGCGTAGATCTTGCTCCAGCGCTCCGGATCGCTTCGGCCGCAATGCGGGATTCCGGTCCCGATCACGGTCTCGGACAGGTCGCGGCGGGCCGAAACCCTAAGGCGCCGGTCCTGAAGCCACGCGCCCCTGCCCTTCTCGGCCCAGAATTCCTCGTCATTGAGCGGCTGGTAGACCATCGCGTGCGTGATTTCCGGCCGCCCGTCCGGACGCTTCTCCTCGACAGCGATCGACACCGAGAAATGCGGGATTCCGTGAAGGAAGTTGGTCGTCCCATCGAGCGGATCGACGATCCAGCGCGGCTTTGCCGGATTGCCGGCAATCTCACCGCTTTCCTCGAGCAGCATGCCCCAGTCGGGTCGCGCATTCCGAAGCTCGTCGATGATCGTCTGTTCGGCCCGCTTGTCGGCCATCGAGACGAAGTCCGCCGGTCCCTTGCGGCTGACCTGCAGCTGCTCGACTTCGCCGAAGTCGCGGCGGAGCCTCGGCGCCGCCTTCCGGACGGCGCGCTGCATGACGGTGATCAGACCGGAGTGGGAGACCATCGTTCGTGCTTAATCCGCGCGCTTCACATATTCGCGGCTGTAGGTGTCGACGACAATGCGCGTTCCGCTGGTGATGTGCGGCGGGACCATTACCCGGACGCCATTGTCGAGAACCGCGGGCTTGTAGCTGGAGGATGCGGTCTGCCCCTTCACCACTGCGTCGGCTTCGACGATCGTGGCTTCGATCTGGTCGGGAAGCTGAACGCTGATCGGCTTCTCGTCATAAAGCTCCATCACCACGTCCATTCCGTCTTGGAGGAAGGCCGCGGGCTCGCCGATCACGTCCTCGGGAATGGAAATCTGCTCGTAGGTGTCCTTGTCCATGAACACGAGCATGTCGCCGTCATGGTAGAGGTACTGGAAATCTTTGGTGTCGAGCCGGACCCGCTCGACCGTCTCCGCGCTCCGGAAGCGGACGTTCGTCTTGCGGCCGTCGATGAGGTTCTTCATCTCGACCTGCATGTAGGCGCCGCCCTTGCCCGGCTGGGTGTGCTGGATCTTCACGGCGCGCCAGATGCCGCCTTCATATTCGATGATGTTGCCGGGACGGATGTCCACGCCGCTGATCTTCATGATCGCCTACCTGCTTCAAGACTGATGAAAGAGCCGCCGCGATTTGAGACCGCGGATTGGCGCGCGCCTTAGCCGTTGACCTCTTTTCCGGCAAGGAGCGGGTAGGGATTGATCGGATCGCCTTCCCACCATTTCTGGCCCGGGGCCATCTTGTTGATCGCGAAGTGGAGGTGAGGCCCGTCCGGGCTCGCATTGCCGGTGTGGCCGACGCGGGCGATGACCTGGCCCTGCTTGACGTGCTGGCCCTCGGCGAGTCCCGGCGCATAGCCCTGGAGATGCGCATAATAATAGATCCACTTGCCGTCGTCGGAGCGGATGTAGATGGTATTCCCGCCGCCGCCGTCGCTGAGGAACAGCTTCTCCACAGTCCCCGGGGCCGCCGCGATCACCGCCGCTCCTTCCGGCGCCATGATGTCTAGCGCATCGTGCTCGCGGCCGCCGGCGCGCGCGGCGGTGAACGTGTCGACGAGGTCGGCCTGCTTCACGCCCTGCACCGGGATGGCGAGTCCGGCCGGCCCGACGACGAGCCCCTCAGCGACCGCCACCGGCGCCTGGCCCGGAGCTTCGACGTTGGTGACCTTGCCGGCGGGCTCGAATTCCTGCGGCGCGCTGAAGATGTTGAAGGTGAAGATCCAGAACAGGCTGGTCAGGATCGCGGTGATGACCGCGGTCGAAACGATCGTCAACACCCGGGCAGCCCGCGGTGCGGTGCGGGTGGGCTGCGGCCTTGGGTCCACGCGCAACTCTCCTTGCCTGTGCGCCGTTGTCGAGCTGAAACGATGGAGGCCAGTGTAGTTCCCGGGCGCACCCAAATCCGCATCGGCTGTTCGGGCTGGCAATACCGGCACTGGCGCGAGCTCTTCTACCCGAAGGGGTTGGCGCAGAGCCGCTGGTTCGCCTTTTACGCCGAGCATTTCGACACGGTCGAAATCAACAGCAGCTTCTACCATTTGCCCAAGGCGAGCACATTCGAGAAATGGCGCGACCAGGCACCGCCGGGCTTTTGCTACGCGGTGAAGGCGAACCGTTTCATCACGCAGGCGAAGAAGCTCCTCGATTGCGAAGAGCCGATGCAGCGAATGATGGACGCGACGCGGCACCTGGGCGACCGGCTCGGACCGATCCTCTACCAGCTTCCGCCAAGCCTCAAATTGGACCTCGAACGTCTGGAAAGCTTCCTGGAGCTTTTGCCGGACGATGTGACCAACGTCTTCGAGTTTCGCCACAAGAGCTGGTATGTCGCGGAAACCTACGCCTTGCTCGACCGCTTCGGGGTCAGCCTCTGCCTCCACGACATGCGCGGGTCGGTGACCAAGCGGCTAGTTGTCGGCCCGGCTGTCTATGTCCGTTTCCACGGCGGCGCGGGCAAATATTGGGGACGCTATTCCGACGAGCGGCTGATATCCTGGGCGGAATGGCTGGTGGAGCAAGCCCGGTCGGGACGGTCCTGCTGGTGCTACTTCAACAACGACATCATGGGCCACGCCATCGACGACGCCCAGACGCTGAAATCGATGGTCGGCCAAATCAATCGCTGATTGGCAAAAGCAGCGAACTGCAGCACATTCGCGCGCCATGGCCACCGAGCCCCAGCAGCCGGTCTATTACGACCCACCAGACGCGCCCTTCTCGACGCAGCGTTCGGAAAGCCGCGCGGACATTGGGCGAAGCGTCGCAGCCAGGCTGGATTCGACACCGAGAACATGGCGGCTGGGCTCGTCCACGGAGCGGCCGGTGCAACTGTATATCCAGGAGAATTTCCTCAGCGCCGACGAGTGCCGGCAACTGTGCGAACAGGTGGACTCGGGACTTTATCCTTCACCGCTCTACGAGAAGGACAAATATGAGGGTGTTCGGACCAGCCAGAGCTGCAACCTCAACATTTACGATCCTTTCGTCGCCGAAATCGAGAGCCGAATCGCGGCGATGCTCGGAATCGACCGAAGCTGGGGCGAGCCGCTGCAGGGCCAGCGCTACGAGGTCGGCCAGGAGTTCAAGCCGCACTCCGATTTCTTCTACGTCGACCAGCCGTACTGGGAGGAATATTCCTCTCACGGCGGCCAGCGGACGTGGACCGCGATGATCTACCTGAATGAGCCGGAGAGCGGCGGCGCGACCGGATTTACCTACCTCGATCTCAACGTGATGCCGAAGCTGGGCCGAATCCTCATCTGGAACAACATGGCGGCGGATGGCAGTCCCAATCCGTGGACCGAGCATTGCGGCCAGCCCGTCGGCGGCGGCGTCAAATATGTCGTCACCAAATGGTACCGCGAGCGGCCGTTCAGCTAAGCGGAAAGCAAGTCCTGGAAGGCCAGAACCGCGGCGCCCGTATCCTCTTTCCCCCACACGGCCTGGCAGACCGCGAGGAAGTCCGCGCCCGCATCCACAAGCGGCTTAGCGTTGTCGGCGGTGATCCCGCCGATCGCGACGCAGGGGACTTCGAACAGGGTCGACCACCAGGTCAGGATCGACGGGTCGGGACGATGGTCGCTGGGCTTGGTCGTTGTCGGATAAAAAGCGCCGAAAGCGACATAATCGGCCCCGGCCTCGCCCGCCTCCATCGCCAGATGGCGGCTATCGTGGCAAGTCTTTCCGATCTGTGCCGATGGGCCGAGCAGCGCCCTCGCCTCGCGGATGTCGCCATCGCTCTGGCCGAGATGGACTCCGTCGGCTCCGAGCCGCTTCGCCAATGTGACGCTGTCGTTGACGATGAAGGCGACGTCGGCATCGGCGCAGATCCGCTGCAGGGGCTCCGCGAGCCGGGCGAGTTCATGCTCCTCGACCTCTTTCACCCGAAGCTGAAAGGCCCTTGCGAGCCCGGCCTCGAGCGCAGCCTTCAGCCGGTCGGGGAAGCTTCCGCCGACCTGCTGAGGACTGATCAGGTAGAGGCTGCAAGGCCCCTGCTCGCCGGCAGCGAAGGCTTCGGCAAAGCCCTGGGTGACGTCGTCCACCGTCAGGCCGGGACTTTCTCGGTCGACGCGTCGTAAATTTCGTCGATCGCGGTGCCGAGCGAGCGGTCGAATTCCTCGTCGCTCATATCCTTGCGAAGATCCGACAGAAGCGCGCGGCTGAAGCTGGCGATCATCCCCGGGTTCCTCGCAAGCTCGCTGCATGCTTCGGCGCGGCTGAAGCCGCCCGAAAGGGCGACCACGCGAAGAACCTTGGGATGCTCGACGAGCGGCTGGAACAGGTTCGGCTGGACCGGAATCGAGAGCTTAAGCATCACCCGCTGGCCGTTGGGGATGCTCTCCAGTTCGTAAAGGATCGCCTTCAGGAGCAACTGATCCGCGGCGTCGCGCTCGGGGCTCTTGATGTTCACTTCCGGCTCGATGATCGGGACGAGGCCGTGGGCGAGCACCTGGCGGGCGATGTCGAACTGCTGCTCGACGACCGCGCCAATTCCGTCCGCGTTCGCAAGGTTGATGACCGAGCGCTCCTTGGTGCCGAACATCCCGAGCGATTTCGCGCGGGTCAGAAGCGTCTCGAGAGTCGGCATCGGCTTCATCATCTGGACGCCGTTCGCTTCCGGCTCGAGGCCCTTGTCGATCTTGATGAAGGGGACGATGCCTTTATCGAGCAACACTTGCGGAACCGGCTTTCCGTCGATCGTCCCGTCCATCGTGCGCTCGAAAAGGATCGCGCCCAGGATTTTGCCGCCGCCGAAACTGGGCGCGGTGATGATCCGGGTGCGCATCTGGTGGATGAGCCCGAACATCTCCTCGTCGTTCGACCAGGCGCCCTCGTCGACACCATAGCCCTTGAGCGCCTTGGGCGTGGAGCCGCCCGACTGGTCGAGCGCGGCAATGAAACCGTTGCCGCTTTCGATCTTCGCCATCATCTGCTGTTCGTTCATTTTGTTCATCCTGTTCAGCGGTTTGCAACCGGAGCCCAGGGTGGGCCCTTCAATTCGAGATTATTGCCTTCCGGGTCCGTCAAATAGATCGACGGTCCGTCTCCCTCGGCACCATAGCGCGAGACGATCTCGCCTTCGAATCCGTGATTTTCCAGATGTGCCAGGATCGCCTCTCCGTCCCACGGAAGCACCCGGAAACAGACATGGTCGACATTGCGCCCTTCCCTTCCGGGCGCGGCGCCCCCGGATGCTCCAAGCTTTCCGTCCACCGGGACGAGATCGACAAGCGAGGTTCCGACGCGGAGTTGGTAGAGGCCGATATCGTCCTGCTTCTTCTCCCAGCGAGCCCCGAGAACGTCGATGTAGAAGGCGGCGACCTTCTGCAAATCGACGACCCGGAAGACGACATGGTCGATGGCCTGGATCGTGATCATGCCCGCTCGAGAGCGGCGACCCCCGGCAGCGTCCGCCCTTCCATCCATTCGAGAAATGCTCCGCCCGCGGTGGAGACGAAGCTGAAATCCTGTGTGACTCCGGCGTGGTTTAAAGCCGCCACCGTATCGCCTCCGCCGGCAACCGAAACGAGCGAGCCGTCCCGCGTCAACGCAGCGGCCGTCTTCGCGAGCGCGACGGTGGCGGCATCGAACGGCGGCACCTCGAATGCGCCGAGCGGTCCGTTCCAGACAAGCGTCCGGCAGACCTTGAGCACGTCCGAAAGCGCCTCGACCGCCTCCGGACCGACGTCGAGGATCATCTCGTCAGGCCCGACCTCGTGGACGTTGGAGGTCCGAACGCCCGGCGGGTTCGGCGCGAATTCCTTCGCAACCACCACGTCGTAGGGCAAGTGAACCGTGCAGCCCGCTTCTTCGGCACGCTCCATGATCGCGTTGGCTTCGCTGGTGAGATCGTGCTCGCAAAGCGACTGGCCGACCGAAATCCCACGCGCGGCGAGGAAGGTGTTCGCCATTCCGCCGCCGATGATCAGGTGATCGACCTTGCCGACGAGATGGCCGAGCACCGCGAGCTTGGTCGACACCTTGGCACCACCGACGACCGCCGCGACCGGCCGCTCGGGATTGCCGAGCGCCCGCTCGAGCGCGGTGAGCTCGGCTTCCATCGCCCGGCCGGCAAAGCTCGGCAGATAATGGGTGATTCCTTCGGTGGAGGCATGGGCGCGGTGCGAGGCCGAGAAGGCGTCGTCGACATAATAATCGCCAAGCGCCGCCATCGCCTTCGCGAGCTCGGGATCGTTCTTCTCCTCGCCCGCATGGAAACGCGTGTTTTCCAGGACCCCGATATTGCCCGGAAGCATCGTCCCGATCGCCCGGTCCGCCTCCGGCCCCTGGCAATCTTCGATGAACCGGACCGAGCGGCCGGCAAGCCTGTGGATAGGAAGCACAAGTTGGGCGGTCGACATGTCAGGCCGGCTCTCGCCTTTCGGCCGGCCGAAATGGGAGAGAAGCAGGACGATCGCGCCGCGGTCGCTCAGCTCCAGCACCGTCGGAAGCATTGCCCGAAGCCGCGTGTCGTCGGTGACCTTCGCGCCGTCCATCGGCACGTTGAGGTCGACACGGACGAGAACGCGCTTTCCGGTCAGGTCCTCCGGCAAATCGTCGAGGGTCTTGAAGCGGCTCATTTCAGGCGAATGTTCCCAAAGTTCGCAGTGACGGCGGTGTTTTCGAAGGCTTGGCCGCCGCCACGCAAATCCATTCGTCAGCCCCTAAGCGAAAATGGGGCCTGTAGGACGACGTCAGCCGAGCTTCGCCATCGCGGCGGCGGTGTCGACCATGCGGTTCGAGAAGCCCCATTCGTTGTCGTACCAGCTGACGACACGGACGAGCTTGCCCTCGAGCACCGCGGTTTCGAGGCTGTCGACGGTCGAACTCTGCGGCGTGTGGACGATGTCGACCGAAACCAGCGGGTCTTCGGAATAGACCAGGATGCCCTTCAGCGGGCCGCTTTCGCTCGCCGCTTTCAAAGCACCATTCACTTCCTCGACGCTGGTGTCGCGCGTCGGGGTGAAGGTGAGGTCGATCAGGCTTCCGTCCGGAACCGGGACTCGGACCGCGGAGCCATCGAGCTTGCCCTTCATCTCCGGCATGACCTCGCCGACCGCGCGCGCGGCGCCGGTCGTCGTCGGGATCATCGACATTGCGGCAGCGCGAGCGCGGCGCAGGTCGGGGTGGATCTGGTCGAGGATCTTCTGGTCGTTGGTGTAGGCGTGGACGGTCAGCATCAGCCCGCGCTCGATCCCGATCGCGTCGTGCAGCACCTTCGCTACCGGAGCGAGGCAGTTGGTGGTGCAGGATGCGTTGGACACGATCTTCATGTCGGGTGTGAGCTTGCCGTCATTGACTCCGTAAACGACGGTCAGGTCGACGCCCTTGGCCGGCGCCGAGATCAGGACCCGCTTGGCCCCTGCTTCGAGATGCTTTTCCCCGCCCTCGCGATTGGTGAAGAAGCCGGTGCACTCGAGAGCGATGTCGACGCCGTTCTCCTTGTGCGGAAGCTTGGCCGGATCGCGCTCGGCGGTGACATGAATCCGCTTGCCGTTGACGATGATATCGTTGCCGTCGGTGGTGACTTCCCCCGGGAACACGCCGTGGACGCTGT
This sequence comes from Sphingomonadales bacterium, assembly GCA_040255765.1. Taxonomy (GTDB): domain Bacteria; phylum Pseudomonadota; class Alphaproteobacteria; order Sphingomonadales; family Sphingomonadaceae; genus Sphingomicrobium. Next base: position 24,493 of record JBDZVP010000010.1, on the reverse strand, counting down.
CGCGCTTGAACAGCCAGGCGTTCGACTTGGCGTCGGCGAGATCGTTGATCGCAACCAGCTCGAGCCCGCTGTCCGGCCGCTCGAGGATTGCGCGGGCTACCAGCCGCCCAATCCGTCCAAAGCCGTTGATCGCAACTTTCGTCATCGCATGTTCCTCTTTTGCATATGGTCGAGCACCCGCGCGGCGATCGCGTCGGGCGTCAGTCCGAAAAATTGGTAGGCGTCCTTTGCCGGAGCCGAGACCCCATAACGGTCGATCCCGATGCGGAGCCCGTGCAGCCCCGTGTAGCGTTCCCACCCGTAGGTGGTCCCCGCCTCGACCGAGACCCGCAGGATGTCGCGGTTTGAGACGTCCGGGAGGATGTCTTCGCGATAATCGGCGGGCTGTGCGTCGAAACGCTCGGTGCAGGGCATGGACACCACGTCGGCACCGATGCCGAGTTCTTCAAGCTGCCCGGCCGCTGCGAGGGCGATTTCGACTTCGGAACCGGTCGCCAGGAAGATGACCTTGCGACCGGCCTTGGCGGATCTCACGCGATAGGCGCCGCGCTCGCTTAGGTTCTCGTCCGAGGCTTCAACACGGACCGGAGACAGGTTCTGGCGGGTGAGCGCGAGGATGCTCGGCCCGTCGCTCGCAAGCGCAAGCGCCCAGCACTCGGCCGTCTCGACCGCGTCGCATGGCCGGTAGACGTCGATCCCGGGCATTGCCCGAAGGCTCTGCAAATGCTCGATCGGCTGGTGGGTCGGCCCGTCTTCGCCAAGTCCGATGCTGTCGTGGGTCATCACATAGATGACCTTCGCGCGCTGGAGCGCCGACAGGCGGATCGCCGGCCGCGCATAATCGGTGAAGACCAGGAAGGTGCCGCCGTACGGGATAACCCCTCCGTGGAGCGCCATGCCGTTCATGGCTGCCGCCATCCCGAACTCACGAATTCCGTAATAGACGTAGCGTCCGGCGTAATTCTCGGGCGTAAGCGCCTCAAGCGCCTTGGTTTTCGTATTGTTGGAGCCCGTGAGGTCGGCGGACCCTCCGATCGTTGAAGGCACCGCCGGATTGATCGCTTCCAGAGCCATCTCCGACGCCTTGCGGGTCGCAACCTTGGGCGGATTGGCGAGCAGCGAATCGAGGTGCGGCTTCAACCAGCCCTCGTTCGGCCTGCCGCCGATTCGCTGGAAGAATTCGTCCTGCTTGCCGCTCTCGCTGAGCCTCCGGTTCCATTCGCGATGCTCAGCCTCGCCCCGCTTGCCCGCGTCGCGCCAGGCGGAAAGCACATCCTCGGGAATCTCGAACGGCAGCGAATCCCAGCCGAGCTCCTTGCGCGCGGCGGCGACTTCGTCGGCACCGAGCGCGGCGCCGTGAGTCGCCTCGGTCCCCTGCTTGTTGGGGGCCCCGTAGCCGATGATCGTCTTGCAGCGGATCAGCGACGGGCGCGGGTCGGCGATTGCTGCCTCGATCGCCTTCGAGACCTTGGCGCTGTCGAGCCCGTCGCATTCGACTGTGTGCCATTGCGCCGCATTGAAGCGGGCGAGCACGTCCTCGTTGCGCGAGAGATCGGTCGAGCCGTCGATAGTGATACGGTTGTCGTCCCAGAGGACGATAAGGCGGCCGAGCTTGAGATTGCCAGCGAGCCCGACGGCTTCGTGATTGACGCCTTCCATCAGGTCGCCGTCGCCGGCGATGACGTAGGTGCGGTGATCGACGATATCGTCGCCATAAATCGCGTTCAGGTGCCGCTCGGCGATGGCCATTCCGACCGCCATCGCGAAGCCCTGCCCAAGCGGCCCGGTCGTGACTTCGACTCCCGGAAGCTCGAAATTCTCGGGGTGCCCGGCACACGGGCTTCCGAGCTGGCGGAAGTTGCGGATGTCGTCGATGGTCGGCTTCTCGTAACCCGTGAGATAGAGGAGCGCGTAGATCAGCATCGAGCCGTGACCGGCCGACAGGATGAACCGGTCGCGGTCGGGCCAGTGCGGGTCCTTCGGGTCGAACTTCAGGTGGCGCGTGAACAGCGCCGTCGCCGCGTCCGCCATGCCCATCGGCATCCCGGGATGGCCGCTGTTGGCGGCCTCCACCGCGTCCATCGCCAGCGCCCGAATGGCGTTGGCAAGTCGGCGTTGGGTCGGCTGCAAGTCTCGCTCCTCAAGCAGGTACGGCCGTCCGCCGGATTCGGCTGGCCGTTGGCGGCTCCTTTGGGCGGTGAGTCGAGAAGCGTCAACTGCTGCCTCTTGCCTTGCCCCGCCGCTCTAACTTTCGTACGCGGGAGCCATGGATGAAGGGGGCCTGTCGACGGCGCTGGAACGTGCCGAGAGCGCGCTTGCGCGGATCGAGCGCGCCCTTGCCCAGCGCCAACCGGCAAGCGGCCGCGACGACGCTCTTCGAGCGAAGGTGAGGGACGCGATTTCCGAGCTCGACCAGCTGATCCGCCAGGCGGGGCGCTAATGGCCGAAGTCGACATCATCATCGCCGGGCGTCCGTACAAGGTCGCCTGCCGCGACGGGGAGGAAGAGACTCTTCGGACCGCGGCGCGCCTCGTCGACGCGAAGAGTCGGGAAGCGCTCGCCGGCCTTGGATCCCTTTCGGAAGCCCGCCAGCTGCTGTTCGCCGGTCTCCTGCTCGCCGACCAGTTGATCGACCACCGTCCGGACGCGGCACCCGCCGCGGAGCCGGCTGGCCCGGATCCGGAAATCTCGACTCGCGCCGAACGGCTCGCCCAGCGGCTCGAGTCGCTCGCGGATTCCCTTGAGGCCGAGGCTTCCCGCTCCTAAATAAGACGGGACGGGAACTGCCCGGTACGAGGCCATGAACATCCCTGAGGCGATTAAATATCCAAGGGAGCTGTCCCTGCCCTGACCCTGGTCAGGTCTAAACGGCGCCCACCTGACGTTTGTGGCGTCAGTGGATTTCCGGCAAACGGCCACGGTGGTCCCGTCACCTCCACTTCCGCCAGGCGGCCCTGAACGGCGGATTCACCCGCTGTCCAAGGAGTCGCTTCGCGCCGCCGCGCTCGAGGCGCGCAAGGCGTTCGTCCGGACTCTCGACGATGCGAGTCGCACGCTCCTTGAGGAGCAACTCGCGCGGCATCTCACCAGCCTCTGCGCATCGGCACGAATCGTCGCGGGCTATTCGCCGATGGGGAGCGAAATCAGCCCGTTGCTCGCGATCGAGGAAGCCCGCGCGGTCGGAGCGATCGTCGCTTTTCCGGCCTTCCTCAACCCCGCTAAGCCGTTTCGATTCCTTGCCGGGGATCCGGTGGTGGCGGGCGCCTTCGGGATCATGCAACCCAGGGCGAGCGCGCCCGAAGTCAAGCCGGACCTGATCCTCGTGCCCTTGATCGCGGTCGACCCGCACGGGGCCCGGCTGGGGCGCGGCAAAGGTCATTACGACCGCGTTATCGCCAAATCGAAGCGTTCCGGGGCCAAGCTGATCGGGGTCGGCTGGCCGATGCAACGCCTGGAAGATACCGTTCCCGCCGATCCCTGGGATGTCCAACTCGACGCCTTTGCGAGCCCCGACGGGCTCGAATGGTTCGACCATTCAGGCCGCGGTCATTGAACTCGGCGTATTAGTCGACTATATCAGCGCGACCTTCCAGATGACCCTATCCGCACTCCTCCCCGCCCGCGACCGGGCCGTTGCGCTATGGCGCGGGCACCCGCGCGAGTTGGCTGCCCTCGGCGCGCTGGCGCTTGCCGGAGCGATCGCGGTCGGCGGCGTTGCCTGGTCGACGCCCAGCCTGATCGGTATCGGCGATTCAAATACCGAGCAGACCGCGCCCGCGCCCCCTCCGTTGCTGATCCGCAATATCGCTCCCGACCAGGCCCTTGCAGTGAACAACGAGATCCCTCTCGCCAGCGGGCCCAACCCGGCCGCCGCCCCCTTCACGCTTGGGAATGCCGACGCGGCGACTCGCGCCCGGGCGCTCGATTGCCTGGCGAGCGCGGTCTATTACGAGGCCGGAAACCAGAGCGAAGACGGAGAACGCGCAGTCGCGCAGGTAATCCTCAACCGGGTGCGCCATCCGGCATTCCCGTCAAGCGTCTGCGGAGTGGTCTACCAGGGCTCGACCCAATCGACCGGCTGCCAGTTCACCTTCACTTGCGACGGCTCTTTAGAGCGGCGGCCGAGTAGCGACGGCTGGGCACGCGCGAAGAAGATTGCGGAGGCGGCGCTCAGTGGCGCGGTTTTCGCTCCCGTCGGCCTGGCGACCCATTATCACGCCGATTATGTCGTTCCCTATTGGGCCTCGACAATGGCGAAGAACGCCGTCGTCGGTGCCCACCTTTTCTACCGCTGGGCCGGAAGCTGGGGCAAAGCCGCCGCCTTCGTCCAGAAATACGCCCGGCAGGAGCCGAATTCCGGCGCGCTCAAGGCCCAGGCGCTTGCAGCATTCGAAAGCCGCCCGGCGCCTGACCAGGCTCAACAGGTTGCGGAAATCCCCGGAGCGGAAGTCGAAAAAGCCCCTCCCGGCCGAGTTTCCGTCCGTTTCAACCTCGCCACTCTGAACGCCGCGAGGCAGGCTGCCGCCGAGGCTCCGCACGAGGAATATGTGGAGAAGGTCGCGGCGTCCGATAACCTGCGCTGGACCCTGACCGGGTCGGCGCCGGACGCACCGCAAAAGCCGCTCGGCCGCGATTCCTCTTCGGCCCCGGCCAAGAGCAACAGCAACTAGGGCTTCTCCGCCGCCGCCGAGTCGAGCATCGGAAGAATCGCCATGTCGACCTGCGAGCGGATGTCGTGAAGATGGGCGTCCGCGCTCAGGCTGTCGTCCGTGAATATTTGCGCCGCCGCGACCTCCCGGGTGATTACCTCGGATTCGTTGAACGGCCCGGGATCGCCCGACCGCGCATCGTGGAGCGTCAGCATTGCCTCGTCGAAAGCGGCGCAGGAATCGAACCAGCCGAGCGTTCGCTCGCGCCGAAGCGAAGTCTGGCAGGCGTCGCTGTAGGCTCTCGCACCCGAGAGATCGCCCCTTGAATGGAAACTGACGGCGTCCGCGATCGCTTGCGCGACGATCTGCGATTGAACGGGCTGGTCGAGGCTCATCGGCGGCGCATCGACGACATCTTCGTTTTCAACGCTCGCACCCATCCTCAATTGAGGGACCATCGCCAAAGCGTCGCGACCGAGATCCGGTCGTCCGCGTTGGCTGAATACTGCGGCCGAAATTCCGGCTGCGGCCACGACGACGACAAGGAAAGCGGCGCGGCGGCTGACGGTCCGACGGCCGCCTGAATTCCGGACAGGGACAGTGACGGGAACCCGCACCGGCTCTCCCAGGCGGCGGCGCAGATAAGTGTAAGCGCGGTTGATTTCGGCCGCGCGGTTTGAATCGCCTCCCGGCCGGTCGGGGTGATGGCGTTTCATCAGCTTGCGGTAAGCATCGTTGATCTCTGCCCGCCCGGCGCCCGGACGAAGCCCGAGAATGGCATAAGGAGAACGATCGCCGCTCATCGAGGCGCGAGCCTATCCCATGCATCTGAAATGAAGAAGTGGCGCGAGTGACGGGACTTGAACCCGCGACCTCCGGCGTGACAGGCCGGCGCTCTAACCAACTGAGCTACACCCGCGCGATTTCCTGGTTCTCACCAAAGCGGGGCTTCGAGTGAGCGGGCGCGACCTAGGTGACCCCCCTATCACTGTCAACACGGCCTTCGTCATTTTCCTCGTCTTCGCCGACATGTGTCAAAGTCCCGTGCTCGAAGAGGAATCCGGCGATGTCCGGAGTGCCGGCGGCGGAGAACACCTGCTTGAAAATGATGAGCAGCGGAACCGCGAGAAGAGCCCCGGTCGTCCCCCACACCCAGGCCCAGAAGGACAGCGATATCAAGATCGCGAGCGGGTTGATCTCGAGCCGCTCGCCGACAATCATCGGAGTGACGAGATTGGCTTCGACAAGGTGGAGGCCAATGAAGACCATTGGCGGAAGCATCGCCGACCAGGCATCGGGAAAGACCATCAGTCCGCCGAAAAACAGAAGCAGCGCGGACGCGATCGGGCCAAGATAGGGGATGTAGTTGAGCACCGCGACGATGCCGCCCCACATCACCGGCGAAGTCATCCCGAGCTGCCAGATGATGAGCGCGGTCAGGCTGCCCAGCGCAACGTTGATGATCGTAATCGTGCCGATATAGGTCGAGGTGGATTCAACCACCTGCTGGATCACTCGAGCGGTCACCATCGCGCCCTCGAAGCTGCCCCGGCTGACGATGGTTTTCTTGCGCATCGCCGTCCAGCCGGAGAGGAAGAAGAAGACCACCAACAGCGCGAAGAACAGCTGGATGAGCAGGTGCGGCGCCGATGTCGCAAGAAGGCCGGACAGCGAATTCGGAGTCTCGATCGTCACCATCTGGCTCCGGTCGGGACTGATCGCGATTTGCGAGACGATCCGTTCGACGAACCGGTCGACATTCTTGTAAAGGTCGAGAATCGGATTGAGGGCGGCCTGGACCTTGCCGATCCGCTCCGGGATCAGCGCAACCCAGTCGATCGCCGGAAGGACGATCGAGCCGATCGCGAACACCGTGAACGTCAGGAAAATCAGGATGCAGAGCGCCGAGGCGAGGCGCGACGGGATCCCGCGCCGTTCGAACCATTCCAGAAGCGGGACGAGAGCAACGGCAACGACCAAAGCTGCCGTCACCGGAAGGAAGAATTCCGCGCCTGCCCGGAGGGCGAAGGGAAGAGCGACGATCAGGCCGATCCCGGCGATCAGGGTGAGCGCGGCGAGCAACCGATCGCGCTTGGCGGTGAACGCCTCGGCGAGGGCATGGGCGTTGGTGACCGTCTCCGGCAACTCGCTCTTGGGGGTGCGGGTCTTCGCGTCCATCGCGGCAACATATCCGCGCCGGTCAGAACGGGCTAGCGGATTGCGAACATCTCGCCTTGGCCCTAGCTAGGCGTCGCCGCGGGGCCCCTGTGGCGGAATGGTAGACGCGCTCGACTCAAAATCGAGTTCCTAACCGGAGTGTCCGTTCGAGTCGGACCAGGGGCACCAACGCGACGCACAGGACTTCCGGGGGAAGTCCGAGCATCGCGATCCGAGCGAAGCGAGGTCGGCGCTCCGCCTCACCACCCGTTCACGCGTTCCCAAAGGTCCGCAACACGCCCGTCGCCATCGGTCACGAAGTAGCGGTCGTAAGCCGCGGCGGTCGCGCAGGCGTGGTTGGGCAAGATCCGCGCGCGCCCGCCGATCGGGAAACGCGACCAGTCCAGCTCGCCGGAAGTGGCGGTGATGATCCCATGCTCCTGGTTGGTGGAATCGACGCGAACGCCCTCGATCAGTGTGCCCGCGGCATCGCAGACCGCTCCATAGCCCCAATCGACCGGGAAATCGGCCGTGCCCCGGTCGCGGCTCAGCGCCAGGAAGCCCGCATCAACGAGGACGCGGCCATGCTCCCGGCTGTGGCCGATGACGCTCGCCAGGACCGAGATCGCGATGTCATCGATCCCGCAGGTCCCGAGCTCAGCCTGGACGAGATCGCCGAACGCGTAGACTCCAACGCGCGCCTCGGTCACCCCTTCGAGGCTTCGCGCATAGTGGACGGTCGGAGTCGAGCCGACGCTGACGATTTGGATTTCGAACCCGGCGGAGCGGAGGCGCCCGGCGGCGGCAACTGCTCCTGCCCTCTCGCGCTCGGCGATGTCCTCGAACTCGCCGACGCTTCGGGCCGAATAGGAGCCGCCCGCGTGAGTCATGACTCCCGCAAGTTTTGCGCCTGGACCCGAGGAAAGCCGCCGGGCGATCTCGATCAGCAAATCGTCGCGCGGAGCGACCCCTGCCCTTTTCCCGTCCGTGTCCACTTCGATCAGTGCTTCGATGGTCACGCCTTCGGCCGTTCCGAACGCCTGCACGGCTTCCGCGGCCTCGACGCTGTCCAGGATGACCCGAAGCGTGCAGCCCGCCGGGATCATTTTCGCGATCTGCGGCAGCTTCACTGGCGCGATTCCGACCGCGTAAAGGATGTCGTTGACGCCCTGTTCGAAGAAATATCGAGCTTCAGCGAGTGTCGATACCGTGATCGGCGTCTCGGTCCCGCCCGTCAGTATGCGAAGCACGTCGATCGACTTCGACGTCTTCACGTGGGGCCGCAGGGTAACGCCAAGCTGACGAACCCGTGCGCGCATGCGATCGGCGTTCGCCTGGAGCTTAGGCCGATCGAGGATCAGCGCGGGTGTCGGGATGTCGAGGAGAGTCTCAGGTTGCGGAAAAGCCATTCGTGGTCGATGCGCCGCCGGTCGCTCCGCCGCAAGCCCGCTAGTTGCGCGGGGCCTGCCGCCGGTAGCTGAGCGCTTCGGCGATGTGGATTCTCCCGACCTGTTCGGCGCCTGCGAGATCGGCGACGGTGCGAGCGACGCGCAGGACTCGATGGAATCCGCGAGCCGAGAGCCGCATCGCGGCAGCGGCGTCGCCGAGGAGCTTGCGCCCCGGTTCGTCGGGCGTGGCGACCTTGTCGAGAAGCTCTCCGTCCGCCTCGGCGTTAGTCCGCACGCCCGAGCCATTGTAGCGCTTCGACTGAATGCTCCGGGCCCTTGCGACGCGGTCGGCCACCTCGCGGCTTCCCTCCGCGGGCGGCGGCAAGGTCAGATCGGCGGCCGACACGCCTTGAACGTCGACGTGCAGGTCGATGCGGTCGAGAAGTGGGCCCGACACGCGCGCCTGGTAATCGGCGGCGCACCGCGGAGCCCGGCTGCAGGCGAGTGCCGGATCGCCGAGGTGGCCGCACCTGCACGGGTTCATCGCGGCGACAAGCTGCACGCGCGCGGGAAATGTGACGTGAGTGTTGGCCCGTGCGACGCTGACGCTCCCGGTCTCGAGCGGCTGGCGGAGCGAATCCAGGACCTGGCGCTGGAATTCCGGAAGTTCGTCGAGAAACAGGACCCCAAGATGGGCGAGGCTGATTTCGCCCGGCCGCACCTTCAGGCCGCCGCCAACGAGAGCCGGCATCGAGGCGCTGTGGTGCGGTGCCCGATACGGCCTTCGCCTTTTTATCCGGCCGCCATTCAATTCACCTGCAACCGAGGCGACCATCGACACTTCGAGCGCTTCGGAAGGTTCGAGCGGCGGCAGGATTCCGGGAAGGCAGGCGGCGAGGAGCGACTTTCCGGCGCCGGGCGGCCCGCTCATCAGCAGATTGTGGCCGCCGGCAGCTGCGATCTCGAGCGCTCGCTTGGCGACCTCCTGCCCCTTCACCTGGGCAAGGTCCGGGCCGGTATGCGCGACCTCCGCTTCCGCAGGCGCTGGAGACTGAAGCAGGGTTGTGCCTTTGAGATGCGCGAGCAGCGCCAGCAAGTCGGGCGCGGCGATCACGTCGAGATCGCCTGCCCATGCGGCCTCGCTCCCCTGAGCGGCGGGGCAGATCAGCCCTTTGTCCTCGCCCGATGCGTGAATTGCGGCGAGCAGCACCCCAGGTGAGGCTGCGATGCGCCCATCCAGCGACAGCTCACCCACCGCGACATATTGCGACAGCGTCTCGGCGTCGGTCGCACCGATCGCGGCGAGAAGACCGAGCGCGATCGGAAGGTCGTAATGCGATCCTTCCTTGGGCAAATCCGCCGGCGACAGGTTGACGGTGATGACCTTGGGCGGGAGGGCGAGCCCGATGGACGCGAGTGCAGCGCGAACGCGTTCGCGACTCTCGGCTACCGCCTTGTCGGCGAGCCCGACGATTGTGAATTTCGGCAAGCCCGAGGAAAGCTGGACCTGGACTTCGACGGACCGGGCTTCCAGTCCGAGATATGCGACCGTGGCAACCGTGGCGGTCATGGTCGCCGCAACACGCAACTGAAGAACACATTCCCCCTAGCTCGGCCCCACCCTGCTAGACTGTCGCGACAGGCAACCGCAAGCGCCTTGCGCGACGGCCGTTCCCTCGCCACATCGCGCCGGATGATCACGTGGCGTCAAATCAGGCACTTCTTCGACAAGGCGTGGGTCGAGTGGGGAATGTTCACCCTCGGCGTGATCCTGATCATTGCCGGCATCATTATCGCCCCGATCCCGGGCCCTGGCGGAGTCTTCCTCATCGCTCCCGGCGTGGCGCTCATCCTGAAGACGAGCATGTGGGCGAAGCGCCGCTACGTAAGAATGAAGCGCTGGCAGCCCAAAGCAGGCCGCTACACGGACCTCGCGCTGCGGCGCAAAAGCGCCAGGCGCCGGGAAGCAATTCGCAAGGCCGAACGGCGCCAGCGGCGCGACTCGAAGACGGGCCGCAGCGATTGACTTTGCGCGGCCCCTCCCCTATCGGCGCGGCACATTCGAGGCTGCCTTCGGGGCGGCCCTTTTTCTTTTGATTTGAGGCATGAGCGATGAAGCGCACCTTTCAACCGAGCAATCTGGTCCGCGCGCGGCGGCACGGGTTCCGGGCCCGCATGGCGACCGTCGGCGGACGCAAGGTGCTGAACGCGCGCCGCGCCCGCGGCCGCAAGAAGCTCAGCGCCTAGCAATCATCAAGAAGCGCTCGGATTTTCTCGCGGCGAACGCCGGAAGGCGCGCGGCGATGCCCGGGTTCGTGCTCCTCGTTCGCGATCGCGGCGACGAGGACCCGCAGATGCGCGTCGGATTCACAGTCACGAAGAAGATCGGCAATGCCGTCGTCCGAAACCGGATGAAGCGGCGGTTTCGAGCGCTTGCGCGCGAAATCATCTCTGTTCACGGCCACAGCGGCTCGGACCATGTGATGATCGGGCGTTCCGGAGGGATCGAACGCGGCTTCGCGCTTCTCAGGCAAGACCTCGCGAGGGCGCTGCAGCGTGTTTCGAAATGATTGCTCGACTGCTCATTTTGATCTGCCGCGCCTGGCAATTGGGCCCGTCGAAGGTTCTTCCGCCGAGCTGCCGCTATCAGCCGAGCTGCTCGGCCTATGCCATTACCGCATTGTCGCGCTATGGCGCGCTCCGCGGCGGCTGGCTTGCAATAAAACGGATCAGCCGCTGTCACCCCTGGGGCGGCCAGGGCCACGACCCGGTACCTTGAGAGGATCACAACCGACGTGAACGAAAATCGGAATATGATCCTCGCGATCGTGCTGAGCGCAGTGGTTCTGCTTGGCTGGACGATGCTGTCGGAGAAATTTCTTCCGACGACCCCTCCGGCCCAAACTCAGAAGGTGGAGAAAGCCGCACCCCAGGCAGCGCCGGCGCCGCAGGCAAGCGCGGTCGAGGCGGCTCCTCAGACCGCAAAGAAGCTTCAGCCGCGCTCCGAAGTGTTGAGCGCGGGCCCGCGGGTCCAGATCGCGACGCCCAGCCTGCGCGGCTCGATCAACCTCACCGGCGCGCGCTTCGACGACCTGGTGCTGGTCAAGGAGCGGCAGACGATCGCCGAAGATTCGCCGCCGGTCCGTCTGCTTTCGCCCGCGGGAGCGCCCGGCGCCTATTTCGCGACGTTCGGCTGGACTGGCCAGGGCCTGCAGGTGCCCGGCCCCGACACCGTGTGGACGGCGAATTCCGCAGCCCTGCGCCCCGGCAATCCGGTGACGTTAAGCTGGACGAATTCGACGGGCCAGACCTTCCAGATCATCGTCAGCGTTGACGAAAATTATCTCTTCACCATTCGCCAGAGAGTCCAAAACGGCGGCTCGTCGGCGGTGGAGGTCAGGCCTTATGGGCTGATTAACCGGGCCACCGTTTCCGACGACAAGAGCTCGTGGACCATGCACGTCGGGCCGATGTCCTATCTCGAAGGCTCGGCCGAATATGGGATCGACTGGAAGGATCTCGACGGCGGCCAGGCGAAGCGCTTCACAAGCGACGGCGGCTGGTTGGGCTTCACCGAGAAATACTGGCTGACGGCCCTTGCTCCTGCCGGGTCGCCGCAGATTGCCGCGAGCTTTACCGGCACTCCGGCCGGCGGCTACCAGGCCGATTACGCCGAAGCCCCCAAGGTCGTCCCAGCTGGCGGCTCGACCCAGACCGACACGCACATGTTCGCTGGAGCGAAGGAAAAAGCGCTCCTCGACAGTTACGAGGCGGCGGGAATCCCGCAGCTGTCGAAGGCGATCGACTGGGGCTGGTTCGAATGGTTCATGCGGCCGATCTTCGACCTTCTGAACTGGCTGTTCCACGCCACCGGCAACTTTGGCGTGGCGATCATCGGCCTGACCGTCATCGTCCGGCTGCTGATGTTCCCGATCGCCCAGAAGCAGTTCAAGTCGATGGCCGCGATGCGCAAGGTGCAGCCGAAGATGAAGGCGATCCAGGAGCGCTTCAAAGGCGACCGCGCCAAGCAGCAACAGGAAATGCTGAAGCTGTACCAGCAGGAGAAGATCAATCCGGCAGCCGGCTGCCTTCCAATCCTTCTCCAGATCCCGGTCTTCTACGCCCTCTACAAGGTTCTGATGGTGTCGGTGGAGATGCGCCACCAGCCGTTCGCCCTGTGGATCAAGGACCTCTCTGCGCCGGACCCGCTTACGCCGGTAAACCTGTTTGGCCTCCTCAATTTCACCCCGCCGACTTTTCTTCACATCGGCGTCCTGGCGGTGCTGCTCGGGGTGACCCAGTGGATTACTTTCAAGCTCAATCCGCAGCAAATGGACCCGACGCAGCAGCAAATCTTCTCGCTGATGCCGTGGGTGATGATGTTCATCCTGTCGCCGTTCGCGGCGGGGCTTTTGCTCTACTGGGTGACGAACAATATCCTGACTGCGGCGCAGCAGTGGTGGCTGTACAAGCGCTTCGGGCTGCATTTCAGCGACACTCATCCGATCAAGGAATCATGACCGAGCAGCCGGACCTGGGCGAACAAGCGCGAAAGCTCTTTTCCGGGCCGGTCGAGTTCCTGAAGTCGGCGCCGGAGTTGAGATTCCTGCCCGATCCGGAGGTGCCGGAGATCGCCTTTGCCGGGCGCTCGAACGTGGGCAAAAGCTCCCTCCTCAACGCGCTGACCAATCGCAAGGCGCTGGCAAGGACGTCGAACACGCCGGGGCGGACCCAGGAGCTGAATTTCTTCAACGTGGCCGACCCCATCCGGCTTCGGCTGGTGGACATGCCGGGTTACGGATTCGCTGAAGCACCAAGGGACATGGTGAAGCGCTGGCGCCGGCTGGTGAACGATTACCTTCGGGGCCGGGCGGTTCTGAAGCGGGTCCTGGTCCTCGTCGACTCACGCCATGGCCTGAAAGACGTCGACCGGGAGGTGATGGCGATGCTCGACGAGGCGGCGATGAGCTATCACATCGTCCTGACGAAAGGCGACAAGCTGAAACCCTCGGCGCTCGGCCGGGTTTACGAAGAGGTGGCGGCGGAGGCCGCTCGTCACCCGGCCGCTCATCCCGCCATCTTCACGACTTCGAGCGAAACGGGTAGCGGGATCGCCGAATTGCGAACGGCAATCCTCGAGGCCGCGACTCAATAGGAGCTGACGCTTGCTCAAACTGATCATCGGCAACCGAGCCTATTCGAGCTGGTCGATGCGTGGCTGGCTCGCTTGCAGGCAGTCGGGCGAGGAGTTCGAGGAACTGGTCGTCCCGATGTTCGACGACGAATGGGCGCGGCGCCGCGACGGCGACGAATTCGCTCCATCGATGGGCAAGGTGCCGATCCTTTGGGACGGCGAATGCGTCGTCTGGGACAGCCTTGCGATCGTCGAGTTCCTTGCCGACCGAGTCGGTCGCGAGAGATTCTGGCCCGAGGACGAATCGGCGCGCGGCATGGCCCGTTCGATGGCCGCGGAGATGCACTCCAGCTTCACCAACCTTCGCCGCGACCTGCCGATGAACGTTCGCAAGACCTACCCGCCGATCGAGCTGTCCGACGCCGTCCGCGACGAGATCAACCGTATCCTGCAGCTGTGGGCGCAGGCCCGTGCCCGCTTCGGTGGCACCGGCGATTTCCTGTTCGGCGACTGGTGCGCCGCCGACATCATGTTCGCTCCCATCGTCACCCGCTTCATTACCTATGGAGTGCGAATGCCGCCGTTCGCCGAAATGTACATGAAGGCAGTGCTGTCGCAGGCGGACGTCAACGACTGGATCGACAAGGCGCAGGACGAGCCTTGGGTGATCGAGCAATATGAGAACGAGGCGGCCTGACCATGCAGAAAAAGCCGGAACGATATGCCGCCGGCCTCGCGGTCGGGATCGCAATCGGAGTCGCCATCGGCATTGCGATTCACAACCTGGCGTTCGGGATAGCGATCGGAGTGGCCATCGGAATCGCCTTTGGGGTCGCCGGCTTCCCCCGCCGCGACTGACGGAGACTAGTAAGCGGTCCCGTCCTTGCGGGTGTAGCGGTTGTCGGCCGTGAACAGCATGTCGATGTCGGAATAGCCGCCGCTACCGCCCGCCCCGCTTCCGACGACGACAAAGCTGCAATCGGATTCGCTCTCGTTGCGGAGATGATGGCCGTTGGTGCGGCCCTTCGGCCAGGCGGCGCAATCGCCCGGGCGAAGCATTGTCCGCCCGCCGTCCTCGACCAGGACCGCCTCGCCCGAAATCATGACGAGAAACTCGTCTTCGTCATCGTGCCAGTGGCGCTGGCTCGACCAGGCGCCGGGTTTCAGGGTCACGTGGCTCACCGCGAACTGTGACAGCCCGCCGGCCGGTGCGAGACGGCGATACCAGCGGCCGGCAACCTCCCTGTCGAACGGCGCGGGATAGCCGGTGCGGTTCGTCTGCTCGATGGCATCGAGGTCCAGCTTCGGCATTTCACCACCTCCCTGTGCAATGGCGCGCCTGCTTGCTAGGCGCTCGCAATGACCGCTTCAATCGACCCGGTAGAGCTCGCGCGCGAGCTGATCAGATGCCCGAGCGTAACACCCGCGAGCGGCGAGGTTTTCGATATCCTCGCGCGCCAGCTGGAGCGCCTCGGCTTCACCATCCATCGCTGGACGATGGGCGAGCCGCCGGACGGGCCGACCGAGAACATGGTCGCGATTCGCGGGGAAGGCTCTCCGCACCTGGGATTCGCGGGGCACCTCGACGTGGTTCCGGCCGGCGAAAACTGGAGCTGCGACCCGTTCGAAGCGCTCGTCGAGGACGGAGTCCTGATCGGCCGCGGCGCCAACGACATGAAGAGCGCCATCGCCGCCTTCGTCGCCGCGGTTGGCGAAGTCGAACAGACGAACGGCACCCTGTCGTTCCTGATCACCGGCGATGAAGAAGGCTACGCGACTTATGGCACGCCCCGGATCATCGACTGGCTGAACGAGCGGCAGATCCGCCCGGACATGATCCTGATCGGCGAGCCGACTTCGGTCGACCGTCTTGGCGATACGGTAAAGATCGGGCGGCGGGGCTCCGCGAACATGTGGATCGATGTGCCAGGGGTTCAGGGCCACGTCGCTTATCCGCATCGCGCGACCAACCCTATCCCGCCTCTCGCCCGCGTGATCGCGGCTTTGAGCGAACTTCACCTCGATGACGGCACCGATGCTTTCCCGCCTTCGAACCTCGAGTTCACCGGCATCGACACGCCGACCCACGCGAGCAACGTCATCCCCGGCTCGGCCACGGCGCAGCTCAACATCCGCTTCAACAACCTGCACAAGGGCGCGGACCTGGTAAGGATGGTCGAGGAGATCGCCGAGCGCGAGGCGCCGGGCTCGAAGGTCCGGGCGCGGATTTCCGGCGAGGCCTTCCTGACGCCCGCGGGACCGCTTTACGACCTCATCGTCGAAGCGATCCGCGAGGAGACGGGCGAAGCACCGGAGCTTTCCACCAGCGGCGGGACATCCGATGGCCGCTTCCTCATCCAACTCTGCCCAGTGGTGGATTTCGGCCTTCCAAATGCGACGATGCACAAGGTTGGCGAGTGCGCGGCGGTCGAGGACATCCATGCCCTGTCGCGAATTTACCGCCGGATCGTCGAGCGAGTGGTCGGTTAAGCCACGGACTTGCTGGGCGCGCCGCCGGAATGGCTGATCAGCGCGCGATATTGCGGCTCCCAAATCGGTTCCCCGAACGCGAAGCCCTGGACCGTGTCGCAACCCATCGCCCGGAGGATGTCGGCCTGGACGCTGTTCTCGACTGCCTCGGCCACGATTTCGCAACCGACGCCCTTGATAAGCTGGACCACCGCCTGGACGATCACCCGGGCTTTCTCAGACGTTTCGATGTCGGCGATCAATGACGGATCGAGCTTCACGCGGTCGAGCGGCATCGCTCGAAGGCGGGCGATGTTGGAATAGCCGGTTCCGAAATCGTCGATCGCGATCCGGGCGCCGTCATCGCGAAGCGCCGCGATCTCCGCGAGCACCGCATCGCTGACTTCCATCGCGGCGCTCTCGGTGAATTCGAGCTCGATCATCGACAAGGGCACATGCTGGTCGGCGAATGTCTGGCGGAGCCGGATGAAGAAATCGATGCGGTCCAGCTGGCGCGGGCTAACGTTGAACGAAAGCCGGTGATTGAACCCGTCGCGATGCCACGCGCCGAGAATGAGTGCGGCCTCGCCCATCACCCACTCGCCGATTTCGGCGACCAGGCCCGTGCGCTCGGCAACCGGGATGAAAGTCCCCGGCATCCGCATCCCGTCGCGCGGGTGATTCCAGCGCAAGAGCGCTTCCGCACCGACGATCTCGCCGGTGGTAAGGCTGAGTTGCGGCTGCAGTGCGAGCTGGAACTCGCCTCGCTGCACCGCCTCGGTCAGCGCCTTCTCGGTTTCGATCTTCTGGTGATATTCGTTGGCCAGGTCGTCGTTGAACACGCAATGCTGTCCGCCGCCGCGGGACTTGGCGCGATACATCGCGATGTCCGCCGCGCGCATCAGGGATTCGATGCTGGTGCCATGATCCGGGCTGATCGAAACGCCGACCGAAGCACCGATATCGACGCTGTGGCCGTAGAGCTCGAACGGCTCGGCGATAGCGAGCGCGACCCGGCGAGCGACCCGTTCGACATCGTCGACGGACTCGATCTGCGGGAAGAAGATCGTGAATTCGTCGCCGGCAAGGCGAGCGAGGAGAGGCCGGCGGGCAACGGATTCGCTCAGTTCCGCGGTTACCACCACGCGGAGCCGGTTCGCGACCATGATCAGCAGCTGGTCGCCGCGGGCATGACCGAGACTATCGTTGACGTTCTTGAACCGGTCCAGATCGACGAACAGCATCGCCGCCCGGACGCCGTCCGGAACATCTCCCAGAAGCTTGTCGGCCTCGGATCGGAAATGGAGCCGGTTGGGAAGCGACGTCACCGGATCGTACATGCCAAGCGCATGGGCGTTTTCGATCGAGGCGCGCACTTCCGCGAACAGCGTGTCGACCGCGGCCGCGACTTTCGGCATGGTCCTGCGGACGATCGGCGGCGCGGGCGAAACGAGGTCGCCGTCTTCGACAGCGAGCAGCCGATCGCCCAGCGCGGCCAGGGCTCGGGCGCTTTCGCTGTTCGGGCGCTCCGAGGCTATATAGCTGATCAGCAAGCAGAATCCGCCGGCAGCAAGGGCCGCGACGATCTTTGTGTCGAGCTCGGTGATGTAGAGCAGCGCGCTCAACGAGAAAATGAAGGAAGCGACTCCCGCCGCGCCCGAAAGGATCACGTTGCTGACCTTCTGGGCCGTTGCTGGTTGCATCGGTGGTTCGCGCCCCGTCCGACGGTCTGGTCCGCCTCATGTTTCGATTAAATTGACAGGGTTAAGAAAGAGTGGATTTCGGGCGGTCCCGTCGCAAAATAATATAGAGGCTGCCGCCCCCTCCGTGGCGCGCGTGAGCGCCCCTGACCGCCGCGATTCGCGACGCGTGCCGCGAGGCTTCCAGCCAGTCGTGAACGGCGGCCCGGATTTTGCCGCGCTGGACCGGCGGATCGCCGCGCCGCGCGTGGCCGGTGATGAGGAGGATCACGCGCTCGTTCGCTGCTACGGCGCGCTCAAGGCCGAGGTCGATCGCGGTCCAGGCCCCGTCGAGATTCTTTCCGTGAAGGTCGATCACCCGGTCGGGCCGGATATCGCCCGAACGCAAGCGCCTGTCCCAGGTGGAATCGAGGGTGGCATTCGCGTGGTTCCGATCCTCCCCGGAACGGGGAGGGGGACCGGCCGGCGAAGCTGGACGGTGGAGGGGGCCCACCGTGGAGGCTGCTGAGACGTGGGCCCCCTCCACCGCCTTCGGCGGTCCCCCTCCCCGTTTCGGGGAGAACTGCTCCCTCGACAGCGGGCGAATGGTCGCGGCTACCCGCTCCCACAGCGCCTTTTCGTCAGCGCTGAGCGATCGCACGCGCGGCGCTGCCCTTCGGGACAAGGACCAGCGCAATTCCCTTCGCGGACATTCCTCCGGCGATCCTTTTCGCCGCCGCGCCCGCGCCCCAGAAAGTATCCACGCGATTGGCGCCCTTGATTGCACCGCCGGTGTCCTGGGCGACCCAGATTCCGGACGCTTCGGGCCGGTCGAGCAGCAGGAAAACCGGCGCTCCCAAGGGAATGAAATTGGGGTCGGAGGCGACGGTCGCATGCGGGGTCACCGGAATTCCAAGCGCGCCCAATGGGCCAGGCCCGTTCAGCACACGGAAGAAGATATAGGAGAGGTCCTCCTGCATCAGTGCCGTCGCCTGGTCGGGATTGGCGTGCATCCAGGCGACGATCGATTCCATGTTGGCGCCGCCGGGCGGAAGAATTCCACGTTCGCGGAGGAGCCTTCCGACCGCGACATAATCGCGGCCGTTCTGCTCGGCATAGCCGATGCGGACGATCGTTCCGTCGGGATAGCGGAGCCGTCCCGAGCCCTGGATCTGGAGGAAGAAGAGATCGACGGGGTCAGCGGCCCAGGCCAGCTCCAGCCCCTTGCCGGCAAGCGCGCCGTTTTCGATCTCGGCCCGCGTGAAATAGAGTACGCACTGCCCGTTCTCATCAATTCGGCCGCGCCCAGTCTGGCCGGTCGGCAAGGTGCAGCGAGTGAGGTCCGGCGGCTTGACGTAGATCGGGACGTTGTACCCGGGCGCCTGCACCGGTGATGCAGCGATTTCCGGCTCGAAATATCCGGTTGCGAAAGCCTTGCCGTCGCCCACCCGAACCCAGTCGAACGCACTCTGGAAAAAGCCCGCGGCCGCACCCGGCTGGACGTAGGCTGCCTGGGAACAGACGCCAAGCCAGTCGGCGGGGTTGGTCAGGCCGGACTTGTCGGTCCGCTGCGTCACGGACTTGCAGCTCAGTCGGAAAGCGGCGAGTGCTTGCTCAGCGTCGGCTTCATTCAGAACCGCGGGGCCGGAAAGGCTCACGCCCGCTGCAACGGCGTTGGCCGGCGGCGGCGGGACTGGCGGCTGGGAAGGCTGCTGGACGGGCGGAGGCTGGGTCGTTGGCGGCGGCGGGATTTGCCTGCCGGCGCAGGCCGCGAGCAATACGAAAGACGCGAGGGCTAGCCCTCTAAGCCAGCCCCTCACTCTTCCTCGTCGGTCTCGACGAGAAGCCAGTTGGGGTCGCGCGTGGCGATGTCGCGGCGGAACGCCCAAAGGTCGCGGGTCTGAACCGCGTCGCTCATCGACCCGGCGACGACCTCGCCGTCCTTGTTGCGGGTGACGGCGGCGATATCCGCCTCGAACCGGACGGTGACGAACGCGACGGACTGCTCGATCGAGGCGGCGGAGATTACCGCCTGCTCGATGTGGACAAGCCGGTTGTCGAGGATCAGCCCTTCCTCGTTGCGCTGCTTCACCGAAGCGGCGAAGGCTTCATAGACATTCTCGCCGACGTGCGGCCGCACCTTTTCCAGATCGCCGCTCCAGAAGGCTTCCAGGATCATCCGGTAGGCCGCCTGGGCGCCTTCCAGGAACTGAGCGACATCGAAGGAAGGATCGGCGGCAAGGAGCGCCCGTACTCCCGGCCCGGCCGTCGGAAGATAGGCAAGATCCGCTGCATCAGGGGCGGGTTGCGGCGCTGGCGCGGCCTGTGGCGCCGGCCTGGCGACCCGGGCATCGGGGTCGGCCGGCTTCAGGATCGGCTGTTGCTCGTGCCCGGTCCGTTCGCCAAGCACGCTGTACAGCCGAAGGCCGATGAAGAGCGCCACCAGCGCCAGGATGATGATGACAGTCAAATCTTTGCGATCCAGATCTTGCAGCTTCTCAAACGAACATAATGCGGGCTTGAGCCAGATTCAAAGCCTCCTTCAAACGGCTCCTCGCCATTGCACGGCATTTTAGCGACTGCTAGGCGCCATTCCCGAAGAACGCACCCGGCCGTTCCCGGGTCCGAACCAATCCCGATTAAGGCAATAAAACATGGCTCAAGAGGATCCCAATCGCGCCGGAAACGGCTCCGACACCGAAGCAAACCAGCCGCAGGCGGCTACCCTTGCGCAATATATCAAGGATCTCTCGGTGGAGAGCCCGAGCGCCCCGCAGGTCTTCCAGTGGCAGGACCAGCCGAGCGTCGAGGTGAATTTCAACCTCGCGGTCGATCCCGTCAACGAGGAGGTCCGCGAAGTCGCGATGAAGATGGAGGTTCGCGCCCAGTCGCAGAACGGCGTTCACTTCATCGTGGACTTGACGTTCGCCGGTCTCTTCGGAGTGCGCAACTTCCCCGATGAAGCGCTCCCGCCGTTCCTGCTCGTCGAAGCGCCGCGGCTCCTGTTCCCGTTCGCTCGCCAGATCATCTGCGAATCGATCCAGAACATGGGCTTCCCCCCGCTCCTGCTCGACCCGATCGACTTCGGCGCGGCCTTCATGGCGCAGATGGAGGCGCTTCAGCAGCAGCAGGCGCAGTCGGGCGAAAGCGGAGAAGCTCCGGCGGATGCGACCGCCGACGAAGGCTCCGGCGAGGCCTAGTTTCCGCATTTCGCGGGGGGATTGAACGATGAACCTCGCCCGTTCGCTCGGATCGGTCGGCGGCCTGACCCTCGTCAGCCGGATTCTCGCGCTCGTCCGCGACACGCTGCAGGCGTCCTATGTCGGAGCAGGCTTCGCATCCGACGCATTCTTCGTCGCCTTTCGTCTCCCGAACATGTTCCGGGCCTTGTTCGCGGAAGGCGCCTTTTCCGCGGCTTTCATCCCGATGTTCAACCGCAAGGTCGGGGAAGCGGACGACGTAAACCCGGGGCTTCGCTTCGCCGAGCAGACGCTGGCGGTATTGTTCCCCGTGCTGCTGGTGTTCACGGCGCTGATGCTGATCGCGGCATGGCCGATCACCTGGGGCCTGTCGGGCGGGTTCAAAAATCCGACTCCGGAGCAATTCGCCTTTGCCGTCACCCTGTCGCGGATCACCATTCCCTACCTGATGCTGATCAGCCTCGCGTCCCTGCTGGGCGGAATTCTCAATTCGCTGGACAAGTTCTGGGTCAATGCGGCGGCGCCGATCCTGCTCAACATCTCGATGATCGTTGCCTTGTGGTTCTTCCACGGCAACGACGCCTATGAAACCGCCCGGGCGCAGGCAATTTCGGTCACGGTCGGCGGCGTGCTCCAGCTCGGCTGGCTGATGCTGGCCTGCCGGCAGTCGGGAGTCAGGCTCGCGATCAAGCGGCCGCGGATGGACGACGACGTCCGCAAGCTCCTGAAGCTGATCCTCCCCGCGGCGATCGGTGCGGGTGCCGTCCAGGTCAATCTCGCAGTCTCCACCGCGCTGGCGGGCGGCCTGCTCGACGCCGGCTCGATCTCCTACATTTATTATGCCGACCGGCTGAACCAGCTTCCGCTCGGGCTAATCGGAATCGGCCTCGGCACAATTCTTCTTCCGACGATCTCGCGTCAGCTCAGCCAGGACCGGAGCGTCGAAGCGATGCAGACCCAAAACCGGGGAATCGAGCTGGCGCTGTTCCTCACCCTGCCCGCGACCGTGGCCTTCATCTTCGCTTCCGAACCGATCATCCGCGGGCTGTTCCAGCACGGACGATTCACCGACATCGACAGCATCCGCTGCAGCTGGGCATTGTCCGCCTTCTCGCTCGGGCTGCCGTCTTATGTGCTCGTGAAGGTGCTGACTCCTGGCTATTATGCCCGGCACGACACCAGGACCCCGGTCCGCTATGCGGTTCAGTCGGTCGGCATCAACCTGATCGGCAACATCATCCTCATTCCCTGGTTCGGCCACTACGGATTCGGCCATGTCGGGCCCCCGCTGGCGACGGCGATCGCTTCGTCCGTCAATGTCTGGATGCTGTACCGGACGCTGCGCAATCGCGGCCAGTTCGAAGCCGACGCCCGTCTTCGCCGGCGGATTCCAAGGCTCATGGCCGCATCGCTCCTGATGGGAGTCGCGCTCTATTGGATCGCACCCGCGATCGACCCCTATCTCACCGGATCGATCATCCACCGCGGGGCCGGGCTGATGGCACTCGTCACCGCTGGGGTAGTCGTCTACGCCGTCGCCTGTTTCCTTACGGGCGCGTTCGTGCTCGATGATCTGAAACTGCTCACGAGGCGCGCACGCAAGGCATGACCAGTACGACAGAAACACGAATAGTTTCCGGGATACAGCCGACCGGCGGGCTTCACCTCGGCAATCTGCTGGGCGCCATCCTGCGCTGGGTGCGGATGCAGGACGAAGCGGAGTGCCTGTTCTTCCTTGCCGACCTTCATTCGCTTTCCGACTATATCCCGCCCGACACCCTCCGCTCGAACCGCCGCGAGATGGCCGCTGCGTTGATTGCAAGCGGGATCGACCCGGCAAAGTCGACCCTGTTCGCGCAGAGCGCCGTTCCCGCCCACGCGGAGCTTTGCTGGATCCTCAACGGAACTGCCCGCATGGGGTGGCTGAACCGGATGACCCAGTGGAAGGACAAGGCAGGCAAGAACCGCGAAGGAGCCTCTGTCGCCTTGTTCGATTACCCGGTCCTCCAGGCCGCCGATATCCTGCTTTATCGAGCGACACACGTCCCCGTCGGCGAGGACCAGAAGCAACACGTCGAACTCACCCGCGACATCGCTCTGAAATTCAACAACGACTTCGACGTCGACCTCTTCATCCCGCCCGAGCCGTTCATCGGCGGAGGGACCGCGGCGCGGGTGATGAGCCTTCGCGACGGAACATCGAAAATGTCCAAGTCCGATCCGTCGGAGATGAGCCGGATCAGCCTGACCGACAGCGACGACACGATCACGCAGAAGATCCGCAAGGCCAAAACCGATCCGGAGCCGCTCCCAGAGAGCACCGAAGGCCTCGCCAGGCGGCCGGAAGCGAAGAACCTTGTCGGAATCTACGGCGCGGTAACCGGCGAAAGCGTGGAGCAGGTGCTCGCTCGCTTTTCGGGCCAGGGGTTCGGCTCATTCAAGCCGGCGCTCGCGGACGTCCTCGTCCAATTGATTGCGCCCATTCGCCAACGGCTCGACGAGCTTCGCCGCGATCCCGCCGAGCTCGATCGAATTCTGGCCCATGGCGCCAGCCGTGCCGCCGAGATCGGCGCTCCTGTCCTCGCGAAGGCCAAATCGGCCGTCGGCCTCTCCAACTAACGGTGTAACGTGATCGAACGGATAATCGGCTACCTCGCCGGCTTCATTATCGCGGTAATTTCCGCGGGCGGTTATCTCGGCGTCGTCCTGCTGATGGCAATCGAATCCGCCTGCATTCCACTGCCCTCGGAGATCGTGATGCCGTTTGCCGGCTATCTCGTCTCGACTGGCCAATTCAACCTGATTGCCGCGGCGACGGCGGGAGCAATCGGCTGCAATCTCGGTTCGACAATTGCTTATTATGTCGCGGTCTATGGCGGCCGTCCGGTAATCGAGCGCTGGGGCCGTTACGTCCTGATCCGGACTTCCGATCTCGACCGCGCCGAACGGCTTTTCGACCGGTACGGAAGCGCAATGGTCTTCGTGGGCCGCTTGCTGCCGGTCATTCGTACATTCATCGCCTTCCCCGCCGGCCTTGCGCGCATGCGGATGCTCCCCTTCCAGATCTACACCTTCGTCGGCTCCTGGATCTGGTGCTTCGCTCTTGCCTATGTCGGCTTCATTCTCGGCGACCGCTGGAATTCCGACCCGCAGTTCCGCCGAATCTACCACGCCCTCGATATCGTCGTCGTCATAGCCATTCTGGCGGGGCTGGGCTGGTTCCTCTGGTCGCATTGGCCAAGACGCAAGGAGCCCAAGAACGGCGACTGATTCCGTTAGATTTTTGGAAACCTTGTGCGCCGCACTCTAAGCCGCCAAAAGCATTGGAGCCGGGGGGGAATCTTGGACCGGCGAGTTTTTTGATGCGACGAACATTCGGTATCGGCGCGTGCCTGTTCTGTCTCGCGTACGGCTCGGCCGCACGGGCTGCACAGGGCATCGACGCCCAGGACCTTGAGAACCTTTCGATCGAGCAGCTTGCCCAGATTCAGGTTCGGTCCGCTTCCAAGACGGAGGAGCCGCTAAGCTCGGCTCCGACGGCGCTGTACGTCATCAACAACAAGGACATCACGGATTCCGGGGCGGCATCGCTTCCCGAAGTGCTCCGCCTCGCGCCAAACCTTCAGGTCCAGCGCATCGACGCCAGCCAGTACGCAATTACCGCTCGCGGCTTCAACGGCATCGAAGCCGGAAACAAGGTCCTTGCCCAAATCGACGGCCGGACGATCTACACGCCCCTCGCCTCATCCGTGTTCTGGAACCTTCATTCACCACTGCTGGAGGACATCCAGCAGATCGAGGTGATCAGCGGACCGGG
>JBDZVP010000090.1:0-7165 GCA_040255765.1 Sphingomonadales bacterium | reverse complement strand
AGGTCTGCGCGGCCGGCGGCGAGGATCGAGTTGGCGTGGTCGGGCTCATAGATGTTGCCGACCGCCATCGTCGCCAGCCGTCCCTCGTTGCGAAGCTTGTCCGAAAAGGGCGTCTGGAACATGCGGCCGTAGACCGGCTGCGCGTCGGTCGAAGTCTGGCCGGCGGAGACGTCGATCAGGTCCGCGCCTTCGTTGTGGAAGGCTTCCGCGATCAGCACCGCATCTTCGGGCGTGATCCCTTCATCTCCAACCCAGTCGGTCGCGGAAATCCGAACCGACATCGGCCGCTCCTTCGGCCACGCCTCGCGCATCGCGCGGAAGACTTCGAGCGGATAGCGGAGCCGGTTCTCAAGGCTGCCGCCATATTCGTCGGTGCGCTTATTC
Organism: Sphingomonadales bacterium; assembly: GCA_040255765.1. Lineage (GTDB taxonomy): Bacteria > Pseudomonadota > Alphaproteobacteria > Sphingomonadales > Sphingomonadaceae > Sphingomicrobium. The sequence continues at coordinate 6,781 of JBDZVP010000090.1, read as the reverse complement.
TGCAGCGGAGTCAGGAAGCCCGAGAGAAGGTAGCCGTGCGCCGCGTGGAGCTCGACCATGTCGAAACCGGCTTCGATGCCCATGCGGACGGCGGCGACGAATTCGTCCCGCACCCGGTCCATGTCAGCGCGGGTCATCGGGATCGGCACCTGGTTTACCGGCGACCAGGGCACGTCCGACGCCGCCATGACCGGCCAATTGCCCTCTTCGAGCGGGACGTCGTTGCCGTCCCAGCCGAGTTTGGTCGAGCCTTTCGATCCGGAATGGCCAAGCTGGAGGCAGATCTTCGCCTTCGAATTGGCGTGGACGAAATCGACAATCCGCTTCCATTCGCGCAGTTGATCGGCGTTCCACAGTCCGGTGCAACCCGGGCTGATCCGGCCCTCTGGCGACACGCAAGTCATTTCCGTGAAGATCAGGCCCGCGCCTCCGAGCGCCCGCTCCCCGTAATGGACGAAGTGGAAGTCGTTGGGGACGCCATCGACCGCCGAATACATGGCCATGGGGGAGACCGTGATGCGGTTCTCGACCTCCATCTCGCGGAGCTTGAAAGGTGCGAACATCGGCGGCGCGGTCTTGTTCGACCGGCCCTCGGTGGCGCGCTTCCAGAACCAGCGCTCGACACCCTCCAGCCATTCGCGGTCACGTAGGCGCAGGTTCTCGTGGCTAATGCGCTGCGAGCGGGTCAGCAGCGAATAAGCGAACTGCAGCGGCTCGAAATGGAGGTAGCGGTGCAGCGTCTCGAACCATTCGGTCGAGTTGCGCGCGCTATTCTGGAGCTTGAGAACCTCGAGATTGCGCTCGGCCTGATACTCGAACAGGGCCGCGTCACGCGACAGGCCGGGACGATTGAGGACTTCGGCAAGCTTGATCGCATCTTCGAGCGCGAGCTTGGTCCCCGAGCCGATCGAGAAATGCGCGGTGTGGGCGGCGTCGCCGAGCAGGATCGTGTTGCCGACCGCCCAATTGTCGCACTTGATCCGGCGGAAGTTGAGCCAGGCGGCGGAGCCGACGAGGTGGGTCGCGTTCGATTGGAGCGAGTGCCCGTCGAGATATTGGGCGAATAGCTGTTCGCAGGCGGCGATGCTCTCGTCCTGCGACATCCTGTCGAAACCGAAACTTCGCCAGGTTTCCTCCGAACATTCGACGATGAAGGTCGAGCAATCCGGCGCGAAGCGGTAGGCGTGCGCCCAAATCCAGCCGTGTTCGGTCTCCTCGAACGCGAAGGTGAAAGCGTCGAAGACCTTGGACGTGCCGAGCCAGACGAACTTGTTGGCGCGCACGTCGATGTCGACCTGGAAGGCGCCGGCGTGCGCGTCGCGGAAGCGCGAGTTGGCGCCGTCGGCGGCGATGACGAGATCGTAGGCCTGCCACTTGGGATCGGCGGGGTCGCACTCGGCATTGAAGTGGAGCGTGACGCCGAGCTCGCGGGCGCGATCCTGCAGGATTTCGAGCAATCGCTTACGGCCGATTCCGATGAAGCCGTGGCCCGACGAGGTGATGCACTCGCCCTTGATGTGGACGTCGATGTCGTCCCAGTGGGCGAATTCGGACGCGATGATCTGCGCCGATTTGGGATCGTTGCGCTCGAGGTTTTCCACGGTCTGGTCGGAGAAGACGACGCCCCATCCGAAGGTGACTCCCGGCGCGTTGCGCTCGAACACTTCGATCTGGTGGCTCGGGTCGCGCAGCTTCATCGAGATGGCGAAATAGAGCCCCGCCGGCCCGCCGCCGATGCAGGCGATTTTCATGGCGCGCGCCCTAAAGTCGCTAAAGTCACACGGTCATGCGTCTTTTTTCGTGACTTTAGCGCCTGCCGATCGAGGCGCGGACCAGGGGCGAGAGGAGAGAGCCAATTCATCTCGGCCAGCATGGCACATCAGCCGATGTGTAGGACAGAGGGTCTGTGCCCAGCGCGGCTATTCGTAGCGCCGCCCGCGCGGTCTCCCCTCCCTTCCAAACAGGGGGATATCACGGCAGCCGCTCCACGATGGTCACGTTGGCGATTCCGCCGCCTTCGCACATTGTTTGCAGGCCGTAGCGCTTGCCGTGGCGGTGGAGGGCGTGGACTAGGGTTGCCATGAGCTTGGCCCCGGAGGCTCCGAGCGGGTGGCCGAGGGCGATTGCGCCGCCGTGGACATTGAGCTTCGCCGGGTCTGCGCCGATCTGCTGAAGCCATGCCAAGGGCACAGGGGCGAAGGCTTCGTTGACTTCATAAAGGTCGATCTCGTCGATCTTGCGGCCGGACTTTTGGAGAGCGGTGCGCGTGGCTCGGATCGGTTCGTCGAGCATGATCACGGGATCGCCGGCGGTGACGGTGAGCTGGTCGACCCGGGCGAGCGGCTTGAGGCCGTGCGCCTTCACGGCCGCCTCGCTGGCGATGAGGACAGCCGACGCGCCGTCGCAGATCTGGCTGGCATTGCCTGCGGTGATGACGCCGTCGGGGACGAGCGTCTTGAGGCCGCCGAGGGCTTTCAATGACGCATCGTAGCGGATGCCCTCGTCGCTCCGGTGATCGCCGACCTGCACGATCTCGGAGTCGAAGGCTCCGGCCTGAGACGCGGCTGCCGCCTTGCGGTGGCTGTCGAGCGCGAAGGCGTCGAGCTCCTCGCGGCGAAAGCCGTACTTCTTCGCCATCATCTCGGCGCCGCGGAACTGGGTGAACTCGGTGACCCCGTAGCGCTCCTGCACCGACTTCGGCCACGGGCCGGTGCCGATCCCGGCCTGCAGCGGAAGGAAGACGGGCGTGCCCATCGGCACTCGGCTCATGCTCTCGACGCCGGCGGCGATGACGAGATCCTGCGTGCCGCTCATCACCGCCTGCGCGGCGAAATGGATCGATTGCTGCGAGCTTCCGCACTGGCGGTCGATGGTGACGGCGGGGACGCTGTCGGGCAGCGAGGACGCAAGCACCATGCTCCGGCCGATATGGCAGCTCTGCTCGCCAATCTGGCTGACGCAGCCGACGATGACATCGTCGATTGCTGCAGGATCGACACCGGTGCGCTCGACGAGAGCGTTAAGGACAGCCGCGCCGAGGTCGGCCGGGTGCCAGTCCTTGAGCGCGCCGTCGCGGCGGCCGCCGGCGGTGCGCACCGCGTCGACGATATAGGCCTCAGCCATTGCCGATAAACTCCTGCACGATGCGATTGAACTCGGCGGGCCGCTCGAGGTTGGAAATGTGCCCCGCGCCGGGGATCGTCTCCAGCTTCGCCCCGGGGACAAGCGCGGCCAGCTCTTCGGAAAGCCCGGGCGGCGTCACGCGGTCGGCTTCACCGACGATGACTAGCGACGGGACGTCAATCGCTGCGGCGCGGTCGCGCTGGTCGGCGAGCCACACGGCTTCGGCACCGACCCGGTAAGCGGCGGGATCGATCTTCGCCATCGTCTCGATCACTTCGCTGCGGACATCGTCGAGCGCGCCCGGCGCGAGAAGGAAATCCACCCGCGCTTCGGCCAGCGCGCGAAGGTCGGTACTCGCGGCAAGGCTTCGCTCGTAAATGCCAGCACCGTCGGGGTGCACCGCGAAGGTGTCGGCGAGGACCAGCGAAGCACAGCGCTGCGGAGCAAGAGCGTGCATGGCGATGGCGATCACTCCGCCAAGCGAGAGTCCGCACAGGTGCGCCCGGTCGATCCCAAGCGCGTCCATTCCGGCGAAGATCGCCGCCGCATAATCGTCGCGGGTCGTGCCTTCGGGCGCGGGTTCACTTTCGCCATAGCCGGGATAGTCGAAGGCGACCGCCCGGCGGCCGTTGGAGAAATGCGCGAGCTGCGGGGACCAGACCGATTTGTCGGAGCCGACTCCGTGAAGGAAGACGATCGGAGTCCCGCCGCTTCCGGCCTCGATCGCGCCCAGAGTCCCGAGCGAAGTTGCGATAGCAGTCATGGGGCGGGGATTGTCGCTATTGGCGCACTTTGCAAGTCGCCGGCAAGTTGAACGCAAGCAGTCGTGACGGTTCAGCAACGGCTCATCTGGACAGCCTATAAGTCCCTCTATTGACTCGCCTATCCTTCGAGGTCCGTATGCGTAAGATTCTTCTCTCCCTGCTTCTCGCCACGACAGTCGCCACCCCCGCGCTCGCCCGTCCGGGCATGGGCGACCGGGGCGACCGTGCTTCCGCCCAGGAGCACAAATCCGATCGCTCGGAGTCTCGGCGCGAACGTTCCGAGCCGCACGAACAACGCTCGCAAGCGCCCGAGCAGCGCTCGCAGGCTCGCGAGGCCCGGCCCCAGGTCCAGCAGGAGCGGATGCAGATTCGCCAGCGGGTCGAGGCGCGCCAGGCGCCAATGCAGCGAAGCGACATGCCGGTTCGTGAAGTCGTTCGCGAGCGCGCCGTTCGCGACAATCGCCCGGTGATGCCGGCAGCGAACGCGAACAATCGCGATCGTCCGGCCGCCGAGCGCCGCCAGGTCACTCGCGAAGGCGTCAACAACTGGCGCGGAAACCGCGACGTCCGCGAGCAAAGGGTCGAGCAGCGTGCCGATCGCAACCGGGTCCGGCCGCCGGTCGGTGCCCGCCCGGATCGCCCGGCTCCGGTGCCCCAGACCGCCTACCGCGACAACCACCACTCCAAGTGGCGGACCGATTGGCGCCGCGACCACCGCTATGACTGGCGGAACTATCGCAACCAGCATCGGTCGATCTTCCGGCTCGGGGTCTATTTCGACCCGTTCGGCTGGAACTATCGCCGGTACAATATCGGCTGGCGGCTGTGGCCGAGCTATTACAGCAGCAACTACTGGCTGAACGACCCGTACATGTACCGGCTCCCGTACGCGCCGTTCCCGTACCGCTGGGTGCGCTACTATAACGACGCGCTGCTGGTGAACACCTACACCGGCCAGGTCGTGGACGTGATGTACGACTTCTTCTGGTAGAGCCAGAAGGAGTGTTGGTAGAAGAGGGCGTTGCGGCCATGCCGCGGCGCCCTTTTCGTTTGCGGAAGGCAAATGACCGTATTAAGCGCCTAAGACACTGAGGTCGAAATTTCCGGGGGACGATGATGACTCGTGCTTTTGCTCTGGCAACGCTCCTTTCCACCTGCGCCCTTGCGGCGTGCGCAACGACGCAGGCTCCAACGCCCGTCGCTCCGGCGGCCCCGGTAGCCGAAGTCGCGCCGCCGCCGCCCGCTGAGCCGGTGATGAGCGAGCACGACAAATTGTTCGCCTTGTTCAAGGCGAGCGACGAGGCGCAGCTCCAGCGCAATCCGATCCAGGGCATCTTCCGCGGCGACCTTCGCTACGCGGACGAGTTCGGCGATTACATCACCGATGCTTATTATGCGGGCGAGAAAGCGGCGGCCGAGCACGACCTCGCGGCGCTTCACGCGATCGACCGCTCGAAGCTCGATGAGACCGACCAGCTCGCCTACGACACGTTCGAATGGCAGACCAAGGACACGCTGCGCGGGCTTCAGCCGGACATCCTGTCGCTGACCGAAGTGCAGCCGATCAACCACTTCTTCGGACTGCACACCTTCTACCCGACTTTCGCCAGCGGGCAGGGCGCGGCGCCGTTCAAGACGCTCGAGGATTACGAGAACAATCTGAAGCGGCACAAAGGCTTCGTCACCTATCTCGACCGCGCGATCGGGCGGTTCAAGCAGGGCGAGGCGAGCGGGGTTGTCGAGACCAAGCTGACGGTCCGCAACATGATCGAGCAGCTCGACAACCAGCTCAAGCAGAAGCCGGAGGAATCGCCTTATTACCGGCCCGTCACCAAGTTCCCGGACGGCATTTCCGCAGCGGACCAGGAGCGGCTCAAAACCGAATATCGCGCGGCGATCACCGGCGAGCTTTACCCGGCGCTGACCCGGCTTCGCGACTTCCTGAAGAACGAGTATCTCGGCCACGCGCGCGCAGGGGACGGGCTCGTCTACATGAAGGGGGGCGACAAGCTCTACGCGTACGAGCTGGAGTCGACGACGACGCTTCCGCTGACCGCCGAGCAGATCCACCAGACGGGCCTTAGCGAGGTCGCTCGGATCACCAAGGAAATGGAGAAGGTGAAGCAGGAGGTCGGCTTCAAGGGCGACCTTCACGCCTTCTTCGACTACATGCGGACCGCGAAGCGCTTCCAGCCGAAGAGCCGCGAGGCGCTGACGCAAGGCTTTTACGACATCCAGAAGGAGGTCGAGCCCAAGCTCCCCGAATATTTCGACCATATGCCCAAGGCCAAGCTGGTGATCCGCCCGTACGAACCCTTCCGCGAGAAGTTCGAGGCCGGGGGCTCCTACGAGCAGGGGACGCCGGACGGGTCGAGGCCGGGCACTTTCTATTTCAACGCCTACGACCTGCCGTCGCGAAGCACCTGGGAGATGACGACCCTGTTCCTCCACGAGGGCGAGCCGGGCCACCATTTCCAGATCAGCCTGGCGCAGGAGAACGACAAGCTTCCGGCGTTCATGCGCTTCGGCGGCAACACGGCCTATGTCGAAGGCTGGGCGCTCTATGCCGAGACGCTCGGCTATCCGATGGGGCTGTACAAGGACCCGTACGCGCGGTTCGGGACTCTCAACGACGAGATGCTCCGGGCGATGCGGCTGGTCGTCGACACCGGAATCCACGCCAAGGGTTGGACCCGCGACCAGGCGATCGCCTACATGCTCGGCCACTCGGGAATGTCGAAGACCGACGCCACCGCCGAGGTCGAGCGCTACATCGCGATCCCGAGCCAAGCGACCGCCTACAAGACCGGAGCGATGAAGATCCAGCAGCTTCGCGACAAGGCCAAAGCGGCGCTCGGCGACAAGTTCGACATCCGCGAGTTCCACGACCAGGT
>JBDZVP010000089.1:0-7233 GCA_040255765.1 Sphingomonadales bacterium | reverse complement strand
CGCCTGTTTCGCTTCGCCCCAGCCGAGCAGCATTTTCTTCGACGACCGTTCGAGCAGCAAGTCGAGCTCGCGGATGGTGAAGGCGTTGCCGCCCTCGTAGTCGTCGATCTCCTCCCACGCGATGGGCGCGGCGACCGGTGCGCCTTCGCGGGCGCGGGCGGAATAAGGCATCACCGCGGTCGCTCCACGCTGGTTGCGGAGCCAGTCGAGGAAGATCCGGCCCTTTCGCTGGGCCTTGCGGATGTTTGCGGTGAAGCGCTCTGGCTCGGCCTCGGCAATCGCTCGGCTGAAGCGCTCGGCGAAGCTTTTGACGGCATCCCAGTCCGCCGACTGGTCGAGCGGCGCGATAACGTGAATGCCCTTTCCGCCGGTCAGCATCGGGAAGGTCTTTAGGCCCATGTCGGCGAGCAGGTCGCGGATCCGCTTCGCCGCCTCCCGGACATCCGCGAACTCCAGACCCACGTCGGGATCGAGGTCGAACACCAGCCGGTCGGGATATTCGACCTTTTCGATCCGGCTTCCCCAGCCGTGGAATTCGATCGTTCCCATCTGCACGCACTGAAGGATGCCCTGGATGTCGTCGACGTAGAGGTAATCTTGCACGCCGCCCTTCTTCTCCTCGATCGGCACGTGCTTGACGGCCTCGCCCATCGACCCGGTGTCGTGTTTCTGGAAGAAGCATTTCTTGGCGCGGCCCTGCGGACAGCGGATGAGGGTCAACGGCCGGTTGGCGGCGTCGATCATCAGCAACGGATTGATCGCCGCATAATATTCGGCGAGGTCGTATTTGGTCAGCTTCTCGGTCGGGAAGATCGCGCGGTCGGGATTGCTGATCTTGACGCCGAAGCTCTCGGGGCTGGGGTGCTCGCCCTTCTTCGCCGACTTGGGCAGCTTTGTTTTCGTCTCGCGCACCACGTCGCTCGCCGGCTTGTCCTCGCGAAGGGCGATGAAACTCGGGTGGCGAAGGATACCTTCCGACGTGAATTCGGTGAAGGCGATTTCGGCGACCAGCTCCGGCTTAATCCAGTGGCCGCCCTTGCGCTCGCTTCGCGGCACATCGACCGCCGGCTTGTCGACCTCCAGCGGCTTCATCCTGTCGAGAAGCTCGCCCATCACTTTCATGTTGAAACCGGTTCCGACCTTGCCGGCGTAGCGGAGCCTTCCATCTTCGTGGGTGGCCAGCAAAAGCGAGCGGAAGCCGCGCCGGACCTTGTCGCTTTCCGACCAGCCGACGATGACGAATTCCTGCCGCTCGATGCATTTGATCTTGAGCCAGTTCTTGGTCCGCTCGCCGCGATAGGGAGCAGTCGCTTTCTTGGCGACGACACCCTCACCGCCTTCCTTGCAGACGGCCTGGAGAAGCTCCTGGCCCTTGCCGAGCACATGGTCGCCGTAGATGATCGTCGGCGGCGCGTTTTCGAGCAGCGCCGCGAGCCGCTCCTTCCTCTCGAGGTTGCCGAGCTTGCGGATGTCCTCTCCGCGATCGACCAGAAGGTCGAAGGCATAGAAGACGAGGTTCTTCCCCCGGCTTTCCTTCAGCGTCGACTGCAGGAGCTGGAAGTCGGGCTTGCCGGCCTTGTTGAGCGCGACCGCCTCGCCGTCGATCAGGCATCCCGGGGGCAATGCCTCCGCCGCCTTCAGCAGCGCCCGGAACTTGTCGCTCCAGTCCTTCTCGTTGCGGGTCCATGCGGTCGCGGCATTCGATCCGGTCGCGAGGAGCAGCCGGTAGCCATCGTACTTATACTCGAACAACCAGTCGGAGCCGGTCGGCACATGATCGACGAGAGTCGCGAGCTGGACGGGCTTGAACGGCGGCGGCGGTTCCGACGCCCTGGTCTTGCCGCGCCCGCCTTTCCTGCCGCCGCGGTTCGACCGCCACACATCTTCGCCCGATGCAATTTCCGCCATCGTCCGCCCCGTCGTCACGCTGGTGGTGCAATCGTCGACCAATGCATCCCCGTCGTCGGGCTTGGCATATTCGTCGGTCACTTTCTTGAGCATCCACGGCTCGGCCTTTTCGCCGGGTTTCGGTTTCAGCCGGAACATGACCCACTCGCCCTTCATCCGCTCACCTTCGAGAGTGAAATGCAGGTGGCCTTCCTCGATGGTTTTCGCCGGGTCCTTGCCGGGTTCCGGGATCCACTTGCCCTCGTCCCAAAGCATCACGGTCCCGCCGCCATATTCGCCGCGCGGGATGGTGCCTTCGAAGTCTCCGTAATCGAGCGGGTGGTCCTCGGTCCGCATCGCCAGCCGGTTGTCGCCGGGGTCGAGGCTCGGGCCTTTCGGGACCGCCCAGCTCTTCAGCACGCCGTCCATTTCCAACCGGAAATCCCAGTGAAGCCGCGACGCCTCGTGCTTCTGGACGACGAAGCTGTCGCCCTTGCCCTTGAGCTTGCGACCCTTCGGCTCCCTGGTCTTCGAGAAGTCGCGCTTCTCGTTGTAGGTCTCGATGTCGAGCTTGCGAGCGGGCATGGCTTACTTCCGCCCGCCAGCGGCTTTCTTCTTCGGCTTTTCGGTCGAGCGCGGGCGAGCCTTGGACCGCGGTGCCGGCTTCGCCTTCGGCTTGGCTTTCTCGCTGCCTCCTCCGCCGCCAGTCTCGAGGCTCTTCTTCAGCGCTGCCATCAGGTCGATCACGTTGGAGCCCTTCGGAGCTTCGCCTTCCGGCTCCTGGATGATCTTTTCACCCTTGTGCTTCTGCTTCTCGGCGATGAGGTCCTTTAGCGCGTCGACGTAGCGGTTGTGGAACTCGCTCGGGTCGAACTTTCCGGTCTTCTTCTCGATCAGCATTGAGGCGAGGTCGAGCATGTCCTCGTCCGGCTTGTGGTCGCCGATCTCGCGGAAATAGGATTGCGCCTTGTTGACCTCGTCGGCGTAGCGCAACGTTTCCAGCAGGATTCCACGCCCGCACGGCTTGATCGCGACGACATATTCCTGCCCCCGCATCGCAAGCTGACCGATCCCGATCTTTTTCGCGTCCTTGAGCGCGTCGCGAAGAACGACATAGGCCTCCTCGGCCAGGTCGTCGGCCGGGACGACGTAATAAGGCCGCTCGTAATACATTGCGTCGATGTCGTGCAGGTCCACGAACTCGACGAGATCGAGCGTCTTGCGGCTGTCCAGCTTGACGCTTTCGATCTCCTCGGGATCGAGGAGGACATAGTGCCCCTTGGAGACCTCATAGCCCTTCATGATCTCGTCACGGTCGACCGGGCCGACGCCGGGCACCACTTTTTCATATTTGATGCGCTTGCCCGAAGGCTCGTGGACCTGATGGAACTGGATCGACGCCCCGCTCTTCGTGGCAGGGTAAATTTCGACCGGGATCGACACCAGGGCGAGCCGGATCTGTCCTCTCCAAATCGGTCGTGCGGCCATCGGCCTGAACTCCTCGCGAAACCGCGGAATCAAACCGCTTGGGCGCAGGAGTCGTTCCGTAGGCGCGATGACGAGGCGCGGGCCGCCGATTTCAGGGAGGCAACGAAAGGGGCAACGGCGGTGGCGGGAGACACCGCGCCCGCCACCAGCGACACGATCGCCGAGCCGCAGATGACGCCGGCCGCTCCTGCCTCGAGTGCGGCTCGGACATGCTCGGGGGTGGATATGCCGAAGCCAAACACCGGCGGCGGTGCTCCCAGGTGGCGGAGGCGATCGATGAGGGCAGGGTCGAACCGGGCGCGCGTGTGGGTTCCGGTGATCCCGGGCCGAGTGACGCAATAAGTGTAGCCGCCGGAGAGGCGGGCGATTGTTTTCAACGTTTCCTGCGGCGTGTTGGCGGCGGCGATCAGCACCGGGTCGAGACCGACGTCGCGCATTTCGCAGGCCCAAGGCTCGGCTTCGAGCGACGGCAGATCGGCGACCAGCAGGCTATCGGCCCCCGCTTCGGCAGCTCGAGCGAAGAAAGCGCGGCGGCCCCGGGCTAGCACCAGGTTTGCATAGGTCAGGATTCCGACCGGCACATGAGGATGCCGTCGCCGGAAAGCCGCGATCAGTTCGAAACACTCGGCGGTGCGGACACCGGAGGCCAGCGCTCGCCCTGCGGCTGCCTGGATCACCGGACCGTCGGCGATCGGGTCGGAGAAAGGGATTCCGACCTCGATCATGTCCGCACCGCCGTCGACCAGCGCGTCGAGAACGCGCGCGCTGGCCTGGGGATCCGGATCGCCGAGCATGACGAAAGCACCGAACGCCCCTTCGCCGCGAGCGCGGAGGTGCTCGAACATGGCGGCGTAGCGGCTCATTCGGCCGCGACCTGCACAGCGGGGCGAAGGAGGTGCTGCGCCTGGGCGACGTCCTTGTCGCCGCGCCCGGACAGGCCGACGAGCAGCAGCGAGTCCGGCTCCCGCTTGGCAAGCTTTAGCGCGTGGGCGAGCGCGTGGGCGGATTCGAAAGCGCAGAGGATGCCCTCCTTCTCGGCAAGCAGCCGGAAAGCGGCGAGCGCCTCGTCATCGGTCGCCCCGACATAATCGGCGCGGCCGCTATCCTTGAGATGCGCGTGCTCCGGCCCAACCGCCGGGTAATCCAAGCCCGCGGATACCGACCAGCTTTGGGAAATCTGACCGTCGGAGTCCTGAAGCACGTAGGTCTCGGCGCCGTGGAGCACCCCCGGACGCCCGCCGAACAGGGTCGCTCCATGCTTGTTGCTGTCTAGCCCGCGCCCTGCAGCCTCAACTCCGATGAGGCGCACCGGGTCGTCGAGGAAATCGGCGAACAGCCCGATCGCGTTCGAGCCGCCGCCGACGCAGGCGATCGCCGCGTCGGGAAGGCGTCCCGCCTGCTCCAGCGTTTGCGCCCGGGCCTCCCGCCCGATGACGCGCTGAAACTCGCGCACCATCAGCGGGAACGGGTGCGGCCCGGCCGCGGTGCCGAGCAGGTAATGCGTGTGCTCGAAACTGGCCGACCAGTCGCGCAACGCCTCGTTGATGGCATCCTTGAGCGTCCGCCCGCCGATCTCGACCGGAATGACGCGGGCGCCCATCAGCTCCATCCGAAAGACGTTGAGCTGCTGCCGCTCGACGTCCTCGGCGCCCATGTAAATGACCGTTTCGAAGCCGAGCAGAGCGCCGGCGATAGCGGTCGCGACGCCGTGCTGGCCGGCGCCGGTTTCCGCGATGAGCCGCGTCTTCCCCATGCGCTTCGCAAGCAGCGCCTGGGCAAGCACCTGGTTGGTCTTGTGCGCACCGCCGTGGAGCAAATCCTCGCGCTTGAGGAAGATATTGCCGGGCAAGTTGCGGCAGCGAGTGAGCGGCGTCGGGCGACCGGCATAATTCGCCAGCAAATCATTGAGCTCCGCCGCGAAAGCCGGGTCGGCCTGCGCATCGAGGAACGCCGCTTCGAGTTGCTCGAGCGCCGGCAAGAGGATTTCCGGAACGTAACAGCCGCCATACCGTCCAAACCGTCCGTTCAGGCGCATTGGAGAAGCTCCTGCCGGGATCGCGGCCGAAGCGCATCGAACAAAGCGCGGATCTTTTCCGGCGACTTCATTCCGCGGCGCGCGTCGACGGCCGAGCCGACGTCGATGGCATAAGCGCCGAGAGCGGCTGCCTGGCGCGCATTGGACGGACCAATTCCGCCAGCAACAAGCGCCGTCGACAGGCGCGGATGCCTGCCAACAAGGTTCCAGTCGAAGGTGCGGCCTGTTCCGCCGGAGCCGCTGTCGAACAGCAGCCGGTCGGCGGCATCGAAGGAGTCCGGCTCGGCCGTATCGACCATGAGCGCCTTCCAGATTTCGCAATCCTCGGGCAGGCGGCGAGCAAGCGAACGGACGTACTCCGCGTCCTCCCTTCCGTGGAGCTGGATCGCCGCGAGGCCGAGGAAGGTTGCCGTCTGCGCCACTTCCGGAACAGGCGCATTGCGGAACACTCCGACGCGCTTTGGTCCCGGTCCGGTCAGGCGGAAAGCCTCGCCGAGCGACACGGCACGCGGGCTTTCCGGAACGAAGACGAGGCCGACGTGGGTCGCGGCGGGATCGATGTCTTCGCTTCGCCTGACGCCGCACAATTTCACCCGGCCGAATACCAGCGCGCGCGCCGCTTCGGCCGGGTCGGCCGCGGACATCAGCGAGCTTCCGACAAGGAATCCGTCAACACGGCCGGAGAGTCGCTCGACATCCGCGCGCGACGAGATCCCGGATTCGGAAACGAGCAGCTTGCCGCCCGCAAGTCGCGCGAGCCGTTCGGTGTTCTCGAGACCGATGGAAAGGTCGCGAAGGTCGCGGTTGTTGATCCCGATGATCTCCGCGCCGAGCGCGTTGGCGCGCCGCATTTCCGCTTCGTCGTGAACCTCGACCAGCGCGTCCATCCCGAAGCGCTTTGCCTCCGCGATCAGCTCGCGAGCAGTGCTGTCATCGACCAGCGACAGCATCACCAGAACGGCATCGGCGCCCGCGATCCTCGCCTCGACCACCTGGCGCGGGTCGAGGAAGAAGTCCTTGGCGAGGATCGGCCCGTCGAATTCCTGCCGCGCGAGCCGGAGATCGTCGAGCGAGCCGCCGAAATGCCGGCTCTCAACGAGAACGCTGAGCGCGTCCGCAACCCCCGCGTACCCACGCGCGACCTTCCCGACGTCGGCCCGGGTCCGGATCGCCCCGAGCGACGGCGACGCTTTCTTGATTTCAAGGATGAAGCGGCTGCCCGGCCGAGCGAGAACGTCGGCAAGGCTCCGCTCCGAGCGTGCCGCACGGCTCCTCAGCGACTCCAGGCTGACGCCATTGAAGCGGCTTTGGAGGTCCGCTCGCCGCGCTTTGGCGATCTCGCCGAGGAATCCATCAGCCACGGCTCGCCTCCACGAAATCGCGGAGCAGCTGCCTCGCCCGGCCGGACGAGATCGCATCCTGTGCTCGTTCGACGCCGTCGCGGAGGTCCGCCGCAACGCCAGCGGTTTCGAGAAGGGCGCCTGCATTGATGGCGACGATCGCCCGCTGCGCCAGGGGACCGCGACCGCCGAGCAGGTCGACGAGCAGCTCAGCATTATCGCGCGGATTGCCGCCGGCGATCTCGTCGAGCGGGTAGCGCCTGAGCCCGGCCTGCTCGGGAGTGATCTCCAGAGTCTCCAGCTCTCCATCGCGAAGCCGAACGGCCTGTGTGAATCCGTGCACCGCCACCTCGTCGAGGCCGGAACCGTGGACGACCAGCGCCCGCTCGACGTCGAGGGCCCGCAAGGTCTCCGCGATCGGCATCAGCAGCGCTGGGCAGGGAACGCCGAGCAGCTGCACCTTCGGCCGCGCCGGGTTCAGGC
>JBDZVP010000088.1:0-7425 GCA_040255765.1 Sphingomonadales bacterium | reverse complement strand
CGGGCGGGCCTCCAGCCGGAGCGGACCATTTGCCCGAGCGCTTTCGCTTCGCTCATCATCGCGACGTGGCCGGTAAGCGGATCGGCGGCGCCCATCACCCAGCCGTCGCGGTGGTTGCCGCGAACCACCCACTGGTCGGGGTAGGTCTTGCCGGGAAGCTTCGCGATCACGTCATAGACGGGCTTCAAGGACCAGTCGGACTTGACGGCGAGGTGCACTTTGACCGCGTCGGTTCCGCCCCAGTGATAGGTCATGCCTAGCGCGCCGCGCTGGTTGCCGGTGACGACCGGGCCTTGCAGGCGCTCGATGATCTTCGAGGCGTCGGCGTAGGAAATCGGAAGCACCGGGATTTTGAGCAGGACCGGCGAGGTTTCGCGGGTCAGCCGTTTGGCATTCGCGGTCGCCCCGACGCCCGGGGTCAGCGGGTCGCCGGGATAAAGGGTCATGTCCTCGACCGAGCCGCGCTGCACGCCGTGCGGCGGGCGAGCGCCGCCCACCGGATAGGGATCGTCCTGCGTGTAGCCGTCGTCGGCGGGGTCCGAGTAAATCAGCGTGCCGACCGCGCCATGCTCCTGCGCAAGCTTCGGCTTGAGCCCGCGCCAGCCGGCGCCGTAGCGGGCAAGCGCGATCTTGCCCTTGACGCTGATTCCGCGGCGTTCAAGCGCGACATAATCGTCGGGCATCCCGTAATTCACGTAAACGACCGGCGCGGTGACATCGCCGTCGCCCTGATAGGCGACATAGGGCGGGAGCATTCCCGGATTGTTCGACGTCGGGTCTTCCGCAACCGGCGGTTCCTGTCCACCGAGCGTAACATGCTCCGGCGTGACCAGCTCCAGCGTGGTCGTAATCGGCGTCGGATAAAGCACGTCGAACTGTTCGATATGCGCGTCCCAGCCCCATTGCTTGAACAGCGCCAAGGTCATCTCGGCATTGGCCTTGTCGTGCGGCGAGCCGACGTGATTGGGCTGGGACGACATGGTCTGCAGCCACTGCTGCTGGTCGGTCGCGCTGATCATCGAATCGAAGCGCTGCTCGAGCGCCGACGTGTCGGCCGCAACGGCCGGCGCGGCTGCAAAAACGGCGGCCACGACAAGCGCCGAGGTAAGCATCAGGCGAGTCTTCAGATGGATCATCTCGCGGGCATTCCCTTTCCTCCCGCGGCGCCACGCCAACGGGAGCCGCCCAGGCAAGGAGGCTATTTCAGCCACCGCTCCATTTCTACACGAAACACGGCTCAGCCGGAAATCAGTTGGGGATAAAAAACACAACAGGTGGGGATAATTCGGGGGATAGACCGCAACATCCTGTTTCGTG
This sequence comes from Sphingomonadales bacterium, assembly GCA_040255765.1. Classification (GTDB taxonomy): domain Bacteria; phylum Pseudomonadota; class Alphaproteobacteria; order Sphingomonadales; family Sphingomonadaceae; genus Sphingomicrobium. The sequence continues at coordinate 6,108 of JBDZVP010000088.1, read as the reverse complement.
GAATGCTCGCGTCAAAAGCCGGCGAAACGTCGGCCAAGCGACAAAGAACAGGCTCCACCGGAGCAGGATTCGTGTCAAAGCGGGACAGTTACAGAGAGCGACAATCCAAATAGTTTACAGGGGTTTACTATATTCCGAACTGCCGTAGCCTCCAACAAATGGGGGGCGAGTCGCAAGTCGCAAGTTCCCCCAAATGTTGGGTAAAAACAGGGGAAATTGCCGCCATGATCAGCAAGCTTGCGCTCCGCTCGGCGTTACTCGCCAGCGCGTCCATTGCAATCGCCACTCCGGCCTATGCAGACGACATTCTTCCCGACGGAACCACCGTCTCTCCTTCCATCGTCATCCGCGACGGCATCAGCCCGAACGCGCCGGCGCCGGCTGGGGACCTCGACAGCGGAGTCACGGGAGTCGGCCAGGTCACGACCGACCAGGGCGGGGGCTTCGTCGGCCTTTGCACCGGAACGCTGATCAATCCGCGAACCGTCATCTTCGCCTCGCACTGCGTCAACGAACTGCCCGCGGACGCCTATGGCGCGGCGTCCGGCGGAGTCGGGATCAGCGTCGGATTCTCCCCGGACAATTTCGACGGATTGCTGAGCTGGCTTCTCGGTGCCGGCGGCCCGCAGTTCGGAACCAACACCGCCCTTAACATCTACAATGTCGAGCAGGTCTGGTACGATCCGAGGTCTCTCGAAAATCCGACCGCGCAAGGTTTCCTCGAGGCCGACATTGCCCTCGCGACCCTCGATACGCCGGCGTTCGGGATTCCGACCTGGGCAATGCTTTTCTCGCCCCTGACGCAGGAAGAGCATGTCTCGATCGTCGGATACGGAGGCGCGGGCAACGGCACCGGCGGCAACACCCAGGGCATCGACTTCAGGCGTCGTGCGGCAGAGAATATGGTGTCGTTCCTGGGCTCGCTCGACACCGTAGACCTGGCGCTCTTCGGTCCGCCGCTCGATGGCCTTCCCCAGAACCTCTACATGACCGATTTCGACGATCCGAACTTCGGTACCGTCAACGCCAACCCGTTCGACTTCAACATCTTCGGCGGCGGTCCAGCCTTGCCGCGAGAGGGTGTCACCGCCGGCGGCGATTCCGGGGGTCCGCTGATCGTCGATCAGAAATATGACCGTCCGGTCGTGGCCGGCGTGCTTTCCGGCGGTTCGCGCTTCTTCTTCGGGCAGCCGGGCAGCAGCTATGGAACAACCAGCATCTACCAGCCGCTGTACCTGTTCTGGGACGCGATCGTCGCCAACAATCCCTACGTCTACGCCAGCAACAAAGCCGGCAATGCCGACTGGACCGACCCCAGCCACTGGGTCCAGGCGATGGATCCGAATTACATGATCGACCAGAACGGGCAGCTGGTGAACAGCCTTCCGGACACGCCCGCACTCGGCGTTTCCGCCGATGGCGCGACATTCGGGAATGTCTGTTTCTTTGAAGATTGCGTGATCCTTCCCGAAGGGACGGCTCCGACCGGCGACGGAACGCCGGTCTTCGTCTCGGGCGGCCCCGGTTCGACGAACTTCGTTCCCAACAACGTCGTCGGCGATCCGTCGACCGGAACGCGCGCGCATTATTATGACGTCACCCTCGCCGCGCGGGGCACGACGACCCTGGGCAGCGACGTCACCATCGACCGCCTGACTCTCAACGGTCCGACCAAGCTCGATATCGGAAGCGAAGGAAGCCTGAAGGTCTGGGGCGATTTCACCCAGACGCAGGGCTGGACCAATGTCGACGGCTTGCTGACCGCCGGTGAAAGCCTGATCGTTTCCGGAATCCTGTCCGGCAGCGGCACCATCGATCCAACCTACCTGACAGTCGTCAACGGCATCGTTTCCCCCGGAACGGGCGACACTCCGTCGACCTTGACGGTGCAGGGCGACATGATCCTGTCGTCCGGATCGATGCTGGTGATCGACGCCGGCCGGTCCGGCGCCGACCTGCTTCAGGTCACCGGCGATGCGGACAATAGCGGCATCCTCGCGCTCAGCGGCGGCTCGCTGCTGTTCAGCAAGGCGAAGGGAGCCGCTCCTCGCGACGGCGACACCTTCACCATCGCGACGGCGACGGGCGGGATCGACGGCACGTTCGGCACGATCGGCTCGACCGTGGGTGTTCTTCGCCCGGTGCTGACCTACGGGCCGAACAGCATCACCGCGAACCTGCGCGCGGGCAAGTTCGTCGATTATGTGAACTCCGGCAACGCGATGGTCATGGCGTTCGCGAACGCGCTCGATTCGCTCCGCGGCAGTTCGTACAACAGCCTCTACGGCCTGTACGGGTCCGTCGACCTGATGAGCCCGCAGGACGTCGCCTCTACCTTCCAGAGCCTTGCGCCGCGGATCGACGACGAGGCGCAGTCCTTCCAGGAGCGCCAGAGCAAGATGATGCTCAACGCCGTTTCCAACCGGCTTTCGATGCTCGGCACCGAAACCGGCGGAACGCTGACCGTGTCGGGGAATCCGTCCGCGCTCGCGCTCAATGGAATCCAGTCGCAGCGCAACGGCTTAGCCGAGCTTGCGCCGGGGACAACTGCCAGCGTCCTTCCAAAGGGCATGTCCGGGTTCATCACCGGTGGAAGCACCTCGTCCCGGGCCAGCTATGGCGGCTTTGGCGAAGAGCAGGGCCAGCGGTCCGATTACATGGCCGTCGGGATGGAACACCAGTTCTCGCCGCGCCTGACGATCGGCGCCGCCACCGGTTATGCCAACGGGGTCAGCATCCCCGGCAGTGACCGGGCCCGGGTGACGACGTCGCAAGCGGCACTGTACGGCAGCTATCGCCTTGGCGGCGGTGCCTATGTCGGCGGCCTTGCCTCGGCGGAGACCAGCAGCGTTGCAGTCTCGCGCACCGCCCAGACCGGCAATTCGGCGTTCGATTTGACCGGAGCCACGCACTCGGAGCGCTACACCGCGACTGCCGAAGCCGGCGTCAACCTCGGCCTTGCCAATGGGCTGATGCTCACTCCTCGGGCGCAGCTTGGCTATTCGAGCTACAAGCTCGACGGCTTTAGCGAGAATGGCGGCGAGGTCGCTCTCCAGATGGACGATCTCAAGCTCCGGAAAGTGGAAGCCCGGCTCGGCGCCAAACTCGCCGGAAGCATGGCGATCGGCGGCGGCTGGTCGTTCACCCCGCAGATCCAGGCGGATTATGTCCACCTGCTCTCGGGCGCGAACAAGGGCATGGCGGTCCGCTTCGCCAATGCGCCGGACTACCGCTTCCTCCTGCCGCTCGCCAACGGCGGGTCCTACGCGGAAGTCCGTGGCGGCTTCCGGGTGTCGAAGGGCAAGCTGGACTTCGGAGCGGGCGTGCAGGCCAATCTCGGCAACTCGCTGCTCCAGGACAACCGGGCGGTCGCCGACGTTTCGCTGCGCTTCTAACCGCGCGGCGAGCGCCTGAAACCGGAGCCCTCGCGGGAGAAATCCCGCGGGGGCTTCGCTTATCCGCAGCTGAAGCGCGTGATCTTTCCGGCCCTGTCGACCTCGACGTTGAGCCGGCCGCCGCTGAAGTTCATCGCCTGCGGCTCTCCGGGTCGAAGGATCCGCACGGAGCGAGCCCCCGCCAATGCTTTCGCCCGCTCCAGCGTTGCGTCGTCGGCGGTTCGGCCGATCAGCGTCTCCGCCGCGCCCGCGTTACAAACGCGAATGAGCAGGGCGCGGTTGTCGACCGGGCGTTGGGGTTCGGGGGCCGCCGAGCAGCTGCTCGCCGCGCCGAGGATGAGGGCGAATGCGCTCGGTCGCATGAGGCTACAGTCGCCGGACGGACGCGAAGTTCCCGTCGAGCGTCAGTCGCGTAGCGTCACTGGCACGCCAAACACTCATCATAGTCGGTCGTCGACGCGAGCTGGATTTCCTTGAGCTCGGGCGTGTTGTCGGCCTCGACGCCGCCGGCAAACCCGGCGCGCTGCACCGACTTGGAGCGCAGGTAATAGAGCGACTTGATGCCGAGCTCCCAGGCGCGGAAGTGCAGCATCAGCAGGTCCCATTTGTCGACGTCAGCGGGGATGAACAGGTTCAGCGACTGCGCCTGGTCGATATAGGGCGTGCGGTCGGCGGAAAGCTCGATCAGCCAGCGCTGATCGATCTCGAAGCTGGTTTTGAACACGTCCTTTTCTTCCTGGGTCAGGAAGTCGAGATGGGCGACCGATCCGCCGTGCTCGAGGATCGAGTTCCAGACCTTGTCGCTGTCCTTGGACTTGGATTCGAGCAACTGCCTGAGGTGCGGGTTCTTGACCACGAACGAGCCCGACAGGGTCTTGTGCGTATAGACGTTGGCCGGGATCGGCTCGATGCAGGCCGACGTGCCGCCGCAGATGATGGAGATCGACGCGGTCGGAGCGATCGCCATCTTGCAGGAGAAGCGCTCCATCACGCCCATGTCGGCCGCGTCGGGACAGGGCCCGCGCTCCTTGGCGAGCATCATCGAGGCTTCGTCGACCTGCGCGCGAACGTGTTTGAAAATCTTGAGGTTCCAGCTCTTCGCCATCGCCCCTTCGAACGGGATTCCGCGCGCCTGGAGGAAGGAGTGGAAGCCCATCACGCCGAGACCGACGCTGCGCTCGCGCTCGGCGCTATATTTGGCGCGGGCCATCTCGTCGGGCGCGCGGGCGATGTAATCGCTGAGCACGTTGTCGAGGAAGCGCATCACGTCCTCGATGAAAGTCTTGTCGCCATGCCACTCGTCCCAGGTCTCAAGGTTGAGCGAGCTGAGGCAGCAGACCGCGGTGCGGTCGGCGCCGAGATGGTCCTTGCCGGTCGGCAGCGTGATCTCGGAGCAGAGGTTCGAGGTCGTCACCTTGAGGCCGAGGTCGCGGTGATGCTTCGGCATCGACCGGTTCACCTGGTCGATGAAGATGATGTAGGGCTCGCCGGTCGCAAGCCGGGTCTCGACCAGCTTCTGGAAGAGGGCGCGGGCGTCCACGGTGCCGCGAACGCTCTGGTCCTTGGGCGAACGAAGCTCGAACTCGGTGCCTTCGCGGACCGCCTCCATGAACTCGTCGGTGACCAGCACGCCGTGGTGGAGGTTCAGCGCCTTGCGGTTGAAGTCGCCGCTCGGTTTGCGGATTTCGAGGAACTCCTCGATCTCCGGGTGGGAGATGTCGAGGTAGCAGGCCGCCGAGCCGCGCCGAAGCGAGCCCTGGGAGATCGCCAGAGTCAGGCTGTCCATCACCCGGACGAAGGGAATGATGCCGCTGGTCTTGCCGTTCAGGCCGACAGGCTCGCCGATTCCCCGCACGCTTCCCCAATAGGTGCCGATTCCGCCGCCCCGGCTCGCCAGCCAGACGTTCTCGTTCCAGGTTCCGACGATCCCTTCGAGGCTGTCGGAGACGCTGTTGAGATAGCAGCTGATCGGAAGCCCTCGGCCGGTTCCGCCATTGGAAAGGACGGGCGTCGCCGGCATGAACCACAGCCTGGAGATATAATCGTAGATCCGCTGCGCATGCTCGGCGTCGTCGGCATAAGCCGATGCGACCCGGGCGAAGAGGTCCTGGTAGGATTCGCCGGGCAAGAGATAGCGGTCCTTGAGCGTCTCCTTGCCGAACTCGGTCAGCAAGTCGTCGCGCGACGGATCGATCGTGATCGGATGGGCCGGCGGAGCGATGCTCTTGCTCGACGGAGCGGGCGCGGCCGTTACATCGCCGGTTGGAACTTCGCTGCCAGTCGTGAAATCCATCGCTCTACCTCATCCCTTTCGCGACTCCTTCCGGAGCCGCTTGTTCTCTAATTGTTCTACCCGCCCGCACCGATCCGAGCGAGTCATTTTGCAGCGCCGGGAGGGGCATTGCCATGCCTGCCCCCTGTGGAAATCGGGGACGAGTTGGGCCATCGCCGGAATGCAGTGATTCCGGCGCCGAACACCAAGTTTAGAGGCATCCCCCCTCTCGCGCTACCACCCATTGTGCCTCATCTGAATCCGAACGCAAGCGGATAAATGGCTCGCGAGACAATTTCCTGTGGATTTGGCTTCCGCCCCAGCATCTTGAACGCGCGCCGGGCGAGTCGCATATCGATGGAGCCGAGCGGGCTCCCATCCAGCCCCGGCCTTTCGCGGGCTCTCGGCTCGCTGCGGCTCGACCGATCGCGGAAGAATCAA
>JBDZVP010000087.1:0-7467 GCA_040255765.1 Sphingomonadales bacterium | reverse complement strand
GCGCGGTCATGCTGTCCGGACCGGCCGAGGGCGAGGAGGGCCATGTGCGCCAGGCGAGCATCGGCGGAAGCCGAGTCGGCGATTCCGGCGGCGTGCGCGCCGGCTTCCGCGACCCTGCCGGACTGCAGGAGCAACTGCAGATATTGCGTGTTGGCCACAACCTCTTCGGGTTCGACGGCAAGGATTCTCTCGACGTCGCGAATGGCCGCATCGCGCCTGTTTGTCCGTCCCAGCAGGCTGGCGCGGAGCCTTAAATCCGCGACGGAAGCCACCTCACTCGCGATCAGCAGGTCAAGTACCTCGATAGCCCGTTCCGTCGAACCTTCATCGATCAACGGCTTCACGACCCACCGGCGCAGGTCCTCGCGAAGCCCGGCGGCAAGGTCGCGATGCGAGCGCAGAATCTTGATCCCGCTCGCAATACGGCCGGTACGGATCAGGGCGATCGCATAGGCCACTCGGAACTCTGCCTGGAGCTTCTCTTCGCGCGAGAGCTCCCGTTCGTAGATTTTCACTGCCTCCACCCACCGGCCGGCCTTCAGGGCCGTCAGAAGGTCGTCATCAATCCCAATCAGCGACTGCGCCACCGGTCGAACACCTCTCTAATTCTTATCGGCTCGAAGCGCCTGCGCGCGAAAATCAGCGCGTAAACAAGGGCAAGCAGGAGCAGAAGCGGCCATGCGATCGTCAGTGCGTCGCGAACCTTGGGAAACTCCCCGGCGGACATCGCCACGATCGTGACGAAGTACCGGCGCTGCTCGAGAATCTTCAGATAGGCCTGCTGTAGCGTATTAAGGGCCGACGTATAGCGCGCTTGCGCGATTTCCTTGTTCGCGGTCGCGCTTTCGACGTCGCTCACCGCTCTTTGCAGCGATCCGCCCCCGGGATTGACCAGGCGCCGCTTCTGGTCCGCGATCTGCGAGCGGAGCTCGGAAATCTGCGCTTCCAGCCTTGGGAGGAGCGGGCTGTTGGTGAGCCCCTGATCAAGAAGCGATGCGCGCTGACGTTGCGCTTCCGCCAGCTGCAGTTCGAGATTGCTGATCAGCTGGTAGACGGCGGTCGCCGTTTGTTCGGGACTGAGATCGCCGCGGCGAGCCTGAACAATCGCCAGTGCCCGGCGGCTCTCCTGCACGTCCAACTCGGCCTTGCGGACGTCGGCGGCAAGCGAGCTGACCTGGTCGTCGCTCATTTTCTGGGAAAGCGCGTTCACATGCTCCTCGGCGGCGTTCATGATCGCGTTGCCGAAGCGCGTCGCATCCTCGCGCGTACGTGCATAGACGTAGAGCTTCAGGATTCCTTCCTGGACGTCGACCGAAACACGGACGCGCTTCAGGTAATAGCTGTAGGGGCGCTCGTTGAGCCCGAGCGGGCTTTGGAACCGGGTCAACGGGTCCATTGCCGGGCTCGCGAAATGATCGAGAAAGCCGTAGCGCTTCTGCATGTAATTCATCATCGGCCGCGACAGTATGTACTCGCGTGCCTTGAATGCGTCGGCGATGGTGCTTCCGGCCGATCCGATGGAGAAAATCCCCGCGGTCGGCGACGGCGCCGCTTCGGATGAGGTCTGGACGGTGAAAACCGCCTCGGCCCGGTAGAGGGGTGTTGCAACGAACCCGACATAAAGCAGGAAGACCAGCAAGGGGATTCCGGCAAAGATCGCGACCCGCGTTGCAACGGCGCGAAAACGCAGCCTGCGCCGTTCGAGGATGGTGTCGCGAACGGCAGCGACATCGAGATCGGTCAATGGCGGGGCCGCGAAACCTTCGCTGACAGCGTCCCCGGCTGGATCGTCGAGCCGGGACGCGCGGGGCAGCGGTTGTTCACCCCCGGCGGCCCCGGCATCGTCCTGACGGCGTTCCCGCCAGCGCCTGATCCGCTCCTCGTTGCTAATGGTCATGACTGTCCAGCATACCTCGTCGGAGAAAGACGATCAGGCGACATCGAAAGACGCCACTTCGTCATCGTTGAATTCGTCGGCCACGGAATTCCGCACCGAAATCCCGAATCGCTCGCTCGCCTCCGAATGGCTCGCGCACATCAGGATCGAGCCGCGGTCCACGACCCCGTGCCTCTCGCAAATGTCCTTGGTCAGCTTCGGGTTGCTGGCAACGAGGATAAGACCGGAGCCCTGAAGTCGCTGGCGCAGGGTGTCCACGCATTTTTCGCGAAACTCGCCCGAGCCGATCGCGATCTTTTCGTCGGCAAGATAGGTGCTTGCCGGAATTGCGAAGCTAACCGCGAAGGCGAGGCGGGCACGCATGCCCGGAGTGTAGAGGTCGACCCGCTGGAAAAATTCCTCTCCGAGCTCCGCGAAGCCGGAGCAGAATGCCGACATTTCGAACGGGTCGAGGCCAACAAACTGCGCGATATTGTGCACGTTCTCCTCGCCGGTCATTCCGCCGACGAACGCACCGGTATAGCCGAGGGGCCAGCCACGGCGGTCGCGAAGGACGATTCCGCTGTTTGGCTGGTCGGCTCCCGCGAGGAGCCTGATGATCGTCGACTTGCCTTCTCCCGGCGGCACGAGGAGACCGACCGTCTCGCCGGTCCGGACAGCCATGTTCGCCTCGAAAAGGACGATCTTGGGGACTCCCATGGTCAGGAAGTAGCGAGTGCAGTCGACGAAGCCCCACATAGGTTCAGCCCCGCTTCCAAAGCCGGATCGCAACTGCAAGCGCGGTCATGGCTGCGATCCAAGTCAATGGGTAAAGGGACGAAGCGACCCGCGCTTCATAGTGGAACAACATTCCGTCGCGGGCGATCTCGATCGCGTGGAGAAGCGGGTTCCAGATGAAAAAGGGAAGCACTCGGTCGGGCAGCTCGTTGGCAGTGAAAAACACCCCGGAAACGAAGAAGGCCGGCCTCAGCAGCACGATCGCCAGCGAGCGAAACCCGGGTGAAACCTCGGTCAGCGCGACGAACAAGTAGGCGTAGGCCGCGCCCAGGCCGCAGGAGAGCGTCATCCCCCAGAACCATGTGAGCGGATCGTCGATCTCGCCATTGCCGAATACCAACAGGTTCACGACCATGACGACGCCAACGACGACGAAACTGTTGACCCATTCGACCAGCGTTGCCGCGATTACCCCGTGCTCGAGCTTGACGGTCGGGAAAATCAGCAGGCGTCGCATCACGGAGTTCGCGCGGCTTGCCGAGTTCACGACATAGCGGAAGGCCATGTACGGCATCAGTCCCGATATGATGAACGTGACGGTGTCGGTGTAGACCGGCACTGTCCGCCCGAAGAACCAGAAGGCGAAATAGGTGGCGGCCAGCCACACCAGCGGAGCGACGTAAGTCCATCCGAAGCCGAGGAAGTTGCCGGCGAACCGCGCCGCCATGTCGCGCCGGATCAACGCCGCGACGACATCGCCGTTTGCAATCAGCCATTCGCCCACGCCCGGCGAGCCATGGGCGCGGGCCGCAAGCCGGCTCATGGAACGGCCAGAGCCGCGTTCCGAACACTCGCCATCGCCTGCGCAATCGAAAGCAGCACTTGCTTGGTCTGGGCGAACGGCGCGTTCGAGACGAGCACGACGTCGTTCGGCTGAAGCGTGAACCGGTTTGCAAGCGCAATCGTCTCCGGCCGACGCATGTCGACCTGGTAGACCAAAGGCGGCGCCTGCACGCCCGGCCGCGAGCGAAGGACGAACACCGCCCTCGGATCGGCAGTGTCAGGCGACAGCCCCTTCGCTTCGCCGAGCGCCTCGATGAGCGTGAAATCGCGCTTTGGAATCTGGATCGTCCCCTGCGCTCCGGTCGCCCCGAGAACGGTCACGTTTTCCACGACGTCAGAAAGGATGATCGAATCGCCGGGCCGAAGTGCAATGTCCTGTTGGGGATCGCCGTACACGTCGCTGAGGCGGACCGTCCCGGCCTTGCCGTCGCGCCGGACGGTGACAGCGAGCATCTCCGGGTTCTTCTGGTCGGGAGCGGCTTCCGCGAGGATCTGGCTCAGCCGACTGCGTCCGCGTTCGATCGGATAGGAGCCACCCTTGGCGGCTGCCCCCTGAACGCTCACAAGGCGGCTTCGAGTGTCCGTTGCGCGAACTTCCACCTGCGGATTGGCAATCACCGTCCGCAGCCGCTGGCGGATTTCCGCGCGGATTTCGGAAACGGAAAGCCCGCTTACCCGAATGGAACCGGCATAAGGTATGTAGATACGGCCCGACTGGTCGACGACGAGCTCGCCGACATCGCCGGCGCCGCCAGTCGCTGTGAACAGCCCCGGTGTGCCCGGTGCTCCGTTCTCCCATATCCGCACCGTCAGGTGATCGCCTGGGCCGACGCTGTTGTAGTCGAATTCGCCGGCCTGCAGGAAAGAGTTCGGGAAACTCGACTGCGCAAGCGGAGAAGCCGGCGGAAGTGTCCGCGCCGTTAGTGGAAGGAGTTCGATCGACCCCTGGGCCGACGACGCCTTGACGTTCTTCAGAGATGCGACAGGTGCAGGCATCGAGCAACCGCCCAGAAGCGCCACCGCCAGCGCCAGCCCCACGAATCTTGCACGGGCGATCTTGTCTCCCGCGCCACGATCAAACATCAAAGTATCCTTCAGGTTCAGGCCGCTTCGCGCGATTCCGCGCCCGCATCAGCAGCATCGAGCGAGCGGAGCATGTCGCGCGTGCAGGTGACATATTGCGCCAGCATATGGGGAATCGAAAAATGCGCGTCGAGGAACGTGCGGCCGACGCCACCCACCTCGAACATGTCAGAACTGTCGGAGCGGCAGGCGAGATCCCGGACGGCTTCGATGAGGCGTTCCGGGTCGGGTTTCTCTGCGGAATCGAGGACATGCCCGGTGACCCCGTCGATCAGGCATTCGGCCGCGCCGCCGGCCGGAGTCGTTACCACCGGGACTCCCATATACTGCGCTTCAATCAGGACGTTGGGCAGACCCTCGTAGCGCGACAGCAGGACGAGCGCGTCCATCTTCGACATCCAGTATCCGACGCGGTTCGAGCTGCCGACGAACAGGATTCGCTGACTGATCCCGAGCTCTTCGGCGAGCCGCTCGGCATTGGGGAGCAGCCTGCCCCCGCCGACCATCACGATCCGCGTCTTGGGATGCTGCTTGAGGTAGCGCGCCGCGAAACGGATCCACAACAGCGGCTGCTTGTCGGTATTGAATCGGAACACGCTGCCGATCGTGTGTTCGGCATCGCTCGTCGCTTTGACGAACGCATTCCAGCGGCTCTTGCAACTCGGCGAGGGATCGATGCGCATCGGTTCCACGCCGTTGTAGACGATGGCGAAACGGTCGAACGGGATGTCCAGCCAGTCGGCATATGCTTGTCCCGCCGTCACATTGTTGCTGATGAACGACACTCCGGGAACCTGCGCCATCGCCCGGTAAAAGGCTTCATATTCGGGCCGGAACATGTGGTGGCGCATGCTGGGGGGAAGGCCCCGGATCGCGAGCTGTATGTGCGGCACGCCCGCGATCAGCGCCGCGAGCCCGGCGAACAGGCAGGCGCCGTCCTGCCAGACCGACACGGTCTCCATCGAAGAATCGCGGAAATAATCAACCAGCCGCTTGACCCCGTAATTCACGCTCGACGGAAGATAGTCGAGCAGCGCGAGCATCTCGGGGTCGTCGATGCCCTGGTTTTTCGGGTGAACGGGGCGGAACTCGTTGATCTGATGAAGGACGACACCCGCGGATTGAAGCTCGTCCAGATAGAAGTCCTTGCCGAGGTCCGGGTCGTAACTGCGCACCAGCACTTCGACGGGATGACTCAGCCGGATGCCTGAAATCTCTCCGGTGGAAATCCGCGCTTTTTCCAGCTCGACTGCCAAACGTGTCAGCTGACGCTCGGCACCCCCGGCTCCAAGACCGCCAGTGATCAGGCAAAGCCGCCCGAGATCGTGAGCGTACGACTGCCGGCGCGGCCGGTCGGAGAAGCGCAGGATCGCGTGCTTCATCGCCAGAATTCGGGCGTCCTCATCCCTCGACAGCGAACGTCCTTCGAGCCGGGTCAGCAACTCGTGGAGCCGGTTCACCCGATCGACCAGTTCCCGGCTTTTGCTCCCCTCCGGACAATCATTGAGGGGCGCGACGACATGGTGGGCCCGGGCGAGCAGCCCATTCGACAGAAGCCGCTTCGCATAGCCGGTGCGGGCGTCGAGACTCGCCGGGTCCGAAGCCAATATCTCATCGAACAAGGCGATCGCCCGCTCGGTGGCGCGCGCATCGAAGAGCAACTTCGCCCGGGTTACCGCCTCGTCCGCGGCGAAGACATGGGAATCGATAAGCTCGACCACTTCGTCGAACAACTTGTCCTTCAGAAGGCGCCGCACCCGAGTGGCGAAAATTGCGGTGTTGCCGGGATAGAGCGAATCGAGTTCGCGCCAACGCGAGTCGAACTCCAAGTCTCCTTCGATCGCCTCGAGGTCCAGCAGGTCTGCCTCAAGGGCCGCTGGTGTGTCCGCAAGAACCGGTCCGCGCTGCGCTGCAACAGGGTCCGAGCGACCGAGCGGATGCACCGGCTCGGCCGTTGAACGCTTTAGCATCAGGCAGTTACCCCATTTAGTGACGGACTTGAGCGCCTCTAAACCAAAGCTTTGATAAACAAAAGGTGCTGGCAACAGCCGTTATGGAAATTAGGCTGCCTTCCGCCGCTGTGCGAGTTTCTGGCAGCGCTCGAGATTGCGGACGGCGGACTGGTTGCTGGGCTCGACATTGAGGATTCGCTGCCACATCTCGGCCGCTTCCTCGAACCGGCACTGGCGCATCAACTCAAGCGCAAGACGCCGAAGCATGGTCCGGTCCTCGGGCCGAATCTGCAAAATCATCCGAAGAGCGTGTTCGTAGTCGTCCTTGTCGCCCTCCGCTTCCTCGATTTCCAGGACGATGGCGCGGAGCCGCCTGAACATGTGCGCGAGCTCTCGCTCGACCCGTTCGACAACTTCCGGTTCCTGCATGAGCGCGGTTGCAAGCTCGATCGCATCTTCGAACTTTTCTTCGGTGACGAGCTTGCGAAGATGCTTGATTCCGCGCGATTTCACCGATTTGAAAAATCGATCCGCTTCGGACCTGATTTTTGGCGTCGTCGACTCGTCCGCGCGAAGCGCTCCGTACATGTCCAGGGCGGTCTGGTAGTCTTCGGCGAGAGCGGCGATCCGCCCGGTCCATCTGCGATAGGCCTCCACTTCCGTCACTTGCGCGCCGGCGCCCTTCAGAAGCAGCAGCGCATCGTCGGTGCGCTCAGCCGCGTGGAGCGCCCGCGCCACCGCGACTACGGTTGCCGCATCCGCCTTGACGATCTCCCCCGCCTTCTCGGCAATCGCCACCACAGCCTGCGGATCGCTCTCGACCGCAGTTTCCCGGACGGCCCTGCGGATTTGCAAAATCGAGGACCGGATCAGTCGCTCAGCGCGCCGCGCCAGGCGATCCGTCTGCAACTGGCCCGGGGGAATGTCGCTCAAGCCTGCGACCGCTGTCGCACAACGATAGGCGACCTTGCTCTG
>JBDZVP010000086.1:4817-7473 GCA_040255765.1 Sphingomonadales bacterium | reverse complement strand
AGGTCGCCGAGATGGTGATCGAGAAGGCCAAGCGGCTCGTCGAGCACAAGAAGGATGTCGTGATCCTGCTCGACTCCATCACCCGCCTCGGCCGCGCCTACAACACCGTCGTCCCAAGCTCCGGCAAGGTGCTGACGGGCGGCGTCGACGCCAACGCTCTCCAGCGGCCGAAGCGCTTCTTCGGCGCTGCTCGAAACATCGAGGAAGGCGGCTCGCTCTCGATCATCGCCACCGCCCTGATCGACACCGGATCCAAGATGGACGAGGTCATCTTCGAAGAGTTCAAGGGCACCGGCAACAGCGAAATCGTCCTCGACCGCAAGGTCGCCGACAAGCGCATCTTCCCGTCGCTGGACGTCGGCAAGTCCGGCACCCGCAAGGAAGAGCTGCTGGTCGAGCAGGGCACGCTTACGAAGATGTGGGTGCTTCGGCGGATCCTGATGCAGATGGGGACCGTCGATGCGATGCAGTTCCTTCTCGACAAGATGAAGGACGCCAAGTCGAACGAGGACTTCTTCGCTTCGATGAACCAGTAAGCCGGCCGGAGCTGGTGATCTCCGGTTTCAGCTTCGCAAGCGTCTTCACGGCCGCCGGGGCCGCAAAGCTTGGCCAGATCGTCGTCGGCGACCTGACGATGGCCGGCGACAATGTCGTCATCATGGGCGCGCTCGCCTCCGGCCTGCCCGCACGGGACCGCCGCAAGGTGCTGATGTTCGGCGTGGGGATGGCGCTGATCTTCCTGATCACCTTCGCCGTCATCGCCACTCAGCTTCTGAAGATCACCGGCCTGATGTTCGCCGGCGGGCTGTTGCTGCTCTGGGTCGCCTACAACATGGTGCGGGAGCTTCATCCGAAAGCGGAAATCGTCGCCGACGATCCCGAGACGGTCGAGGTCGAGGGCCCGCCCGCAACCAAGACCTTTTTCCGGGCTGCCCTCCAGATCACCGTCGCCGATCTCAGCATGAGCCTCGACAACGTCCTCCTGGTCGCGTCGATCGCTCGCGAAAATCCGGCGCTCTTGGTCGTCGGACTCAGCTTTTCAGTGCTTCTGATGGGACTTGCGGCCAATTACGTGGCGCGGCTGATTCACCGCTACCCGTGGATCAACTATATCGGTCTCGCCGTTATCCTCTACGTCGCCGTCACGATGATTTACGAAGGCTGGATGGGCGATGACCATATTCTCGGCTTGAGGAACGTCCTCGGCCTCGGCTAGCGCAGCGATCTGGGCCGCGGAGTGTAGAGCTTGTTCGACTTAATCCTGACTAGTGCAGCAGCGGCCGCGAGCGGTCCGGCCGGCTTGGGCGGGATGTGGGCGGCGATCGTCCAGGATTTTTCCAACATCACCGAGCCGGCGGCCTTCGCCGCGTTCCTCCAGGTACTGATGATCGACCTGGTTCTTGCTGGCGACAATGCGATCGTCGTCGGTGCGCTTGCTGCCGGACTGACGGCCCACGAGCGGCGCCGGGTCATCCTGATCGGCGTGATCGCGGCGCTGGTGCTCAGGATCATCTTCGCTCTCATCGTCACGCAACTCCTTCAGATCATTGGACTTATCCTGATCGGTGGACTGCTCTTGCTGTGGGTTGCGTGGCGGATGTGGCGCGAATTGCGCGGCGGCGAAGGACAATCGAAGGGCTCCGAGGAGGTGGTCGGCGACGAGCGGTCGGGCCTGCGTCCCGCCAAGAGCTTCGTTGCCGCGGTCTGGGCCGTCGCGGTCGCCGACGTGTCGATGAGCCTCGACAATGTGCTCGCGGTGGCCGGCGCGGCTCGCGATCATCCGGGAATCCTGATCGTCGGCCTGATCGTCGCGGTGGCACTGATGGGGCTCGCCGCCAACGTCATCGCCCGCTACATCGATCGCTATCGCTGGATCGCCTACATCGGCCTTCTGGTCATCATCTATGTCGCTCTCAAGATGATCTATGAAGGGTGGGTCCATCCGGAGGTCGGGCTGGGAACGCTGTTCGCCTGAGCTTTCCCTTCGGCGTCGCCTCGCGGTAAGCGCACCGCCCATGTCTTGCGACACGATCTTCGCGCTTTCGAGCGGCAGTCCGCCGGCGGCGATCTCGGTGATCCGCATTAGCGGCCCTTCCGCGCATGCGGCGGGCGAGAGGCTCGCCGGTTCGCTTCCCCTCGCGCGCCAGGCAGCCGTTCGCGAGCTCCGGAACGCGCGAGGCGATCTTCTCGACGAGGCGCTGGTGCTCCGTTTCGATGGACCGGCAAGCGCCACGGGAGAGGATTGTGTCGAATTGCACTGCCACGGCGGACGAGCGGTCGTCGCGGCGGTCCTGAAGGCGTTGGGGGAAGTCGAAGGCCTGCGGCAGGCGCAGCCGGGCGAGTTCACGCGCCGGGCTTTCGAGAACGGCAGGATCGACCTGACCGAAGCGGAGGGGCTTGCCGATCTCATCGAGGCGGAGACCGAGAGCCAGCGACGCTCTGCGCTGATGATGGCGGAGGGCGGGCTAAGGAAGCAGGTCGAGCAATGGCGGATGAGGCTCCTGGAGCTTTCCGCGCGCGCTGAAGCGGCAATCGATTATGTCGATGAGGATTCGGTCGACGCGGATCCCTCGCTTTCGAGCGGATGCGGCGCCTTGGCGGGGGAATTGTCGGACTGGCTGGAGCGCCCGCGCGCCGAACCGCTCAGGGAGGGCGT
>JBDZVP010000086.1:0-4717 GCA_040255765.1 Sphingomonadales bacterium | reverse complement strand
GCGGGGGTCGAAGGTTCCTTGCCCGTTTCCTCAAAGACAGGAGCGGGGCTTGCCGATCTCACCCGTGCGATCGCCGACTTGTCCCGGACCGTGCTTCCATCCGAAGGCGAAATTGCACTGAACGGACGCCAGGCGGCCATCATCGAGGAGGCCCGGGACTCGCTACAAAACGCGGCCGACACAACCGATATCGTCATCATGGCCGAGTCACTGCGCCAGGCACGGTCGGCGTTCGATCGGCTTACGGGCCAAGCGGGGGTCGAGGATCTGCTCGACGCGCTGTTTGGACGCTTTTGCCTTGGCAAATAGTCCAATGTTTCACGTGAAACGTCGATCGGTTAAGGCGGCCCGCATGTACGACGTCCTCGTTATCGGTGGTGGACATGCAGGCTGCGAGGCCGCGACGGCTGCTGCCCGCCGCGGAGCCCGCGTGGGCCTTGTGACCTTTCGCGCTGAGGATATCGGCCAGATGTCCTGCAATCCGTCAATCGGCGGGGTTGGAAAGGGGCATTTGGTCCGCGAGCTCGATGTCTTCGACGGACTGATGGCAAGGGCAGCGGATCGGGCAGCGATTCACCGCCGAATGCTAAACCGTAGCAAGGGCCCCGCCGTTCAAGGTCCGCGCGTTCAGGCCGATCGCCGCCTGTACCGGGAAGCTGTAGCGACAATGGTCCGCGAAAGCGGCGTTGAGCTTCTCGTTTGCGAGGCGCTCCGGCTGGCGGTTGCTCGCGGTCAGGTCCAAGCACTCGAAACCAGCATCGGCAGAATCGACTGCCGGGCGCTCGTCGTTTCGACTGGCACGTTTCTGGACGCGCGTATGTTCGTGGGTGAGCAGGTGTTTGCCGGCGGCCGGCGCGATGAAAGGGCCGCTGTCACTCTCGGGGCGCAGCTTCGCGAAATCGGGTTGGGGCAGGGCCGGCTGAAGACGGGAACGCCGCCACGCCTTGACGGGCGGACCATCGACTGGGCGCGCCTGGAGAGGCAGCCGGGCGATCTTGAGAAGTGGACGATGTCGGCGCTTTCCGGGCCGGACGCGTTGCGGCCACAGGTTCACTGCGCGATTTCCAGAACTTCGGATGAGACCCATGCAATCATAGAAGCGAATTTCGATCGCTCTCCGCTGTTTGCGGGCGCGATCGAGGGGCGCGGGCCGCGCTATTGTCCCTCGATCGAGGACAAGGTGAAGCGCTTTGGCGGCCGAGACGGCCATCAAATATTCCTTGAGCCCGAGGGGCTGGACGATGCCCTGGTCTATCCCAACGGCATCTCCACCTCCCTCCCGGAGGACGTCCAGCGAGCATTTGTGCGTTCGATCCCCGGTCTAGAGCGGGCGGCGATTGCGCGCCCCGGCTACGCGGTCGAGTATGAGTTCGTCGATCCCCGGCGCCTTTCGGCCACGCTGGAGGTTCAGGATATCGAGGGGCTGTTCCTCGCCGGGCAGATCAACGGGACCACAGGGTATGAGGAGGCGGCGGCCCAGGGGCTGGCGGCCGGTCTCAACGCGGCAGCCCGGGCGATGGAATTGCCGACCGTCACCTTCGATCGGCGCACTTCTTATATCGGAGTGATGGTCGACGATTTAACGCTCCAGGGCGTCTCGGAGCCGTATCGGATGATGACGGCAAGAGCCGAACATCGGCTTGCCTTGAGGGCGGATAACGCGACGAGCCGACTCGGCGAGGCCGCGCTCGCCGCGGGATGCGTCGGCGACGCGCGCCGTGCGCATATCGAAGCCCACTTCGAACGGCGCTCTTCGCCGGGATGGGCGGAGACGGCGGAGGCCCGCGCGGATGCACTCTATGCGCCCTATCTCGCTCGCCAGGATCGGGAATGGGAGGCGGTGCGGCGGGACTCACGCGTTTGGCTTGGCGGGGGCTTCGATTACCGCGCCGTCCCGGGGCTTTCGAACGAAATGGTCGAGCGGCTATCCACAGCCCGCCCGGACACGCTGGAACAAGCGTCGCGCGTGGCGGGGATCACGCCTGCGGCGCTTTCGGCTTTGCACGTCGCAGCAAGTCGCGCGCTCGCATGAGCGGCGAGCTGGCGGATGTCCTCGGCCGGGATGTTTCACGTGAAACATTGGACGTGCTCGAGCGGTATGCGGATCTGCTCCGAAGCGAATCCACCAAGCAGAACCTGGTATCCGCCTCCACGCTCGAGCATCTCTGGGATCGCCACATCCTCGACAGCGCGCAGCTAGTGAAATTCGCGCCCGCGCCGGGTTCATCTTGGGTCGATATCGGGTCAGGGGCAGGGCTTCCCGGCATCGTCATAGCCGCGCTGGTGACAGGACCGGTACTGCTCGTAGAGCCTCGCAGACTTCGAGCTGAATTCCTCGACCGGGCGGTGTTGGAGCTGGGCTTGGGCCCGCGCGTCCGAGTCGCACCTGGAAAGGCGGAAAGGGTCAAAGGCGCGTTCGACGTAATCACCGCGCGGGCGGTCGCCGACCTCGACAAACTGCTGAGGATATCCACGCATCTGTCCACAAGAAAAAGCCTCTGGGTGCTTCCGAAGGGACGAAGCGCCGAATCCGAACTGGCCGATGCCCGGAGAAACTGGCACTGTGACGCGAGGAGCGTACCGAGCATCACCGATCCGGAATCGCGGATCCTTCTGCTTCGGGACGTAAAGGCTAGGGGTGGGCGATGATTCGCGTTGCGATCGCGAACCAGAAGGGCGGAGTCGGAAAAACGACGACCGCGATCAATTTGGCAACGGCGCTGGCGGCGATCGGATGGAAAGTCCTTTTGATCGACCTCGACCCGCAGGGCAATGCCTCGACCGGGCTGGGTGTCCCCCAATCCAAACGCGAGCGGTCGAGCTACGACGTCCTGATCGGCACCGCTTCGGTGCTGGAAAGTGCGATTCCAACCCGCGTGCCGAGGCTCGACCTCCTGCCGGCGACGATGGACCTGTCGGGGGCCGAGGTGGAGCTCGTCAGTCTCGACGATCGCGCTCATCGCCTCGACAAAGCGCTGACCGCCGCTCCGTCCGGCCGCTGGGATATTTGCCTCGTCGATTGCCCGCCGTCGCTGGGGCTTCTCACCGTCAACGGGCTTGTCGCTGCTCGCCAGCTCCTGGTTCCCCTGCAGTCGGAATTCTTTGCCCTGGAAGGCCTTAGCCAGCTGCTGCAGACCGTGGAGCGGATTCGGCTTGCCTTCAATCCGGAGCTGGCGATCCTCGGCGTCGCGCTCACCATGTTCGATCGCCGCAACCGGCTGTCGCAACAGGTTTCGGACGACGTCCGTGCATGCCTGGGACCGGTGGTCTTCGACACCGTCGTTCCGCGCAATGTCCGGCTATCGGAGGCGCCGAGCCACGGCCTTCCGGCGCTCATCTACGATCTCAAATGCCCGGGCTCGGAAGCCTATGTCAGCCTCGCCCGCGAGCTAATGGCGCGCCTCCCCCGGGCGGCGGAGGCGGCATGAGCGACAAGAAAAGCTCAGGGCTTGGCCGCGGCCTCGCCGCTCTCCTCGACGAAGCATCGCGCCCCGGCGCTTCGAAAGCGCAGCCTGGGACCGCGGACGAAAGCGGATCGGGCGTTCGCGAAATAGAAATTGGACGGATTCGCCCCAATCCGGCGCAGCCGCGGGTCCACTTCGACGAGGAAGCCATAGCCGAACTCGCCGAATCGATCGCCGAGCGCGGGGTCCTTCAGCCCGTGCTGCTCCGGCCGGATGGCGAAAATTTCCAACTCGTGGCCGGCGAGCGGCGCTGGCGTGCGGCGCAACGCGCCCAGTTGCACCGGATTCCCGCGATCGTCCGCGACATCGACGATTCGACCTCGGCCGAGATTGCTTTGATCGAAAACGTCCAACGGCAGGACCTGAACGCGATCGAGGAAGCCGAGGGCTATAGAAAACTGATTCGGACGTTCGGCCATAAGCAGGACGATCTGGCGAAGCTGGTCCACAAATCGCGCAGCCACATCACTAACCTCTTGAGATTACTCACTCTTCCTGAGGTGGTGAAGCAATCGCTATTGCAAGGCGATATCAGCATGGGGCATGCCCGGGCCATTCTGGCTGCTCCGGAGCCGGAAACTCTGCTCCGGCAGATCCTCCAGGACGGCCTGTCCGTGCGCCAGGCGGAGGCGCTTGCGAAGCAGGCCAAGCGCGGCACCCCCTCGTCCTTCGCGAGGGCCGCGGAGCGCCGCGAACAGAAGGCGAAGGACGCCGATCTCGCCGCACTCGAACGGCAACTTGGCGACATGCTGGGGCTCAAGGTGAAGGTGGCGAACGATGGAAACCGCGGCACGGTCACGCTTCACTATGCCAGCCTCGACCAGCTGGACATGATCTGCCAGCGGCTCTCGGGCGAGGCGATCTAGCCGGCTACCGCCTGCGCGCCATCACCGCGATCGCCACCAGTTCTTCCTCGATCGCGTCGGTTGCCGGCGGCGGGTTGCTGCTCATCAGCCGCCGCTCCAACGCCCCCGATCGCTCGAACGCTCGCTCCAGCGCTTTTGAATCCCACAGCGAAACGAGCCTCGCGACCAGCTCTTTCTCCTTGAAGAACACGGACTTGCCCGCTGACGCCACGGCGTCATGGGGTCGCACACCCGTATCGACCTTCGCCCGAATCGGTGCGAGCATTATCAACCGCCTCTGCAGCGCTCGAAGCACCATGATGGGGTCTGCATCGGCCGCGCTCGCGTCGAGTTCGTGCGAGAGGCGTCCGAGCTCGCCCGAAAGCGCGAGGTCTCCAAGGCGCATCC
>JBDZVP010000085.1:3876-7482 GCA_040255765.1 Sphingomonadales bacterium | reverse complement strand
GGGGCGCAGCGTGACGTGCCAGCCGTGATTGACCCACGGCGCATGCGCGACCCTGATCTTGCCCACCATCTGGGAAACCAGGTGAAGCAATGCCAGCGTGTCGTGATCCCGCTCGACGGTGAGGCTCGGCCACTCGCCCATGGGCGGCGATGTAGCACGTCCCTTTGCATTTTACGCGGCAGCAAGGATAAGGCCGCCGCCATGGCTGACAGCGAGCTCATCGACCAAATCCGTTCCGCGCCCGATTTGCAGGCGCTCGATGCGCTGCGCGTTTCGGCGCTCGGCAAATCCGGGACGATTACCGCGCAGTTGAAATCGCTGGGCAAGATGAGCCCGGACGAGCGGGCTACGGAAGCGCCGAAGATTCACGCTCTGCGCGAGGCCGTCACGGAGGCCATCGCCGACCGCAAAGCCGCACTGGAGACCGCGGAGCTTGAGAAGCGGCTTGCGACCGAGCGGGTCGACCTCTCGCTACCGTCTCCCGAACGCCCGCAAGGCAGCGTCCACCCGGTCAGCCAGGTGATGGACGAGCTTGCGGAGATTTTCGCCGACCTCGGCTTCGCGGTGGCCGAGGGGCCCGAGATCGAGGAGCAGTGGTTCAATTTCACCGCGCTCAACATGCCCGAGTTCCACCCCGCACGGGCGATGCAGGACACGTTCTACGCGAGGGCGATCGACGGCGACCCGGACGCGGAAGCGCATGTGCTTCGCACACACACGTCGCCGGTGCAGATCCGAACCATGACGTCATCGCCGCCGCCGCTTCGGCTCATCGCGCCGGGCAGGGTCTATCGGTCCGATAGCGATGCCACGCACACGCCGATGTTTCATCAGATCGAGGGACTGGTGATCGATCGCGCGATCACCATGGGCCATCTCAAGTGGACCTTGGAGACCTTCCTCAAGGCGTTTTTCGAACGCGACGACATCGTGCTCCGAATGCGCCCTTCCTACTTCCCGTTCACCGAGCCCTCCGCGGAGATCGATGTAGGCTGGTCGATGGAAAAGGGGCGGCGCGTGGTTGGCGGGAGCGAAGGCTGGATGGAAGTCCTCGGGTCGGGGATGGTCCATCCCAAGGTGATCGCCAATTGCGGGCTCGATCCCGACGAGTGGCAGGGCTTCGCCTTCGGCACCGGTGTCGACCGGCTGGCAATGCTCAAATATGGGATGAACGACCTTCGCGCCTTCTTCGACGGCGACCTTCGCTGGCTCAAGCATTATGGGTTCCGCGCGCTCGACGTACCGACCCTTAGCGGAGGTGTCGGAGCGTGAAGTTCTCGCTGTCCTGGCTCAAGGCGCATCTCGAGAGCGATGAGTCAGCCGAAGCCATCGCCGAGCGGATGACCGCGATCGGGCTGGAGGTGGAAGAGGTCTCCAACCCCGCCGAAGCGCTGGCGCCGTTCAAGGTCGCGAGGGTGCTGACCGCGGCCAAGCACCCGCAGGCCGACAAGCTGCAGGTGCTTAGCGTCGATGCGGGTAACGGGCCAATCCAGGTCGTATGCGGCGCCTCCAACGCCCGCGCCGGAATGCTCGGCGTGTTCGGCCCGCCCGGCGCCTACGTGCCCGGAAGCGACATGACTCTGAAGGTCGCCGCGATCCGGGGCGTCGAAAGCCACGGCATGATGTGCTCGATCCGCGAGCTCCAGCTTGGCGACGAGCATGAAGGGATAATCGAGCTCCCGGAAGATGCCCCGGTCGGCGCCGCCTTCGCCGAATATGCGGAGCTCAACGATCCGGTCTTCGACGTCGCGATCACGCCCGACCGGGCCGACTGCATGGGCGTTCGCGGGATCGCGCGCGATCTTGCCGCGGCAGGCGTCGGAACCCTGAAGCCGCTGCAGGTGCCGCAAATCGCCGGCGCTTTCGCTTCGCCCATTGCAATCCGCATCGAGGATCCGGAGGGGTGCCCGGCTTTCTATGGGCGGGCGATCCGCGGGCTGGCCAACAGCAGCTCCCCCGAGTGGATGCAGCGCCGGCTGAAGAGCGCCGGCCAGCGGCCGATCTCCGCGATTGTCGACATCACCAATTACGTGATGCTCGACCTCGGCCGCCCGAGCCATGCCTATGACGTGGCCAAGCTCGACAAGGCGCTCGTCGCCCGCCGTGCCTGCGACGGCGAGAAGGTGCTGGCGCTCAACGAGAAGGAATATTCGCTCGATTCGTCGATGACGGTGATCGCCGACGAAAGCCGCGTGCACGACATCGGCGGGATCATGGGCGGCGAGGATAGCGGCGTCACGGAGGGAACGACCGACGTGATGCTGGAGGTCGCCTATTTCGACCCGGGCCGAATTGCCCGGACAGGGCAGAAGCTGGCGCTCGCCAGCGATGCCCGGAGCCGCTTCGAGCGCGGTGTAGATCCGGCGTTCCTCGAAGATGGGCTGGCGATCCTCACCGGCCTCATCCTCGACATCTGCGGCGGCGAAGCGTCGGAAGCCCTGCTGGCGGGCGAGCCTCCGCTTGAGCGGCGGACGATCGCGTTCGATCCGCGGCGGACGCTAACGCTCGGCGCGATCGACGTTCCGGAAGAGCGCCAGCGATCGATCCTTCTTTCGCTCGGCTTTGAGTTCGAAGGCGGCGACTCGGTCGTCGTGCCGACGTGGCGCGGAGACGTCGAAGGGCCGGCCGACCTGGTTGAAGAGATTGCACGGATCGTCGGCTACGACCGGATCCCTTCAATCCCGCTCGACCGGGCGCCTGGTGTAGCCAAGCCGACCGCCACCCGTTCGCAGCTTGTCGAGCGCAGAGTGCGGCGTGCCGCCGCGTCGCGGGGATTCGACGAAGCCCTGACCTGGAGCTTCGTTTCCGAAGAAGAAGCCGCCCCGTTCGGCCCCGCCTGGCGGATCGACAATCCGATCAGCGAAGAGATGAAGGTGATGCGTCCATCGCTCCTGCCCGGCCTGGTCGCAGCCTCGCGCCGCAACGTGGACCGCGGCGCGTCGAGCGTTCGGCTGTTCGAAATCGGGCGCCGCTATCTTGCCGACGCCGAAAGGACGACTGCTGCCTTCATCCTGGCAGGCGAGAAAGCGGCGCGCGGCTGGCAGCACGGCAAGGCGAAGCTTTTCGATGCCTTCGACGCGAAGGCGGAAGCGCTCGCGCTTCTCGATGCGGCTGGCGCGCCGGTCGCCAACCTCCAGGTCTTCCCCGACGCCGGTCCCACCTGGCACCCCGGACGATCGGCGACCCTCGGGCTCGGACCGAAGACGATCCTGGCGAGCTTCGGTGAAATCCATCCGGCACTGGCCAAGGCGCTCGACGCTCCCGACGGCCTCGTTGCTGCCGAGATTTACCTCGATGCCATCCCCGCCCCTCGGGGCAGCGGAAGGGCGAAGCCGCCATTCGAACCGGCGGCGCTCCAGCCGGTCAGTCGCGACTTCGCTTTCCTCGTTCCCGCCGATGTCGCTGCCGATTCGCTCGTTCGCGCAATTCGCGGCTCGGACAAGGCGGCGATTACGGACGTCCGCCTGTTCGACCGGTTCGAGGCGCCGGAAGGGCTGAGCCTTGCCTTCGAGGTCACGCTCCAGCCGGGCGACAAGAGCTTCACCGACGAAGAGCTGGGGGCCATTTCGAAGAAAATCGTTGCGGCGGCCGAGAAGCTCGGAGCCA
>JBDZVP010000085.1:0-3776 GCA_040255765.1 Sphingomonadales bacterium | reverse complement strand
TCCGCGGCCGAGCGGCCCGCCGCGACCATCTCGCGCAAGGCCTTGGAGCCAGCGCTGCGGTCGACCGGGATGACGCCGTAACGCCGCGTGAGCCAGCCGAAGAAGGGGATCTGGGACAGCTCTCGCTTGAGCACGATCACCGGAGTGTCGGCGATCCTGACCATCTCGAGCGTCTCATACATGGACTCGTGCTTGACCGCGATCAGGACCGCGCCGCCGGGAATGCGACCCTCCACCTCGGATCGGATTCCGAGCACCAGCCGGGCGAGACCATAGCTGGCGGAGCACCAGCTACGGACGAGCGTCCGCGTCGCTCGCTGACCGAAGGTCGTCATGACGATGCCGGCAACGATGAACAGCGCGGTCGTCGGGTAGAATAGGAGCGCGTAAAGAACCGATCGGAGCCATTGCACCGGTTAGATCTCCAGAAGCACGGCGACGCGGCGAAGCAGGTACTTGTTGTACTCGCTGAACAGGGTCGTGAAGCTTGGCTGGGTCCGGACGGGATCGGGCACAACCTTGTACTTTCCCCCCATCACCCTTCGGAATTCGTAGCGGGCGCGACGCATATGCCAATCGCTCGTCACCAGCCGGAAGCTCGTGTAGCCGCGTTTCGCGAGCCAGCGCTTCGCCTCCTCCGCATTCGAGCGGGTGTCGACAGACTCGCTGCCGAGATCGACACAGCAATCGACCAGTTTCTTCTTTCCCTTCAGCCGGCGCACGAGATCGGGCTTGGTCACCGAAGGATCGGTGCCGGCGATCAGCATCCGCTTGGCGTCGCCTCGCGAAAGCACCTCGATCCCGCGCTCGATCCGGCCGGGCCCGCCGGTGATCGCGATGACAGCGTCTGTTCGCTGGTCCTTCGCCGGATCGCCCAGGGTCACCGAAAAGACGATAAAGCCGAACAGGTACAGCAGGACGGCGATCGAGAAGAAGCGCAGAATCATAGACTGGAGCGCAATGCCCGCAGAAGCGTGAAGTGGGCAACCGCCACGGCGATGATTACCGCCAGAACCGGAATCGCGGCGACGGCTAAAAGATCCCCGAGACCGAAATGGGGTGTCCAGGCGAGCCCCGCCGCGGTCGCCGATACGCCGCCGAGGATTGCCAGTAGAACGGCAGCCGCGGCAATGGCGGCGCCAATCGCGCCCGCGATGGCGTCGATTGCGATCTTGCGTTCGAACAACCGGGTGACCTGGCGGTCGGTCGCGCCGATCCCATGCATGATCTCGACCGTGGACCGATGGGTGTCGAGCGCTCCGCGCGCGGCGAGGACGATCGCCGCCCCGGTCGCGATCGCCATCAGCGCGACAAGCGAGATCGCCAGCCATTGAAGCGCGCGCAGCGACCCGAGCAGCGGTTTGAGTTCGAGACTTTCCGCATTGAACCGGGCTTCGGGGAGTTTCGCCCGGACCGCATCCGCCACTCCTTTCGGATTCGTGCCCGGCGCTAGGTCGACTGTCGCCATCGCCGGGATTGGCAAATCACGGCTGTTTGCCGCATCGCCAAGCCAACGCTCCAGGGTTTCGCGCATCTCGGACTGGGGGACGGAGGTGACGCTGCGGACCCCCGGCACCGACCGCGCCGCGGCGACGGCGGCCGGCAACTCCCCTGCGGAGGCTGCGGGAAGCTCGATCACGTAGCGGCTCTCCGTTCCGCTGACGACGACTCCCGCCGCGTTGGCGAGCGCGAGCCCTGCGGCCGCGACGAGGATCATCACGAAGCTCATCACCGCCATCACCGCGACCGTAGGCCCATGAAGTCCTTCCGCCGGAAGAAGGCGCGCCTCGGGCCCGGACACCCAGATCCTGTCGAGGATCACGGCCGGACCTCGCGGCGATCCATGCGCGGCGGGTTCCTTAGCAAGCCGGTGGGATCGACAAGCGCGCCGGAATCCAGCCTCATTATATGCGCCGCCGCGTTCGCCGCGATCAGGCCGAGGTCGTGGGTGGCGACGACTACCGTGGTTCCCAACCCGTTGAGCGCGTCGAACAGATGGAGCAGGCGCCTGGCCATTTCGGCGTCGACATTGCCGGTTGGTTCGTCGGCGACCAGCAGGTCGGGCTGGGTGATGACCGCGCGGGCGATCGCCACCCGCTGTTGCTCGCCGCCGGAAAGGGTCGCCGGCCTCGCTCCTGCCCGATCGCCGAGCCCGACCCAGTCGAGCATTTCGCGAACGGCCGAGTGGATTTCCGACTCATCGCGCCCGGCGATCCGCAGCGGAAGGGCGACGTTGTCGAAGGCTGACAGATGTCGAATCAGCCGAAAGTCCTGAAAGACCACGCCAATGCGACGCCGGAAATGGGGCAGGGAATCGCGCTCGGCATCGCTCAAATCCTGGCCGAAGAGGCGGATCCGCCCACGCGTCGGCCTCTGCGCGAGATAGAGCAGCTTCAGAAGGGAGGTCTTGCCCGCGCCAGATGCGCCGGTCAGGAAATAAAAACCGCCCTTGGACAAGGTGAAATCGAGATCGCGAAGCACTTCCGCGCCGGTGCCATAGCGCAATCCAACGCTCTCGAACTGGACGACTGCCGACAGCGTACCCTCCCCGCAAACGTGCGTCTTGTCGCATGAGCCCGCCGCCTTGCCAACGGTCGCGCATTCCTGTTTACCCAAGGCGATTTAGGAAAGGCGCGCGGACATGATCCTGACCTGCCCGGCGTGCGGGACTCAATATGCGGTAAAGGACGGCGCAATTCCGGAAGGCGGCCGGAAAGTGCGCTGCGCTTCGTGCGGCCACAGCTGGCACCAGATGCCGGCTGACGCTTCCGGCGACGAGCGCGATACCGTTCCCGTCCCGGAGCCCGCGCCGGCACCTGGCGATCCCGCCGCTCCCGCCACGGATTTCGATACGGAGCCCGGTGAGCCGGAACCGGTCGGCTATGAGCCGACGGAACCGATTGCTCCTGGAGCCGAGCTGGTCGAAGGTCCGACCGCGATCCCGGTTCCGCCGCCCGACGGCCAATGGCCGGACCCGCGAAGCGACGAGCAGGACTGGGATCCGGAGAAGGAAATTCCGGATGCCGAGGAGATCGCGGCGGCCGAGTCCGAGACCAGGCCGGACCGCAAGCGCACCTGGCTGATGGGCCTGGCAATCGCGATCGTCGTCCTCGCCATCATCATAGCTGGTCTCTGGCTGGTTGCGCCGGATTCGCTTCGCCAGGGGATCGGCATTCCAGGCGCGCAAGCCACACCGCTTCAGATCGCTCCCGGAACGCCAGAGCGGCAGAAGCTGGCAAGCGGGAATGAGCTGGTTGTCGTCAGCGGCCGGGTGATCAACCCCAGCGCCCAGCCGCAGACGGTCCCTCCAATCCAGGCGCAACTTAGGGACAAGTCGGGCAAGCTCATCTATTCCTGGACCATCGCGCCGCCTGCGCGGAGCCTCCCGCCGGGCGGAACGGCGACGTTCAACAGCGCCGAGATGAACGTTCCAGCGAGCGGCCTGAATTCCACGGTGACGCTCAGCCTCAAAGGCTGATCAGGAAAATTCGACCAGCACGGCCGGAACTTCACCGGCGCCCGTTTCCAGCTTGGTCTTTCGAGGAGCCGGCTGCGACTTGTCGCCGTCGCTCTTCGAATCGCTGAACCGCACGCGCTGACCGGAAACGATCCGAACGGTCGCGGTCGCCTGTGCGGTCACTCCGGACTGCGGCTGCCACGGCTGAGCGGCGGCGATTGCTGCGGCGGCGAACAGGCTGACCATGCGCCCGTGTAACGCGCTCGGGCGCCAATGGTAAACAAGGCGTTAAGCACTGTCCCGATACGGGATTGAAGCA
>JBDZVP010000156.1:0-1516 GCA_040255765.1 Sphingomonadales bacterium | reverse complement strand
ACGGTCTCGGCCTCGACACAATCGGCCTCGAGCTCAACAAGCGCGGCCAGGTCGAGGTCGACCACGACTTCCGAACGAAGGTCGATGGAGTCTGGGCGATCGGCGACGTGACGCCCGGCCCGATGCTCGCCCACAAGGCCGAGGACGAGGGAATCGCGGTCGCCGAGAATATCGCGGGCCAGACCGGAATCGTGAACCACGCCGTCATCCCCAGCGTCGTCTATACCTATCCGGAAATCGCGGGCGTTGGCCTCACCGAGGAAGAAGCCAAGGCGGACGGCGAAGTGAAGGTCGGCAAGTTCCCGATGCTCGCCAACAGCCGCGCCAAGACCAACCGCGAGCCCGATGGTTTCGTGAAGGTCATCGCCGACGCGAAGACCGACCGAGTCCTCGGCGTCTGGATCATCGCCACCGTCGCCGGGACGATGATCGCGGAAGCGGCTCTGGCGATGGAGTTCGGGGCGACATCAGAGGACATCGCCTACACCTGCCACGCCCACCCGACCCATTCGGAAGCGCTCAAGGAAGCGGCGATGGCGGTGACCGGCAAGCCGATCCACATCTAGCCGAACAGGAGCGCTTTCACCTCGGCGAAGAAGCCGAGGTCCTGCTTCGTCACCCGCGCTGGCGCAATTGCCGGGCAGTCGAGGCAGCGCACCTGGATTCGCGGCCCCATCAGCACCGATCGAAGCTCGACCAATGCTTGCGTGATCTTCGTCTCGGGGGCGATCGCCGCGAACGCATCCTGGCCGGCGGTGTCGGGGTCCGAGGTGTCGCTCGCCAGCATTTCGACCAGTTTCTCCTCGAACGTTTCCGGCCGCTTCAGGAAGCGGACCTGGTCCATCGGATTGCTGATCTTTGCCAGCGCCCCCGCCTTCTCGATCGCGTCGTGGAGGTTGCCGAACCCGTCGATCAGCCCGAGCTGGCGAGCGGTGCCGCCGTCCCACACGCGCCCCTGGGCGATTTCATCGACCTGCTGCGGAGTCTTGTGCCGCGCTTCCGCGACGATCCCGAGGAACCGGCCGTAGATCGAATCCACGCCCGCCTGGAGCATCTTGTCGGCAACCGGCGACGGCCCCTTGAAGATGTCCGGCTCGCCCGAAAGCGGGGTCGTCTGCACGCCGTCCGCCCCGATTCCGAGCTTCTTCAGCGTGCCTTCGAAGCTCGGCAGGATTCCGAACACGCCGATCGAGCCGGTGATGGTCGAGGGCTCTGCGTAGATGAAGTCGCCGGGAGTCGAGACCCAGTAACCGCCTGACGCGGCCACGCTTCCCATCGATACGACAACGGGAATCTTCTTGCGCTTGGCCGCGAGGATGGACTGCCGGATCTGTTCGGACGCGAGAACCGAACCGCCGGGGCTATCGACGCGGACGACGAGCGCCTTCAGATTATCGTCGGCAACCGCCTTGTCGATCAGGTTGGAAATGCTCGTGCCGCCCGCGGTGCCCGGCCCTGCTTTCCCATCGACGATCATCCCGGCGATGGTGACGACGCCGATCGAGCCGCTGTCCTG
>JBDZVP010000084.1:0-7511 GCA_040255765.1 Sphingomonadales bacterium | reverse complement strand
GCATCCCGGCTCCAAAGCGAAAGCTCCGTCTGCACGGCGGTGATCGGGTGCACCGCATGCGCCTTGCGGATCGTCTCAGGCGCCGCTTCGGAAAGACCGAGGAAACGCACCTTTCCCTCGTCCACCAATTGCGCCATCGCGCCGACCGTCTCCTCGATCGGCACGTTCACATCGACCCGGTGCTGGTAATAGAGGTCGATGACGTCGACGCCGAGCCGCTGCAGGCTCGCATCGCACGCCTGCACGACATATTCCGGATCGCCGCGAATGCCTCCGAACTCGCCGTTGGGCCCGCGAACATTGCCGAACTTCGTCGCGAGGAAGACCTCGTCGCGCCGGCCCTTGATGGCACGCCCGACCAGCTCCTCGTTGCGGCCCGAACCGTACATGTCGGCGGTGTCGAGGAAGCAGACGCCGCGGTCGAGGGCATGGTTGATGGTCGCGATTGATTCCTGCTCGTCGGTGCTTCCGTAGAATTCGCTCATGCCCATGCAGCCGAGGCCGATCGCAGAGACTTCCGGGCCGCCGGTTCCAAGAGTCCGCTTTTGCATATTCCTTCTCCCGCTCAGGCGCCGAGGCGGCGCCGGACTTCATCGAGGTTGAATGGCACGCCAACGCGCTTGTGCCGGCTCGAGTGCCCTGCGACGATCGACACTTCCGAACGGCTCAGCCCAAACGCCTTGGCAAGCAGCTTCACCACGGCGTCGTTCGCCGCGCCGTCGGCCGGGGCTTCGGCGACCCTAACCTCAAGTTCTTCGCGGCCGTCCGCTCCGGCGCGCCACCCGCCGATGCCCGGCTTTGCCGAGCGCGGAGTTACCTTGATCGCTATCTGGCCCATCGCTCGCAAACGCCATAAGGGCGGCGCATGGCAGAGGACAAGAAACTCGACACCACGCTCGTCACCGGCGGGCGTCGCAAGGAGTGGCGCGGGAAGCTGGTGAACCCTCCGGTCGAACGCGGCTCGACAATCCTTTTCGACGATGTCGCGGAGCTTCGCGCCGCGAAGCCGGGGATCGGCGAATATTATTACGGCCTTCACGGCTGGCCGACTCAATGGGCGCTTGCCGAGGCCCTGACCGAGCTCGAACCGGGTGCAGCCGGAACGGCGCTGGCCGAGTCCGGCCTTGCGGCGGTCACGGCAGCGATCTGCGCTGTCCTCAAGGCCGGCGATGAGTTGCTGATGGTCGACAGCGTTTACGGCCCAACCCGCCATTTCTGCGACGTCGTCCTGAAGCGATTTGGGATTTCCACCCTCTATTACGACCCGCTCGCAAGTGCCGGCGATCTCGAAGCACTGCTCAACGAAAACACCGCCGCCATCTTCCTCGAAAGCCCTGGATCGCAGACATTCGAGGTCCAGGACGTCCCGGGAATCTGCGCGATGGCGCGGCGGCGCGGGATCGTCACGCTCCTCGACAACACCTGGGCGACACCCCTGCTCTTCCCAGCGATAGCTCGTGGCGTCGATATTTCGATCCAAGCACTCAGCAAATATGTCGGCGGCCATTCCGATCTTCTGCTCGGATCGATCACCGCCAATTCCGAATGGTACGATCGGGTGCAGCGGGCAGTCTGGGACTTCGGCCACGGCGCGGCGCCCGACGATGCGTGGCTTGCGTCGCGCGGGCTGCGCACCCTCTCCGTCCGATTGAAACGTCACGAAGAAAGCACCCTGAAGATCGCTGGCTGGTTCGCCGGACAGCCAAAGGTCGCGCGTCTCCTTCACCCGGCCTTCCAAAGTTGCCCGGGCCACGACTTTTGGAGGCGCGACTTCAATGGCTCCGCTGGCCTCTTCGCCTTCGCCCTGAAGGGCGGAGATTCCGGCGCCCGCGATCGCTTCGTTGACAGGCTTGAGCTGTTCGGAATCGGCTACAGCTGGGGCGGCTTCGAAAGCCTCGTCACCCCGGCTGACCCGGTCAGGACGGCAAGCAACCCTGATTGGGGCGGTCCTCTCGTCCGCCTTCAGATCGGGTTGGAAGACCCGGACGAGCTGATCGCCGACCTCTCCCGCGCTCTGGAAAGCTACCCCTAGTCAAGCACCAGCGGCGTATCGTCCGGCTTGTTGGAGTTGCGCATCAAAAACAGCAGGGGAAGGACGAAGACGCTGATCCACATCATCAGCTTGAAGTCGTCGAGATAGGCGATGAACAGGGCCTGCCGGGTGATCTCCGCATTCAGGAACGCCGCGATCGAAGTGGCCTGATTGCCGAAGGTTGCGAGCACGTTCGGATCGAGCGTCGGGATCATGCTGTCGGTGATGTGCGCGGCCATGTCCGCATGGGCGACCTGGGTCATCCGAACCAACTGGAAGCTGACAATCGAAATTCCGACCGAGCCGCCGACGTTCCGCGCGAGATTCAGGAGTGCTGCGCCGGTGGTGCGGTCGCGCGCCGGAAGGGTCGCAAAAGCGAGCGTCTGAAGCGGGACGAAGATCAACCCCAGGCCAAGGCCCTGGACGACCCCGCTCGAAATCACCGGCCACGAAGGCTGATCGATCGCGAAGCCGGTCATCATCCAAAGCGAAATGCCCATCAGGACGACGCCGATCGCGACCAGGATCCGCGCGTCCATTTTGTTCGTCAGCCGGCCCGCGATCAGCATCGACATCAGGGTCCCAATGCCGCGCGGCGCCGTCAGGAAGCCGGACTGAAGGACCGAATAACCGTAGAGATTCTGGAGCAGCGGCGGGAGCAAGGCGAGGCCTGCGAGCAAGAGCACGCCGGTAATCACCATGAACACGAGCGCACTCGCGAAATTCCGGTCGGCGAACATCGCCCGGTCCCAAAGCGGATGATCCGAAGTGATGGTATGGATCAGGAACATCCAGAAGCCGGCGATCGCCAGCCCGAATTCGATGGTGATTTCCCAGCTGTCGAACCAGTCCTTCTGATTTCCCCGATCAAGGAACATCTGGAGCGAGGCCAGCGCGATCGCGAGCAGCGTAAAGCCGAATAAGTCGAAGCGGCGCTTGTGCGTGTCGGTCGTCGGCATGAATGCCGCCATCAGGAAAAAGCAGATGACTCCAACTGGGAGATTGACGAGGAAGACCCAGCGCCAGTTGTAGCTGTCGGTCAGCCAGCCGCCGAGCACCGGCCCAAGGATCGGGCCGATCATCACTCCGCCGCCAAAGAGAGCCATCGCCTGGCCGTGCTTCTCGCGCGGGTTGATGTCGAACAAAGTCGCCTGGGCAAGCGGAACGATGAATGCGCCGCTGACGCCCTGGATAGCCCGGAAACCGACCATTTCGACAAGCGACGTCGCCATGGCGCAGAGCGTCGACGCGATCGTGAATCCAACGACGGAAATGAGCAACAGGCGCTTGCGTCCAACGCGGTCGGCCAGCCAGCCGCTCATCGGCAAGGCGATCGCGGAGGCGATGATATAGCTGGTCAGGACCCAGTTGATCGACTCCTGCGTCGCCCCGAGGCTGGCCTGCATGTGCGGCAGGGCAACGTTGGCGATCGTGGTGTCGAGCACCTGCAGGAGAACCGCCGTCATCACGCCGACGGTGACGATCAGTCTCTGCCCCGTCGGCAGCGGATGAACTGCGGTTTGAGCCGTTGCCATCGGCTGCGGGCCTAGTCGGTGTCGACTGTCACGACTGCCGAAAGGCCCGCGATCATCGGCTTCGACGGATGTCCGTCGAACACGATCCGAACCGGCACACGCTGCGTGACCTTGACCCAGTTGCCGTTGGCGTTCTGGGCCGGAAGCAGCGAGAATTCGCTTCCCGTGCCGGCGCCGATGCTTTCGACATGGCCCTTGAAGTCGACTCCCGGGTAAGCATCGATATCGATCGTGACCGGCTGACCCGGCCGCATGTCGGTCAGCTGCTTTTCCTTGAAATTCGCCTCGATCCAGGCGCTGTCGCTGTGGACGATCGAGACCGCGCCGACCCCGGACACGATCTGGGTCCCGATCTGCAGCCGGTCGGCGTTGGCGACCTCGCCCGACATCGGCGCGCGGACGGTGGTGCGCTCGAGATCGAGCCGGGCCTTGTCGACCGCTGCCTGGGCCTGCGCGATCGACGGCTGCTGTCCGGGAGCGATTGCGGACTGAGCGTTCGCGGCTCGAGCGCGAGCGTCGGCAAGCGCGGTCTCGGCCGTTTTCACCTCGTTGAGCGCATCATCATAGTCCGCGCGCGTCGTGAAGCCCTTCATGAGAAGCGCTTGCTGGCGGTCGAGCGCATTCTGCTTGATCGCAAGGTTGGCCTGCGCGCCGGTGATGTCCGCGCCGGTTCCAGCGGCCTGGGTCCTGAGTTGCACC
The DNA here is from genome assembly GCA_040255765.1 of Sphingomonadales bacterium. Classification (GTDB taxonomy): domain Bacteria; phylum Pseudomonadota; class Alphaproteobacteria; order Sphingomonadales; family Sphingomonadaceae; genus Sphingomicrobium. Next base: position 3,245 of record JBDZVP010000084.1, on the reverse strand, counting down.
GTCTGCAGCTTTGCCGCCGCGAGCTGGGCCTCTGCCTGCTCCAGTGCGACCTTGAAGGGCGCCGGGTCGATCCGGAACAGGACATCGCCTTTGTTCACGTGGTCGCCGTTCTGGACGTGAACTTCAACGACCGGACCAGTGACCTGCGCGGTGACCGAAACGATGTCGGTCTTCACTTGCGCGTTATCCGTCGATTCAGAGCCTCCGCTGGCGATCCAGAGATAGATCCCGGCGATGACCAGCAGTGCCGGCACGATCAGCATCAAAAACGTGCGCAGCCGCGCCCGCCTGGACCTCCGGGTGCCGAGGGTCTCCTCGGCGATCGCAGCGGCTTCCTCGGGAGTTTCCTCCGGGGTCGCGGGGCGCTCCGCGGTCTCCGTCTTCATGTCGTTCATCCGCGCATGGCCTTTCCGCGCTGCTCGCAGGAGCGAGCGACATTGTTCCGAATGGACGCGAGCCGCCCCTGCAAGACGCGAAGCTCCTGCTGCTCAATTCCGTTCATTGCCTCTCCCGCAATGTCGCGGGCTAGGCCGCGAAGTTGTTTCACCACAGGATCCGCCTTGGCTGTCAGCTCGAGGAGCCACGCCCGGCGATCCGTCGGATCGGTTTTCCGCTCGACCAGCCCGGCTTCTTCCAGCCTGTCCACGATCCGGCACAAGGTAATCGGTTCCATGTCCAGCCGCTCGGCAAGCTCGACCTGCTTCAACCCCGGCTCGCGCTTGAGCCGGGCCAGGACCCGCCACTGGGAACGGGTGACTCCGATCGTCGACGCGCGCTGGTCGAACAGGCGCCGAACCGCGCGCGCGGTCTCGTTGATTTCGAACAGGAGGTCCTCCATGAGGCGCCCATATAATAAGGGTGCTTACTAAATCAACAAAGCACGGAAGCGTTCCGAACGCTTTTGCGGGGCGAGAAGTTCAGCCCAGGCGGGCGACGATATGATCGAACACGGCCGAGTGAAGCGGATGCTCGAACTCCACCCCGACCCTTAGCTCCTCGAGCCAGCAGACCTTGGCCTGCAACAACTCCAGCCCTTCGAATTTCACCCAGACAGTCTCGTCGAGCTCGGGCCGTTCGAGAAACTCCATCTTACAGCCCTCCGGCGAGAGGTCGTAGACGTGGACGGTGAAATTATGGTGGCCGCGGCGCCGGAGCTTGACCATCGCCCGGATCGGCACGCGCTCGCTTTTCCGAGGCGCCTGAACCGCCCGTTCGAAGATGCTTCTCGGATCGCGCTTCATCGGCTCGTGCCACTCCAGCTCGGGAAGGCACGAACATCGCGCAATCCGCGCGGAAGCTCAATCGCGGCCTTTAGGCCGGCGGCGGAGGCGGAGGCGGAGGCGGAGGTGGCGGCGGCGGTTCCGGCATCCCGAACGCCACCCGCAAACCTGCGAACGCGGTCCATTCGCTGAGGCCGTGGGTCCGCAGCTCGGTATGGCGGTTATCGATGAACAGGTCGTCCCCGCTCGACGGGTTGAAGACGCTGCCGACCTTGGACCAATAATCATACCGGCCGCCAAGGGTTAGTCCAACGGTCGGGCTCAAGCTGTAGTTCAGCCCGATCTCGGCGTGCGGGTGCCATCCGGTGCGATTGCGAGTCTCGCGGATATCGATGCTGAAATCGCGGTCGAGCATGCCGCTGAAATTGTTGGAGTTCAGCTCCAGCGAATCGAGCGTGCTGTGAAGCCGGTAGAGCTGGGCACCTGCTTCCAGGTTGAATGAAAAGCGACCGCCCAGCGGCATCGTCGTTCCGATCACCCCGCCAAGGCCATACATGTTGTTCTTGATGGTCTGGTCGCGGATTTGATCTGCCTGGAACAGATTTCCGCCGAGATTGCCGGAAAAGCCGGCCGTCATGTCGTAGCGGATGCGGTTGTAGTTCCAGGATACGCACGGCCCGCCGTACATCGCCAGTTCCTTGGCCTTGGCTTCATATTCCTCGTCGCTCATTTCGTCGCCGAAGACGTCGAGTATCCAGCACAGGTCCGCGCGGGCCTGCCGCATTCGGACATCCGTCGTCCCGCTGAGCCCGAAGAACGGCTGGATGATCCCGGTGCTGCCCCCCGGGGAGAAATCGCTATAAACGAGACCGAGGTCGACGCCGTTGGTCATGGGAATGTCGAAGCGGCCCCTGGACCTGCCGTCCATGTAGCTGCCGTCGAAGCGGATGCTTCCCATTCTGGGCAACATGAAATTGCCGCGAACGGCCCCGCCCCATTTGGTGACGTTGCGGTCCGTCAAGCCGGCAAAGGTCTCGGTGCCGTTTGCCTCGACTCCAATTCCGGTGCGAGCGACGTTCGCGCTTGCGACATCCGCATGGATGAGGACCCAGCTTCCGTTGGGCGATCCCGATGCGTGGAGCGGATAGCCAGTCGCGGCTGACCCCACTTGGACCGGCTGCCTCGGCACCGGGCAATTCGTGAGCGCGTAAGAATCCGCCTGCGCGTGGAGCGCCTTTACATTCTTGTAGACCGCGTCAGCGGCCGCCGGGTCGATCGCCGAGATCCCGAGCTTCGTAGCGTTTGCCGCGTCCCGCGCGGCCTTTCGGCTTTCTTCCTCAAGCGCCGCGAGCTTCGCCCTTGCGGCATCCACTCCCGATCCATCGCACCGTGCCGCTGCTGTCACGGCTTCGGTGTTCGCGGCCATGGCTTTTCCCATGATCCGGCCAAGGGTATCGTTTCCACCTGCCGGCTGCGCATAGGCGGGCACAGAAAAAGCGAGCACCGATCCGGCAAGCAGGGCCGCCCGGATCAAGGTCCGTGTCATGGTCATCGATAACCCCCCGTTACTGCTACGCAGCCAATCTGCTCCCGGCGGGGCGAGACAGTCTTTCCGCAATTCTGAATTTTTCTGAACGCCGCTGATCCGGATCGATTGACGCGGAAGGGGACCCGGCCATACCATTGGCGATCATCGGGGGTGCCGTATGGAAAGCGGCGTTCAACGGTTCGGCAATGTCGAATTCGTCCCACTCAGGCGCCGGCTGTGGGTCGCCGGCCGTCGAGTCGACCTCGACCGCCCCGCCGCCGCAATCCTGTCTCTGTTGCTCACCGAGAGCCCGGCCGACGTCGACAAGCACCGCTTGCTGGAAGCTGGCTGGCCGGGGCGGATGGTCGACGAAAATTCGCTTGCGAAGGCGATCTGCCGCCTTCGAGGCGCGCTTGGCGACGACGGTGCGTCGCTGGAGACGGTCCACGGCTTTGGCTATCGCATTTCGGCGGAGGTCGAAACCGTGCCGGTCGAGA
>JBDZVP010000083.1:0-7591 GCA_040255765.1 Sphingomonadales bacterium | reverse complement strand
GCGTGATGGAGGTGCTGTGGTCCGCGAGCGGGCCGCTCACCGCCGCCGAGATCGCGGAGCGCGTGCCCGCCGACCGCGACTGGTCCTTCGCCACGGTCAAGAGCCTGCTCTCGCGTCTCCTCTCGAAAAAGGCGGTCAGCCCGGCCAAGGACGGCCGCCGCTTCCTTTATTCCCCGGCGATCGAACGCGAGCCCTATGTCGCGGCCGAATCGCGCCGCTTCGTCACCCGCCTGTTCGGCGGTAAACTGTCGCCGCTGTTCGCCCGCCTCGCCGAAGACGAAGCGCTCGACGACGACGACCTCGCCCGGATCGAGGCGATGATCAGGGAGCTTCGCAAATGACCGACTGGCTCATCGACACCCTGATCGCGACCTCGCTCCTGATGGCGTTCGTCCTGCTCGTCCGCGAGCCGGTCCGGCGCCATTTCGGCCCCGCAGCCGCCTACGGCCTGTGGCTGATCCCGGCGCTTCGGATGCTGATGCCGCCGCTGACCGAGACGGTCGAGCGAGTCATCCCCGCAACATCGCCGCTGTCGCTGGCTACCCTTGCCGCAACGCCCGCACCGGAGCCGGCCCTGATAGACAGCATCGACTGGCAGGCGCTCGCGCTCTCCGCGTGGATCGCGGGTGCAGCCTTCATGCTGGTCGGCGGACTCCTTCTCTATCGCTGGCAGCGGTGGGAGGTGCTCCGCGACAGCGTCCAGCTCGCCCGGCTCGACGGAATCCGCATCCTCCGGAGTCCCGCCGTCCGCGGCCCGATGGCGTTCGGAATCCTGGATAAGGTGATCGCTCTGCCGATCGACTTCGAGGACCGCTATTTGCCGGACGAGCGCCGCCTAGCCTTCGAGCACGAGCTTTCGCATCATCGCTCCGGCGACCTGCTCGTCAGCCATTTGGCCTTCGCCCTGCTCTGCCTGCAGTGGTTCAACCCGCTCGCCTGGCTGTCGCACGCCGCCTTCCGCTTCGACCAGGAAGCCGCCTGCGATGCCCGGGTGCTCGATACCGCGAGCGGCTGCAACCGAGCCGCTTATGCCCAGGCCATCGCCAAAGCCGCTTCGGGCCGCGCGTTGCTGTTCGCAGGCGCGCTCGACCGCCCACGCACTTTGCACAGGAGACTGGCTTCCATGCTTACCAACCCGAGCGCCGCCCGCCGCTTTGCCGGCAAGACCCTGATCGTCCTCGCCGCCGGTGCCGCTCTCCCGCTGACCGCGACGCGGGCAACCGAATATGTCGACTCGCCCATGTCCAAGGCGGTTCCCGTCGCAACGACTGCGCCGGCCGCAGCGAATGCGCCGGCCGCTGCGATCCCAGCCGCCGCCGGGACACCGGCCCCTACGCCGGAATCCTATACGGAGAATCCGGACGGCACGGTTACGCTCTCCGGAGGGGTCAAGCTGGGCAAGGACAGCACGGCCTTCTTCGCCAATGACAATGTCCTCATCGACGGCAAGGTGAAGAGCCTCGACCAGCTCACCCCGGCCGAGCGCTCGAAGCTTCGTGCAGTCATCGCCAAATCCCAGCAGGATCTCGCCCGCGAGCGCGCGGAGCTTCCGCGGCGGCTGGCCGAGGCTCGGCAGGAGCTCGAGCGTGCCCGCAGCGGGCTGATGAAGCGCGACTATCAACGCGATATCCAAGACATGAAGCGCGACCTCGCCGAAATCGACCTGGAGGCCGCCGAGATGCGCGCGGCGGGCGAGGACCCGGCCAAGCGCAAGGCCGAGATCGAGCGCGACCTGCGCGAGGCGCAGTCGGTCGACATCGACAAGGAGATCGCCGAGGCCATGCGCGACGCCGATCCGGCAAAAATCACCGGCGAGCTTCGTTCGGCGGAGGAGCAAATGAAGCGGATGCTGACCAGGCTCGACCAGCTCGACGGCCGTTAAAAGCTACAGCAGCCAGGCAAAGGCCCGGCGAAGACAGGCTGCGCCGCCGCTTCGAACGATCTCTCCGTGAGCGACGACGACTCGCTCCGGCCCTTCGCCGATCAGCGCCAGCACCTTTGCCCTCGCCTCCGCCCGGTTGCGGAAGGTGAGGCGGAGCTCGATCGGGCCGTAGCCCTTGCCCTCGACCATGCCTACCCGCCGGGCGATCCAGCGAAGCCACCACGGCCAATGGCGCTTCAGGAAGGTCTCGCCGAACGGCTGCGACAGGTCGGCGATGATCGCGGTTCGCGACTTGCGGTGGAAGAAGACCACTTCGTCGAGAAAGCGGGAGTTGGTGAAATGATATTGGTCGATCTGCCCGGCCCAATCCGGCGGCGGATCGCCGGCAAGCGCTCCGTCGAAATGCATATCGGGGAACCGCGCGATCGTCGAAGCCGTGCCCCACAGCTTCGCGTCTGGAAACGCAGACTTCCAGGCGGCGAGGAAGAGGTGATGCAGCTTGTTGGGACTGACCAGGTGCCGCACCGGTCCGAGCGCCCGCACTTCCTCTTCCAGCCGGGGCGTCAGCGCGATCGGCGACCAGACCCATAGGCCGCCCTCGTCCAGCCGGACGACGGCCATCCGCGTCGGATAATCGAAGCCGAAGAAGGAAACCGTGCCGCCATCCGCGACCCACAGCCCGGATCCAAGTGGGTCGAGCACGCGCTATTTTCCCAACCGCACCAGCGCCGAATCCAGCGCTTGCAGGAAACGCGACCGGTCGGCCCTGGCGAACGGCGCCGGTCCGCCGCTGATTCCGTCGGCGGCGACCCGCAAATCCGCCATGATGGCCCGAGTCGCGATCGCTCCGCCGATGCTCGAGGCGGTGAACGGCTTCCCGTTGTGCGCAATAACGGTCGCGCCTTTCTTGAGCGCCCGGTCGGCGAGGAGGATGTCGCCGGTGATCACGACGCTATGCCCGTCGGCCCGTTCGGCGATCCAGTCGTCCGCGGCGTCGAACGCGTCGGACACCACGACCCGCTCGACCAGCGGATGGTCGGGAACGCGGATGCGCTGATTGCTGACAACCGTCACCGGCACCTCGCGGCGCCAGGCGACTTTATAAATCTCGTCCTTCACCGGGCAGGCGTCGGCGTCGACCAGGATTCGCACCGACGCCGACATTATGGAATCAGTCCTTCTTGCCAAGCCCGGCCGGCGACCCCTTCTGCGACGGGTTGGCGGCGATGGTCTTTACCTTCGCCTTCTTCGGCTTTCGCGCTTCCTTGTTCGATCTTTGCTGGCCCTTGGCCATGGTTAGCTCTCCTTGCCTGCGCGGATCCGCGGGCTCGGCCGTGTCATAGCGGCCGATCGGGCCCGCAACCAATGCCGGGATTTTACCGCGCGAACCTTTTCTTCAAATCCGCCTTGATCGACGCCCCGGCGAGATGGGCGTCGACGTTGGAATAGCCTTCGTGGCGAAGCGCCTTGCGGATTTCATCGATGCTCGAATAGCGCGGCGCAAGTTCGAAGGCGCGCTCGATGATGTGGGTTTCCTGCATTCGATAGTCCCCGATTAAATTTCGCTCCCGTTATAAACGGCCGGCGGCGCGGTGCGTTCCCCGCCGTCCGTCGAGAACCGCTGGGCGGACGGCAGCGGTTGGCGCTAGAATGCGACTCCGTAAGGTTGGGAGGACGGCATCGTGTCTAGCCCTCGCCGCGTGCCGATTATCGCATTCACCCTTGCTTTCGCCGGCCTGTCCGGCGTTGCAGCCGCCGAAGAGCCGCCCAGGATCAGCAAGCCCCGGCCCGCTCCGCCCGGCAGCGTTCCGGATGTGCCGCCGCTTCCGCCCGCGCAGATCGATCCGAACCTCGCCATCGGCGGGCAGGACGTGAAAGCGAAGAAGGTGGAAACCCGGCTCAGCGTCGACGTCCAGGTAAACGGCAGCGGTCCCTATCGGTTCATCGTCGACAGCGGCGCCGACACCTCCGTCATCGGAATGGGAATCGCCCGCCAGCTGCAGCTCCCCCTCGGCACCCCGGCGATTCTCAACGGAATGACCTCGCGGGACGTGGTCGACCGGGTCAAGGTGGCGGAGTTGACGCTCGGGCCCACAACCATCCGCAATCTCGAACTCCCGGCGCTTCGCGAATTCGACGTCGGCGGCGACGGGATCGTCGGGATCGACGCGCTGGTGGCGAAGCGCCTGCTGATGGATTTCGAAAAGCGCCTCATCAAGGTCGAGGATGCTTCGGTTCGCTACATATCCGTTCCCGGCGAGATCGTCGTCACCGCGCGCCGCAAGCGCGGCCAGCTGATCCTCACCCATGTCCGCGCGGCGGGTGTCTCGCTCGACGCCGTGATCGACACGGGAACCGAAATCACCATCGGCAATCTCGCCCTTCGCGATCTTTTGATCCGCGGCAACCGCGACAAGTTCATCGACGTGCCGGTCATCGGCGTGACCGGGGTCACCCAGAAATTGCAGGTCGCGCGGATCGGCGAGTTGCAACTTGGGCCGATTACCATCAGCGACGTTCCGATGGCGTTCGCCGACGTTCCGCCGTTCAAGCTGTTCGGCCTTTCCGACCAGCCCGCGCTCCTGCTCGGAACCGACCTTCTCGAAACCTTCCGGCGGATCTCGCTCGATTTCAAGGATCGCAAGGTCCGCTTCCAGCTTCGCAAGTGCAAGCCGCAGGGCGTCATCATCAGCACCGACCCCAATAACTTCTCGCGCCTGTCGTCGACCGGCACCCGGGACGTCTGCGGAGAATAAGGTAAGACAAGGATCGGTGCCGCCTTCGTTCATCATGATCGACGATTTCGTCGCCAACCCGGGCGAGCTCCGGCGGCAGGCGCTTCGCCTTGGCTATGATCCCCGGTTCAAGAAGGGCAATTATCCCGGCCTGGTTTCGGAGCGGCCGCTGCCGATCCCCGGGCTCGACGACTATGTGTCGAAGGTGATCGGGACCCCGGTTATGGCGGCGCCGGGAACTCTCCACGGCCATTGCCGTATCACTCTGAAGAAGGATCGCGGCCGGAGCGGAGTCCATATCGACCCCGCTTTTTATTCGGGAATCCTCTATCTCAGCCTTCCAGGGGATTGCCGGGGCGGCACGGATTTCTTCCGCCACCGGCCCACCGGGCTGGACCGCGTCCCGCAATCCGCAAGCGCAATCCGCGACGCCGGCTATCGCGATATCAACGCGCTGGTCGAAGGCGTCGTGAACGCCGACACGCTGAAGCCCGCGCGGTGGGAAAAGAGCTTCACCGCGCCGATGCGATTCAACCGCCTGATCCTGTTCAGCCCGTGGATGTTCCACAACAGCGCGCCGGGCTTCGGCGACAGTCCGGAAAACGGGCGGCTCGCCTATCTGATGTTCTTCGCGCGCAGGCCGGGCAAATGAAGGCCGCCGCCCGGTTGCCCGGGACAGCGGCCCATCGCGGTTAGCAGTTGCAGGGCTTGCAGGTGCAATTTTCGCAACGGCAGCCGGCCGACTTGCAGGTGCAGGGATTGCAGCGGCATCCGCTCTTCTTTTCACTTTCCATTGGTCATCTCCTGTTAGCGAGGAGCGTTGATTCGCCCGCCGCGAAGGCTCTATGACCTCCGTACTATGGTACGGACTCAAGCGAAAAATTCGGACACGATAGGCGGCCTTGCGAAAGCCGCCGGAGTGGGGGTCGAGACGGTGCGCTATTACCAGCGGCGCGGACTGCTCCCCGAGCCTCCCCGGCCCCAGGGCGAAGTCCGCCGCTATTCCGCCGAGGATGTTCGCCGGTTGAAATTCATCCGCTCGGCCCAGGCCGCGGGGTTCACGCTTGCCGAGATCGGAGAGCTCCTCGAGCTCAGCGCCTCCGACGATCGCCCGCGCGCGCGCGAACTCGCTCGAGCCCGGGTCGCGGCCCTCGACGAAAGGATCGCCGAGCTGAGGGAGGCGCGGGAAGCGCTGGCTGGCCTGGCAAGCGACTGCGCGAAAGGCCGCAAAGGCCCCTGCCCGATTCTCAACGCGTTCGAGCCGAGGTGAGCCCGGGCCGGCCGGCTAGAACAGCGAAACGACGAAGGCCCCGACCAGGACGACTGCAGCGCCTCCGACAAGGAAGATCTGGCTTACTCCGTCCTTCACATATTCCTGATGGTCACCATCGCGGAAATCATCGCGCGGGCGGTGGTGGATGATGTCGCCAACCTTTTGCATGGCGTACCTTCTTTCTATCCCCACGCACGTCATACGCCCCCCATCCGAGTCGCACCAAGCGGCGGTGCATCCGATCGAGTGGGAATGGCGGAGCGGGAGGGATTCGAACCCTCGATACGGTTTTGCCGTATACTCACTTTCCAGGCGAGCGCCTTCGACCACTCGGCCACCGCTCCGCATGCCTGAGGAAGGCGGCCCATTTAGGGGGGTGACGCCAAGCGGGCAAGCTTGCCGCCATTGCCGATAAGCAACTATGGCCTTGCGATGCGCCGCTTCGGGACTCCGCCCTCAGCCGACGAGATAGAGGCGATCGCCCGGGCGACTCTTGAGCGCCTTCCCGAACCCTTCGCGGAATCGCTCGGCGACATCGTCCTCCTCGTCCACGACTTCGCCGACGACGCCACCCTTTCGGCGATGGGGATCGCCAACCCCTTCGAGCTCAGCGGCCTCTATGAAGGCATTCCGCTGACCCAGAGGAGCGTCGAGCATTCGGGCACCCTGCCGGAGCGAATCTTCCTCTACCGGCGGCCGATCCTCGACGAATGGGCGGAAGGCGAGGAGACGCTGGAACATCTTGTGGCACACGTCCTGATCCACGAAGTCGGCCATCATTTCGGGCTGTCCGACGATGACATCCACGCGCTCGAGGATAGCGTCGAGTGACGTCCTTCAACGGCTTTCTCAGGTTCAAGGACGTGTCGCTGAGGCGCGGCGGCCGATTGCTCTTCGAAGGTTTCAATCTCGAGCTTGGGCGCGGCGAGGCGCTTCACGTGATCGGGCCCAATGGCAGCGGAAAGTCCAGCCTTATCCGCCTAGCAGCGGGGCTTCTTCGGCCGGAAAGAGGCGAGGTCGAACGCTCGGACGCCGCGCTCGCCGACGAGAATCTCGCCCTCGATCGCGAGTTGGGCCTTCGAGCGGCCCTTGGTCAGTGGGTGGCTGAATATCCGCTGGATCGCGCTCTTGAGATCATGGGCATCGACGACCTGGCGAAAGTGCCGGTCCGGCTGCTTTCCACCGGACAGGCCCGCAAGGCGAGACTGGCGCGAGTCGTGGCGTCCGGCGCATCGCTGTGGCTGCTCGACGAGCCCTTGAACGGCCTCGATGCAGAAGGCTCGGAGAGGCTGGCCCTGGTGATCGACTCGATGCGGCGCAGCGGATGCACGGTGGTCGTCGCTTCCCATTCGCCGCCGCAGGGCGAGTGGCGGCTGCTGGAGATCGGCGGGTGATCGCCTATCTGATCGTCCGCGAAGCGCGCCGCGGGTTCAGCGGTCCGGCCTGGCTTCCGGTCGCCTTCTTCCTGCTGGTCGCGACGCTGGTTCCGTTCGCGGTCGGGCCAGATGCGCGACTTCTCGGGCGGATCGCGGCCGGCATTCTGTGGATCGCGGCGCTCACGGCCGCACTGCTCCCGGTCGAGCGGCTGGTCGAGCCGGACCGCGCCGACGGAATTCTCGACCAGCTCGCCGTCAGGGGGATTGCCGACGAGAGCGTCGCCGCCGCGAAAATCATCGGGCACTGGCTTGCGTTCGGCCCGCT
>JBDZVP010000009.1:26513-38297 GCA_040255765.1 Sphingomonadales bacterium | reverse complement strand
TGCTCGGCGTGAACGACGAGGTCGCCGGGAGACAGGGAGGCGATCTCGGCGAGGAAGGCGTCGGCATTCTTGCGGCGCCGGCGGCGGCGGACCAGCCGGTCGCCGAGCATGTCCTGCTCGGTCAGAACCGCAACATCGGGAGTCGAAAAGCCGTGGTCCAAGGGGAGCACGAGGAGCGCAGGCTGCGTTTTCGATCCGAGCGCTTCCGGCCAGCTTTCGACGACCTTCTTCGTCTTCAGCCCATGGTCTTCGAGCAGGCCGGCAAGGCGCTCGCGCGCGCCTTTGGTATAGCTGGCGAGGACAACCTTCTTTCCGCTTCGGCGGAGCTTGTGGATGTGGTCCGCGACCGCTTCATAAACATTGGCGTTGCGCGCCCGCTCCGGAGCGAAATCGCGCGCCGCCTCGACTCCGAAATCGATGATGGTCGCGCTTTCGGGTTCGGGGAAGGGCGAGGTGCGGTGGATCGGGCGCGCCTTCACCGCCTCGTCCCATTCATCGTGGGTTACGTAGAGCGCAGCCGGCGGGAGCGGCCGGTAGCTGCCCGGCTCGGCGGCCATCATCCGGGTCCGGTTCTGAAAGTAATCTTCGACGCTCTCGTAGCGTGAATCGAGCGCGTCGTCGGTCCCCGAATCGCGAACCAGGATGTCGTCGTCACCAAGGAAGTCGAAGATGGTCGCAAGCCGCTCTTCGAAGAGAGGTAGCCAATGCTCCATCCCGGCCATTCGGCGGCCGTCGGACACTGCTTGATAAAGCGGATCGCCAGTCGCAGTCCCGCCGAACGTTTCACGATAGCGCTCGCGAAACCGCTTGATCGTGTCTTCGTCGAGCAATGCCTCCGAAGCGGGCATGAGCGTGAAGGCATCGGCTTTGCCGGTCGATCGCTGGTCGGCTGGGTCGAAGCGGCGGAGGGTCTCGATCTCGTCGCCGAAGAAATCGAGCCGGAGCGCCGTCTTTTCGCCGGACGGAAACAGATCGATCAGCGAGCCTCGAACCGCGAACTCGCCGCTCTCCGCGACGGTGTCGGTGCGCTGGTAACCAAGAGCAGTCAGCTGCTCGATCAGCTTGTCGCGGTCGACCCTGTCGCCTTCCGCAATCCTTTGAGTGAGTTGGCGGATCCGGAAGGGCGTCAGGACGCGCTGCACCGAGCCATTCGCCGTCAGGATGAGGAGCTGCGGCTTCTTGAGCGGTCGCTCCAGCGCATTGAGTGTCGACAGCCGCTCCGCCATCACCCTGAGCGCGGGGGAAGCCCGGTCGTACGGAAGACAGTCCCACGCCGGAAGCGTCAGGACTTCGACTTCGGGCGCGAAGGCCGGAACCGTGTCCGCCAACGCCCGCATTGCGGCTTCGTCGGCGGCGATTACGACCGCGCGCGATGGTTTGCTTCGTCCGTATGCGGCTCGCGCGAGGTCGGCCGCAAGCCACGGGAGGAAGCCGTTAGGAACGCCGGCAAGAGTCAGCGGCTCCGGCGCGCCGAGGATTCGTTGAAGCGGCTCGGTCATTTCGAAATCGGGATATAATCGAGCTTCTGGAGCGCCTGGAGCATTGGACCCTGGTAGCGCTCCGGAGCTTCCGCGGTTCCGCTCGCCCAGGCCATGATGTCCGCATCCTGCTCTTCGAGCATCCGCCTGAACAGGGACCGCTCGGCTTCGCTCCAGCTTTGGTGATGAGCGTCGAAGAAGCCGCCGACCAACAGGTCCGCCTCGAACGTGCCGCGATGGTGCGCTCGCCAGCGGAGGCGCTTCAACTCTGCGTCTGACTGCATCGTCGCCATGTAGGAGCGCGGCGCGGGAGAGGAAAGCCGTGCATTGCGGGCCGCGCACTCATCTCTTACGACCGGCGCCGTGGACGTGATCGGCGACTTCGAGAACGACGGCTATGCGCACATCCGGGAGCTTGTGCCACCGGAAGTCGCGCGAGCGATCGTCGCCAGGCTGAAGCAGGCGACCGGCGGGCGCCCGATTCCGCTTAGCAAGCCCCAGCCGTTCCCGGCGGTGCTCAAGCATCCCGCGTTCGATGTCCCTTCGGAGGTGTTCAAGCCGCTGGAGTTTTTCCTGTGGGGGCTGACGCCCACCATGAGCAGGCTGATTGGGAAGGACCTGCTGCCCAGCTACACCTATTTCCGGATTTACCTGAAGGATGACATCTGCCGCGTCCATTCCGATCGCCCGTCGAGCGAGTTCGGGCTTTCGCTCACGCTCGAATATAGCGACGACAAGGTCTGGGATCTTCAAGTGGGCAAGGAGCGGATCGACTCCCTTTATCCGCTCTCGGACGATTTCGGAGCGATGGATTATGCGTCGGTTCCGATGCAGGTGGGGGACGCCGTCCTTTATCAGGGAAGCCACTACGCGCACGGGCGGATGCAGCCGAACCCGAACAAATGGTCCGCGCATCTCTTCCTGTTCTTCGTCGACCGCAACGGGCCCTATTCGGGCTACGCGTTCGACGAAAAGCCGTTTGAGCGGGTGGATTTCAGCTTCGTTTGACGAAGCCGCGCGCTCGCACCACTGATTGCAGCCATGCGGCCTGAAATCCTCAACCCGTTGTTCGCCGAAGTGGAAACGCTGCCCGGCGTCGGGCCACAGGTGGCAAAGCAGTTGAAGCGGCTCGGCGTCACCCGCGCGATCGACCTTCTCTATCACCTCCCGACCGGCGTCATTGAACGCGTTCGTGCCCCGGCGGCGAGTGGCGCCCTGTTGGGCCATAATGTCATCCTGGAGGTAAAACCGTTCCAGACCCGCGAACCACGGTCGGGGCGCGGGCCGACACGGGTGATCGCCGCAGATCGCGACGGCAATTCGATCAGCCTTATCTATTTCAACAATCCCGGCTGGGCAAAGAAGAGCCTGCCGATGGACGAGGTGCGGATCGTCTCGGGAAAGCTCGAGCAATATGGCGACGAATGGCAGATCATCCATCCGGAGGTGTCGGAGCCAGGGAAGGGTCCCGGGCCCGCGCCCCGTGAGCCGGTCTATCCCCTGACCGAGGGCATGACGAACAAGCGCATGCGCGAGCTTGCCCAGCTTGCGATCGAGCGCGCGCCCGAGCTCCCGGAGTGGATCGAGCCTAGCCTTGCTGCACGCGAAGCATGGCGGCCGTGGCGCTCGGCCATCGCCGAGGCGCATCAGGATCCATACGCGACTGATGCGCGCCGCCGCCTCGCTTATGACGAAATTTTCGCCAATCAGCTTGCGTTGCTGCTTCTTCGCCAGTCGGCGCGGCGCAATCGCGGCATTCCGCTGGTCGGCACCGACAAGCTGATCGGAAACCTGAAGCTGCCGTACCAGCACACGGGCGCGCAGCGACGGGTGATCGCCGAAATCCGCGGCGACATGGAGCAGGGCGTACCAATGCTCCGCCTGCTCCAGGGCGACGTCGGCTCGGGCAAGACGTTGGTCGCCACCGAGGCGATGCTGATCGCGGTCGAAGCCGGCGCTCAGGCGGCGCTTCTTGCGCCGACCGAAATCCTCGCCCGCCAGCATTTCGATACGTTGAGCAGGCAACTCAGTTCGCTCGGAGTTCAGGTCGCGATCCTCACCGGCCGCGAGAAAGGCCGGGCCAGGGAAAGCGTCCTGATGGGGCTCGCCGACGGCTCGATCGACATCCTCGTGGGCACCCACGCCATTTTCCAGGAGAAGGTCGCCTACAAGACCCTCGGCCTCGCCGTGATCGACGAGCAGCACCGCTTCGGAGTCTCGCAGCGGCTGCTCCTGTCGCAAAAGGCCGACCGGCCCCCGCACCTTTTGGTGATGACCGCAACGCCGATCCCGCGGACCCTGACCCTCACCCAATATGGCGAGATGGACGTCAGCCGGATCGACGAGATGCCTCCGGGGCGGACTCCGATAGAAACTCGCGTGATCAGCGACGAGAAGCTGCCGGACGTGATCGCCGGACTTGGGCGGCACATCGAGGCTGGCGGGCAGGCTTATTGGGTCTGTCCCCTCGTCGAGGAGAGCGAATCCAGCGATGCCGCCGCCGCCGAGGAGCGGGCGCGAGTGCTCAAAATGCGCTTCGGCGAGGACAAGGTTGGGCTGGTCCACGGGCGGATGAAAGGGCCCGAGAAGGACGCGGTGATGGCGGCGTTTGCGGCCGGCGACCTTGCCGTGCTCGTGGCGACGACCGTCATCGAGGTGGGCGTCGATGTTCCAAACGCGACTCTGATGATCGTCGAGGGCGCCGAGCGGTTCGGACTGGCCCAGCTCCACCAGCTTCGCGGGCGGGTAGGGCGCGGCAGCGGCAAGAGCACGTGCCTCCTCATCCGCGGCTCGAACCTGACCGAAACCGCGCGGGCGCGGCTTGCGCTGATGCGCGAAACCAACGACGGATTCCGGATCGCGGAGGAGGATCTTCGCCTTCGCGGTCCCGGCGAAATTCTCGGCACCCGCCAGTCGGGCGAAGAAGGCTTCCGGGTCGCCAAAGCAGAGGATGTCGAGGCTCTGGCTCCAATCGCCCAGGCCGATGCCCAGCTCCTTCTCGACCGCGACGGTGGCCTGTCCGGCCCGCGCGGGCAGGCGGCGCGGGTGGGCCTCTACCTCTTCGAGCGCGACCAGGCGGTGGGGCTTATCAGGGGCGGCTAGGCGAAGCGCTCCCTGGATAGGTCGGAGGCGAGAGTTGAATCATTGGCCTGACGTCGGGCGTGAGGCAGCCCCGATAAACCGGGACATCCGCCAGATTTAGCTTGAGTTGCGCTCGACTGACCCCGATTCCCAGATCGCGCATGTGACGAAGGGTGAAGGCGGATCCCCGCTTCATGCGATCGTTGTCGAGCATCAGGTTTTCGACCGCCGCGAGGGCGGCTCGCTTTTCCTCCTGCCCGAGGGATCCTCCGCTCGCGGGAATCGAACGAAGCTCCGCGAGATCCTCCAGCTCCTTGCGGTGAATATCGTCGAGCTCGGGCATTAGCGAGTAAACGACCCGATACTCGTACATCGTGTGGCGAGGCATGTGAGCTGCGATGTCGGAGGAGCTGGCCGCTTCTCGCGCGAAGCTGTTATACGTTCGCAGCGGCAGTGAGATTTGAGCGATCTGCTGCCTCACGGCCGCGCGATCGCCGGAGTTGATCGTCTCCCGTAGGGCCTGCAACCGGTCGGCAAGGCATTGGTACATTGCCAGACGGACAAGCGCCTGCGGTCCGTCGCCATTGCTCAATTCCTGATCCATGTCGGAAACCGCGGCGCTAACCTTGTCCTGCCACTCGATCGACTGGACCCACTCCTGCGCGATGAGCGCGGTAAGAACGCCGAGGACGACGATCACATATTCGCGCGCCAGTTCACGCCAGTCGGTGAACAGATGTCGCCGTTCACCGCGCTTGCTCACGGGACGAGCAACCCGTGACGTTTCTTTCCGAGACTCAGCTTGCCCGTCGTCACCATCAGCGCCGGATCGCTCACCGGCTGATCGTTCAGCCGAACCGCGCCCTCGGCGATCTTGCGCTTCGCTTCCTTGTTCGAAGACGTGAAACCGAGGGCCGTCAGCGCGTGGGTGACGGTCATCCCTTCGCCAACCGGCAACGTCGGAAGCTCCTCTCCCGCGCCGCCTTCAGCGAAGGTTTGCCGCGCCGTTTCTTCCGCCGCCCGCGCCGCTTCGTCGCCGTGAAGCATCGCGGTCGCCGCATTAGCGAGCGCGATCTTGGCCTGATTGATCTCGGCGCCCGGAAGGCTTTCCAGCCGCCCGATCTCCTCCAGCGAAATGTCGGTGAACAGCCGGAGGAACTTGCCGACATCGGCGTCCGCGGAGTTCCGCCAGAATTGCCAGTAATCGTAAGGGCTGAGCAGGTCCGCGCTGAGCCACACGGCGCCTTGGGCGGTCTTGCCCATCTTGGCGCCGTCGGAGGTCGTGATGAGCGGAGTCGTCACGCCGAACAGCTCCGTCCCGTCCATCCGGCGGGTGAGTTCGATGCCGTTGACTATATTGCCCCACTGGTCGGAGCCGCCGAGCTGCAGCCGGCACTCCGCGCGGCGCGAAAGCTCCAGGAAATCGTAGGCCTGGAGGATCATGTAGTTGAATTCGAGGAAGGTTAGGGGCTGTTCGCGATCGAGGCGAAGGCGGACGCTGTCGAAGGTCAGCATCCGGTTGATCGTGAAATGCGGGCCGACGTCGCGAAGGAAGGGGAGGTACTCCAGCCCGTCGAGCCACTCCGCATTGTTGAGCATGACCGCTCCGGCCGGACCGTCGCCAAAGTCGAGGAAGCGCTCGAAATTCTTTCGAATGGAGGCGATGTTCGAAGCGATCGTCTCTTCGTCGAGCAGCTTTCGGCTCTGGTCCTTGCCTGAAGGGTCGCCGATCTTCGTGGTTCCGCCGCCCATCAGAACGATGGGCCGGTGCCCCGCCTGCTGCATCCGCCTGAGAAGCATGATTGAAACGAGGTTGCCGACGTGGAGGCTGGGAGCGGTCGCGTCGAAGCCGATATAACCGGTCACGGGCCCCTTCAGCGCGAGTGAGTCGAGGGCGGCGGCGTCGGTTACCTGGTGGATGTAGCCGCGCTCGTCGAGGAGCTTGAGGAGGTCGGATTTATAGGCGGTCATCATTTGCCGCTTAGCGTGACAGTTCATCCACTGCTACTATCGTTGCGATGCAGTTCAACCTGGCTTCGCACCCGACCACGCCGCCGAGCGACCCGGCGTTGAAAATTTGGGCGAACATCGATCATGCAAGCTCGCTCGGATCGGTCGCGACCACGAACATCTGGTTTGGGGTCGGTGCTCCGATTGGGAATTTCGTCATTCCGGAAGCCGGCAATCCGGGCCGGAAAGACGAGCTTTGGGCGACGACCTGCTTCGAGGCGTTCCTCCAGCCCAAGGGGCAAAGGACCTATCGCGAATGGAACTTCGCGCCGTCGGGCGACTGGGCGGCTTACGATTTCTCCGGCTGTCGGGATGGCATGGCGCCCGCCGAAGTCGCCGAGCCCTATGTCCGGATGGAAGACAATTTCACCTGGTGGGCGATCGGCGCGACGATCGCGGTCGATTCGGAGCCATCGTGGCGGCTCGGCCTCGCTGCGGTTCTCGAGGAGAAGGACGGGACGAAATCCTATTGGGCTCTTGCCCACTGCAACCCGGACAAGCCCGACTTCCATCTCGCGGATTGCTTCGTCGCCAAGCTTGCCTAGACAGCTTCCATGACCCTGTTTGGAATCGACCGGCTCCTCGCCAATCCTGAATTGCTGAAAGAGCTCGAAGGCAAACGGGTCGCGCTCCTGGCGCATCCGGCGTCGGTCACCGCGGACCTGACCCACAGCCTCGACGCGCTGATCGCCGCCGGAGTGAAGATCACGGCCGAGTTCGGACCGCAGCACGGTGTTCGCGGCGATCTCCAGGACAATATGATGGAGTCGCCCGACTTTACCGATCCAACCTACGGGATCCCGGTCTTCAGCCTCTACGGCGAGGTCCGCCGGCCCACCGGGCAAATGCTGTCGACCTTCGACACGATCCTGATCGACATGCAGGATGTCGGGTGCCGAATTTATACCTTCATCACAACGCTTCTTTATGTGCTCGAAGCGGCGGCGGAGCACGGCAAAGCGGTGTGGGTGCTGGACCGGCCCAATCCCGCCGGCCGACCGGTCGAGGGGATGGCACTTCGGACGGGATGGGAGAGCTTCGTCGGCGCCGGGCCGATCCCGATGCGGCACGGGCTTACGCTCGGCGAGCTCGGGCAGTGGTTCGTCGGCCATTTCAGCCTCGACGTCGACTATCGGGTGATCGAAATGGAGGGCTGGAAACCGGACGAAGGCCCCGGTTTCGGCTGGCCGCCGGAGCGTGTGTGGATCAACCCGAGCCCGAATGCCGCCAACGTCAACATGGCGCGCTGCTACGCTGGCACGGTGATGCTGGAAGGTACGACGCTAAGCGAGGGCAGGGGGACGACCCGACCGCTCGAGTTGTTCGGGGCGCCCGATATCGAGCCCCGCAAGCTTCTCGACGAGATGGAGAAGCTTGCTCCTGAATGGCTGGCCGGCTGCAGGCTTCGCGAGATTCATTTCGAGCCGACCTTCCACAAGCATGTCCGGCAGCTATGCAACGGGCTGATGATCCACGCGGAAGCGAAGTTCTACGATCATGACTCGTTCAGGCCGTGGCGGTTGCAGGCGATCGCCTTCAAGACCATCCGCCGGCTCTATCCGGATTACGGCCTGTGGCGGGATTTCCCGTACGAATATGCGTTCGGGAAGCTTCCGATCGACGTGATCAACGGCTCGCCGCTATTGCGCGAGTGGGTTGATAGCGACGCTGTGCCCGCCGATCTCGACGCGCTTGCGATCCCGGACGAGCGCGACTGGGAAGAGCAGCGAAGCCCATTCCTGCTGTATTGAGGGGCAGCTTTTTCAAAGCCTGAGTGAAGGCAATTCGGTTTCTTTTCGGGAACCCGAATCGGCGCCGATCATTGATTCGGCAAAAGTCAACACAAAAGTTCAGGTGATGAAAAATGAAACAGCTGGCTATCGCGCTGGCGGTAGCGGGCGCCTTCGCGCTCAGCGTTCCCGCATTCCCCGCTCATGCCACCCAAAGCTACGAAGCCCGGGTAACTGCTTCCGCGGCCTCGCGTGCAGCGGTTGACGACATGATGGCGGTTTTCGGTACTGACCATCTCAAGCCCGGCAAATATGTCTGGCGCGACGATGCCGGCGATTTCTCCGGCCCGGACCGGGTGGTGATCAGCCTCGATAACCAGCTAGCATTCCTCTATCGAGGGGATACGCTGGTTGCAGCGGCGTCGATCTCGACCGGACGCGACGGCAAGGAAAGCCCGGCGGGCGTCTTCCAGATCCTCAGCAAGACCCCGATGCACCGTTCGAAGAAATACAATAATGCGGCGATGCCGTTCGCTCAGTTCATCACGGACTATGGCGTCGCTCTCCATGCGGGTCCGAACCCCGGTTACGCCGCTTCCCACGGGTGCATCCGCTTGCCTTCCGGCTTCGCCAAGAAGCTGTACACGGTTACCGATGTTGGAACTCCCGTCCTGATCGGCGCCTGACTCGCGCCAACGGACACACGGTTCACCGCGCCGCCAGCACGCGCTGTCGGCGCGGTGAGTCTTTGCGGTCACGGTCGAGCTGATTTGGCCACGCAAATCGTCGCTCATGCGTTGTTAAGGACGAACTCCTCATCTAACTCAGTGACATGAGAACGGGGATCCTTTCCGCCGCGCTTGCAGCGCTCATACTCCACCCGGCCATTGCCGAGGCAAAGCAGAAGCCTGCGCCGGTCCCGGCTGCGCCGGTGCAACTGCCGTACCTGTCGGCCAACCTGCCATCGTCAGGGGAGGTTCGCGCTTTCTACGCGTCCCATCCTTACTCGATCTGGTTCAACGGCAATGCGACCAATCCCGCGGCTGCCGAGATGGTGCAGATCCTGCAGCGCTCCCCGCTCGACGGCGTTTCCAACGGCGCCCAATATGCAGCGCAGGTGCAGGCCGCGCTCCAGCAGGCGGCGACCGGTGCGCCGGAAGCGATCGCTTACGCGGAGCATACGCTGTCCGAGGCCCTGGTGCTCTATGCCCAGATCATGAACCGGCCGGTCCAGGGCATGACCTACGGCTATGAATATATGCGGCCGAAGCCGCCGTCGGCTGCCGATACGCTCAAGATCGCGGCCGGCGTTCCGTCGCTTTCGGCCTATCTCCAGACGGTAGCCAATCCGAACAGTATCTACACCGGCATTCGCGACGCGGCGTGGCGGCAGATGCAGGCGAGCGGCACCACCGTGCCGGACCCGCGCGTCCTCGCGAACCTCGACCGCGCCCGCGGAATGCCCGCTAAGGGCCGCTTCGTGATGGTCAATTCGGCCACCCAGATGCTGTATATGTATCAGGATGGGCAGCCGGTCGGCTCGATGAAGGTCGTGCTCGGCGACAACGGTACTTATTTGAAGAACCGGGCCGACACGCGAACGCCGCTGATCACCAGCATGATGTTCTACGTGATCCACAACCCCTACTGGAATTCGTCGGACACTTTGACCCGGCTCAACATCGCTCCGCGCTATGCCGCGGAGGGAGACAAATATCTGAAGAAGCGCGGCTTCAGGGTGATGTCGGACTGGACGGCGAATGCAACCGAGATTCCCGCCAGCCAGGTTGACTGGAAGGGCGTCGCGGCAGGCAAGGTCAGCATTCGAATTCGCCAGGATCCAGGCCCTGAAAATTTCATGGGCGAGCTCAAATTCCCCTTTGCCAATCCGCAGGACATCTACCTGCACGACACCGATCCCGCCGACCGCTATCTCTTCAAGGAATCACAGCGGACTCGAAGCAATGGGTGCATCCGGCTGGACGATGCTCACGGGCTGGCGACCTGGCTGCTGGGGCATCAGCCTGACGAGTCGATCAAGGACCCCGAACATCCGGAACAATTGACCCGGCCCGTGCCCATCTATGTCACTTACCTGACTGCGGTCCCGCAGGACGGGCAGCTGACGTTTATCAAGGACGTCTACGGATGGGACCCGGCCAGCGGCTCGAAGGTCGCTTCCGGGCGGTAAGCTCGCCGGTCAGGCGCTGGTTTCATCCATCGTCGTCAGCTCGGGAGTCGGCAGCGGTCCGCTTTCGGTCTGCTTCATGAGCTCGGCTTTGCGCTGCGCGAGCTGTTCGCCGAGAGCCTCCATGTCGAGTCCGGCCTTCCGCGCCTGGGAAAAGAGGCCTTCCATCCTCTTCTCTTCCTCCTGGATGTGATGGTCGATCTCTTCGGAGAGAACCTTGACCTTTGAATCGTAGAATTCGTCGCTCGGCTCTCCGGCCTCGATTTCAGCGATCAGGAGCTTGGCGGCGTCGTGCTCGACATAGCCTTCCTTCAGCAGGTCTTCCTCGACCTTGCCCTCGCAGGCCGGATAGAAAATCTCTTCCTCGATCATCGAATGGATCGTTAGCTCGCGGCAGATCTTGCGTGCGAGCTTTTCCTTGCGGCCGTCGCCGCTGGCTTTTTCGAAATCCTTGAAGAGCTGCTGGACCTCGTCATGGTCAGCCTTGAGAAGTGCGATCGCGTCCTGATTCCTGTCAGCCATGGTTTCCTCCTGTTCGCGGTGAAACCCATCGGCGTTTATGGTTGTTCCTCAATGCGATGGATAGGAATGATGTCGAACGTTACGCTGGCCTCGACTGGAAGGCCCTGGGCTACATCGTCTCGATCGCGAGTGTGTTTTTCCTGGGCGCTATCGCGTGGCCGAAACCCGGAGAACCCTGGTGGCATTTGCCGGCCCTGATCATCGGAATGGCGGCGTCGGTGCTCGGAATGGGCTTCCGCTACCTCGCCCACATCAGGCAAAAGAAGGAAATGTCGAAAAAGGCCGACAGGCGTTAAGGGCGCATTAGAGCCCTCAAGGGAAAGTCGTCCAATGGCGAAGAAGGTAACGAAAACAACGGCGGCGCCTGCAAAGCGAAAGCCTGCGGCCAAGCGCAAAACTCCGGCGGCAAAACGAACAAAGCCGAAGTCATCACCGCGCCCTCGTCAGCAAAAAGCGGAAAGCGCGATGACCGCCAGCGACGCGCTGGTCGGCCTTCTCGAAAGCCCGCTCGTCGCGGACGTGCTTGCGGCTGGAGCCGCGGCAGCGCTCGCGTCCTTCACGCACCACCGCCTGACCCGAAGGCGAGACAGCAATTCCAAAGTGGCGCTGAAAGATGCCGCGAAGGCCGCCGCCACGGCCATGGGCGCGCGGCTTTCCGAGGAATTCGATGAAATTCTCGAAAGCGCAAAAAAGACTAAGCGCGGATAAGGGTGACGCGGGCTCGCCCGACATCGCGTTCGGCGTCGATGGTGCAGCCCAGCGGGTCGACGCCGTC